>PKUF01000010.1 GCA_002869635.1 Desulfuromonas sp. | reverse complement strand
CCATGGTCTGACTCCCCGAAATGATTTTCTTTCACCATACGGCAGGGAAAAAAACGGGTCAAGAAGGGGATGATGATTGACAAGGGGCGTCTCCTTTTTTAGAATTCCGACCACGGTCGAATTTTTAAAACGTGGAGAGGCGTGGATGCAAGAAGGGGTTCGAGCTCGTAAAAAAAGGGAGACCCGTCAGGCGATCATTGATGCGGCGATCCGTCTCTTTGGTGAAAAGGGTTTCGAAGCGACGAGCATTGATGAGCTCGCCCGCGCCGCCGGGATCGGCAAAGGGACAATCTACGGTTACTTTCGCACCAAGCTCGAAATCTTCTTCGCCTTCTGCGAAGAGCAGATCGACTACTCTTTCTCTGCCGTCAGCACCACCCACAACAGCGACGCGCCGCTACTCGAGCAGCTCCACACCCTCTTTTTCAGCCAGTTTCGCTTCATCACTGCCAACGCCGAATTCGGGCGCCAACTGGTGCGGGAGCTCACCTTTCCCAGCGAGGCCAACCGGAACCTCTCGCGCGACCTCGATCGGCGCTATCTCAAAACGGTACAGGATATCCTTATCGCTGGCAAGGCGCGGGGCGAGCTTCACCCCGACTGCGATCCCCTGCTCGCTACCGTCCATTTTTACGCCCTCTACCTCCTGCTGATTTCAGGTTGGTACAGCGGTTACAGCACCACCCACGAAGATCAGTCGCAAGCGCTGAGGGCGCTTTTGCAGCAGGCGTTGGCCGGACTCGGCAACGGTACGCTGACGCAGCCGCTGCCGCCAGCGGTGCTTGAGCCGATCCGCGCTCTGGTCGCAACCCCGTAACCACGAAAGGCGCGTCCCTGCGCGCCGGAGTCTTTTGCCATGACCCGATTTTTCTTTTTAGTCCTGCTGGCTCTTCTCCCCGCGACCGTTTGGGGCGAGGAGTCGCCGTTGACCCTGCAGGAAGCGTTGAAGCTCGGCATCTCCCACAATTTGGCGGTGAAGGTCGAAGCGCTCTCCATCCCTTTGGCGACCGCCGCAAAGGTGACGGAAGAGGCCGCTTTTGACCCGACCCTCTTCGCCACCCTCTCAAGCACAGGGAGTCGTACCCCGCTCGCCTCGACCCTCACTCCAGCCGAAACCCTTTTCAGTCGTGAAGAAGCGCTTTCGGTGGGGATGGAAAAGAGGCTACAGAGCGGTGGCAACGCCAGCCTTGTCCTGCAGCAGCTCCAGGCGACCGCCGAGAGCACCAGCCTGATCGACCCCGAGGAGCGTAGCGTCCTGCTGCTGCAGCTGAGTCAGCCGCTGCTGCGTGATCGTGGCGCGGCCGCGACGACCCTTGAGCTGCAGCTGGCGAAGAGTCGGCAAGAGCAGGCGCTGCTCGGTTATCGCGACCGGGCCCGTCTGCTGGTGAGCGCCATCGAGAGTGCCTGCTATGATCTCGCCGAGGCGCAGGCACAGGTGGCGGCGCAGCAAGAGGGGGAGCACCTCGCCGAAGAGCTTCTGGGGGCCAACCGTCGCCGCTTCGAGGCCGGGATCATCGCTCTGGGCGAGGTGCAGCAGGCCGAAACGGCGCTGGCGGCTCGGACGCAGCAACGGGTGATCGTCGAGCAGCAACGTGATCTCGCCCGTCAGACCTTGGCGACCCTGCTCGGTCCGCCACCGGGACGTGCGGCGAGCATGCTGACGGTCGCTGATCTGGCGCAGTTGACCCCGGTGGCGCCTGCGGATCTTGCCGCGGCGGCAACGCGGGCGTTGAGACTGCGCCCCGATCTTGAGCAGCAGCGTCTCGCCCTTGAACAACAGGGGCTGCAGCTTGAGCAGGCGCAGCAGGCGCTGCTTCCCCGTCTCGATCTCGAGGCGACGCTTGGGGTCAATGGCCTCTCCGGCGAGGGGACGGGGGGCTACGCCGACGGTCGGGGGGGCAGTCTCGGGAGCATGGCGGTCGCCGACGGCTACCAGTGGTCGGCGGGGTTGACCTTCTCCTACCCGCTGGGGAATCGGGCGGCGCGGCAGAAACGTGTGCAGCGCCAGCAGGAGCAGCGTCAGGCGCTGCTTCAGCTGCAGCAACTTGAGACCGCGATCGTTAGCGAGGTCGAGTCGAGCATCCTGCGTTGGCAGCACGGTGAAGCACGGCTGGCCGCGGCGCAGCGCTACGCTGAACTGGCACGGCTCTCCCTCGCCCATGAACAGGCCCGGCTTGACGAGGGGCTCTCCGACACCTTTCGTCTCATCGATTTTCAGCAGCAAATGGTTGATGCCAGTGTGACGCAACTCACCGCCGCGGCCGACCTCGCCCGTGCCGCCGCGGCGCTGCGTGGCGCCACCGGTGACAACCTTGAGACCTTTTCGATCTTTCTTACCTCCGAGCGCGAGGAGCTCTAGATATGACCTGTCTTTCTCTCTTTGTTCGTGGCGCCGGTATGGCCTACCTTCTCCTTATGGCGGCTTGTTCCGGCGAGGCGCCCAATGCGGCTCCGGCAGTCGCCACGGCGGTGCCGGCCAAGGTCAACAATGTTTCGGTGGCGACGGTTGAGCGCCAATCCCTCACCGAACGTTTCACTCTGCCGGGAACCCTTGAGGCGTGGGAAGATCTCACCCTCTCGGCCGAACTTGCCGGGGCGGTGCGGCGGATCAAGGTCGACGAAGGAGCATCCCTCGCCAAGGGGGAGACGATCCTGCGCATCGATCCCGAGACCTACGAGGCGAACCTCAACCGCGATCAGGTCGCCTATGACCTCGCCCTGCGGCAGCAGCAGCGGCTTGAGCGTCTCTTCTCCCAACAGCTGGTCAGCGAGCAGGAGCGCGAAGCGGCCGGCAGCGCAGTCGAGGCGGCGGCGGCCGATCTCAAGCGGTCGCAGGTCGCTTTTGACAACAGCTTCTTGCGCTCCCCGGTCGCCGGGCGGCTCGATCGTCTCTATGTCGATCGCGGTGAGTACGTGCCGGTCGGCACCGCCGCAGCGCGGGTGGTGCAGATCGATCGCCTCAAGGTGCTGGTCGATGTGCCGGAGAAGGATATCTCCTTTCTCAAGGTCGGCGAAGAGGTCGCGCTGGTCCCGGCGGTGATCGAAGGGATTGACGATA
Source organism: Desulfuromonas sp. (assembly GCA_002869635.1). Lineage (GTDB taxonomy): Bacteria > Desulfobacterota > Desulfuromonadia > Desulfuromonadales > BM515 > BM515. The sequence goes on along the minus strand of PKUF01000010.1, from coordinate 12,679 downwards.
CGGCAGCGTTTCCCGCCACCATCCTCCACCTTGGCTACACCGCCGATCCCTCGACCCGCACCTACCGCGCCAAGCTCGAGGTTGATAACGCCTTAGGTCGGCTGCGGCCGGGGATGATCGTTCGGGTCTCCTTTATCCGCCGTGCCTTAAGCGACGTGGTCGTCATCCCCCTTTACGCCGTGGTCGATCGTGATGGCGAAAAGGTTGTCTTTCTGGACATGGAAGGCAAGGCGCGCCTGCAGCCGATACAGACCGGGACGGTGGTCGACGATTTGGTCGAAGTGCGCAACGGTCTTGTCGGTGGCGAGCGCCTCATTGTCAAGGGGCAGCATCTGCTCAGCGACGGGGCGGTGGTGACCGTGGTGGAGCGCTAAAATGCTGATCTCCAACGCCGCCATCTCGCACCGCAGCACCATCTTTGCCCTGATGGTGATCGCGGTGATTACCGGGATCTACAGCTACATCGTCCTGCCGCGGGAGTCGACCCCCGACATCACCGTCCCCTATGTCCTCGTCGTTACTCCCTACGAGGGGGTCGCCCCCGGCGATATTGAGACTCTCATCACCCTCCCCATCGAGCGTAAGCTCAAAGGGCTCAAGGATGTGGAGGAGATCCGCTCGGTGAGCGCCGAAGGGTCGTCGATGATCACCATCGAGTTCAAGACCGATGTCGATATCGACAACGCCCTGCAGTGGGTGCGCGATAAGGTCGATCAGGCCAAGGGGGATCTCCCCACCGATCTCGAGAACGACCCTTCGATCCTCGAGGTGAACCTCTCCGAGTTCCCGATCCTTATGGTCTCGGTCTCCGGCGACCTTGGCGAGACGGTCCTCAAAGAGGTGGCGGAGCGGCTCGAGGATCGCATCGAAGAGATTCCCGGTGTTCTCGACGTTGTCTTGACCGGGGCGCGGGAACGACAGATCCGGGTCGAGTTCGACCCCGAGCGCCTCGCCGCCTACCGTCTCTCCTTCGCCGATATCCTCGGCACCATCTCGCAGGAGAACGTCAACATCCCCGGCGGCAGCATCGATATCGGCAAGGGGAAGTACCTGCTGCGGCTCCCCGGTGAGATCGAAGACCCGGATGAAATCGACAACTTCGTTCTTCTTTCCCGCGAGCAGAAGCCGATCTATTTCAAGGATATCGCCACGGTGCGCGACACCTACGAGGACCGCACCAGCCATGCCCGCCTCAACGGCCGCGACACCATCACTCTGGCGATCAAGAAGCGCACCGGCGAGAATATCATCGCCGTCGCTGACCAGGTCTTCGGCCTGCTCGAGGTCGCCCGCACCCTCGTCCCCGACGGGGTCGAGCTCTCGGTGACCCTGAACCAGTCAAAAGATATCCGCCGCATGGTGACCGAGCTTGAGAACAACATCCTCACCGGCCTGTTGCTCGTCGTCTCGGTCCTCTTTATCTTCCTTGGCTTACGCAACGCCTTCTTTGTCGCGCTCGCCATCCCCTTCTCGATGCTGATCTCCTTTGTCATTCTGCAGGCGCTCGGCATCACTCTTAACATGGTCGTCCTCTTCAGCCTGATTCTGGCGCTGGGGATGCTGGTTGATAACGCCATCGTCGTGGTCGAGAACATCTACCGCCACATGGAGGAGGGGACGGGGCGCATCGAGGCGGCGCGTATTGCGGCCTCCGAGGTCGGCTGGCCAGTCATCAGCTCAACCATCACCACCCTCTGCGCCTTCTTCCCGATGATCTTCTGGCCGGGGATCATGGGGGAGTTCATGAAGTACCTGCCGATCACCCTGATTGTCACCTTAAGCGCCTCGCTCTTTGTCGCCCTGGTGATCAACCCGGTGGTCTGCGCCGCCTTCATGCGGTTGGGGGGGCGTGAAGGGCACCCGCTGCCAGAAGAGAGCCGGACCATCGCCTTTTATCGTCGCAGTCTTGAGGTTGCCCTGCGGCGTCGCGGCTGGGTGCTCCTTGGTTCCTTTGCTTTTCTCATCGGGATTGTGACCCTCTATGGGGTGCTCGGCCATGGGGTTGAGCTCTTCCCCGACACCGAGCCGAATCGGGCCTACGTCGAAATCAAGGCGCCGGAGGGGACCAATCTCGCCACCAGCAACGGTATGGCACAAAAGGTCGAAGAGATCGCTAAAGACGAACAGGATCTACGTTTCGTTATCGCTGAGGTCGGCACCGCCAGCAGCGACAGTGGCGGCGAGAGTCTGCAGGCGAATTACAGCAAGGTCTCTCTCGACTTTGTCGACCGGGCCGACCGGCATGAAGGGTCGAATCAGGTTGTCGCCCGGATACGCGAGGCGTTGCGCGACTTCAGCGGCGCCGAGATCAAGGTCGAGAAGCAGAAAGAGGGGCCGCCGACCGGGCCGCCGGTCAACATCGAGATCAGCGGTGAAGAGAGCAGCATTCTTGGCGAGTTGGCGCAGCAGGTGCGGAAGAGGATCAAGGATGTGCCGGGACTGGTCGATCTCAAGGACGACTTCACCAAGGCGAAGCCTGAGTTTCGCATCGAGGTCGATCGCGAGAAGGCCAATCTCCTCGGCCTCTCTACCGCCCTGATCTCCAACACCGTCAAGGCGGCGATCAGCGGCAGCAAGCTCGGGGTCTACCGCGAGGGGAAGGATGAGTACGACATTGTCGCCCGCCTCCCCGAAGAGCGGCGGCAGCAGCTCGCCGACATCGAGAACCTCCTCGTGCCGACGCTTGGCGGCGACCCTGTCCCCCTCTCGACCGTCGCCCAGGTCGAGCTGCGGGTCGGTTTCGGCTCAATCCGCCACCTCGACCAGAAACGGGTGGTGACGATCTCGGCCAACACCTACGGTCGTAACAGCAACGAGGTGTTGCTCGAGGTGCAGAAAAATCTCGAAGGGCTTGATCTCCCCGCCGGGTACCGCATCGCCTTCTCCGGCGAGCAGGAAGAGCAGCAGAAGGCGTCGGCCTTTCTCGGCAAGGCATTTCTCACCGCCATCTTTCTCATCTCGCTGGTGCTGATCACTCAGTTCAACTCGGTGGCTCAGGCCTGTATCGTCATGACCTCGGTCATCCTCTCACTGAGCGGGGTCTTTCTCGGTCTGATGGTTACCGTCACCCCCTTTGGCATCATCATGACCGGCATCGGGGTGATATCGCTCGCCGGGGTGGTGGTCAACAACGCCATCGTCCTGATCGACTACATCAACCAGTTGCGGAGTAAGGGGATGTCTCTCGATGAGGCGCTGGTGCGGGCCGGTACGGTCCGTTTCCGGCCGGTTATGCTCACCGCGATTACCACCATCCTCGGCCTGCTGCCGATGGCGGTGGGGGTGAGCTTCGATTTCTTCAGCCTGAGCCTGGAGGTTGGTGGTGAGTCGGCCCAGTGGTGGGGGCCGATGGCGGTGGCGGTGATCTTTGGTCTCGCGGTCGCCACCCTGCTCACCCTGGTGGTGGTGCCGGTCCTCTACTCCTTCAGCGTCGCCCCGCCGTGGCGGAAAAAAAGGGAAGTTTAACGTTTCTTCTGCCCCTCCTCTTGACCTTTGCCGCGTCTGCGGGTAATGTGCATGGACAAGGGGGGATGGTAATGATTCCGAATAGCTACGCACGTATTGAAGGCGCCGTGAGACCCGTAAGGGCTCTCCGGTGCCTTTGCGTTTGGGTGCTGCTCTTTCTCTGCGCCAGCAGCAGCTTTGCCGCGACTGCGACGGTGCGGCTGCTTGATGAGGGGGAGGGGCGTTACCGGCTCGAGGCCGAAGGGTGGCAGGATGTCGCCGCGGTCGATATCATCCTCTACTTCAACTCGATGCAGGTGACGGTCGGGACGGTCGATCCCGGCCCGATGCTGCGGGGGTTTCGTTATGCCGAGAACCGCGCTCTAAGCGGCCAGCTCCGCCTCGGAGCGTTGCGCGATACCCCGGTCTCGGGGGCTGGAACCATCGCCCGCTTAAGTGCGGTGACCAATCTCAGTGAAGGGGCGTTTCGGGCGATGCGGGTACGCCTGAGCGATGGCGAAGGGAGCAACCTTGAAGTGAGCGCCGCCCTTCCCAATCGTTTTGGCACTCTCGCTGCCACCATCCCCGAGATTGTCGCGACTTCTGAGCTCAATCTCTCCGGTTCCCCCGAGGTGACGCTCAAATCTGAGACGACCCCGGTGGTTGTGGTTGAGGATCCTTTGCCGCCGGTGACAGAAGCGGTCGGTGAGCCTGCCCCCCTTGCCTACCGTGAGGTGCGCCGTTCAGCGACCGAGGCGGTCGGAACGGAAAACCCCGAGCGCAGCGAACTCTTTTTGCGCCCCCTCTGGATGCGCCTGAGCGATGCCGAGGCGGCTGAGGCGACTCTTGACGACTGGCGGGTGTTGCTTACGGTGACGCGCGATGGGATCCGCCAGTCCCCCTCCTTCCCTTTAAGCGATGGGCGGCAGGAGGTAACCCTCTATCTCCCCGCCGAGGTCGGGGCGATTCAGGGGGTGGCGGTGGAGAACGCCCGCCTGCTCGGCTCCGGCAGCACCTCCAACGGTGAAGAGTGGGTGCGGGTCGTCCCGGCCAAGGGAGCGCAGGATGTTGAATTAGTCCTCTTTACCGCCAAGCGGGAGGTCATCTTCCCTCTGCAGGTCGCACCGCTTATCGAAAATCTGCCGGTGGTCCTGCCAGATCAGCGGTTGCCCCAGATTGACAGTGATGGCGACGGCCGCTTCACCACCGCCGACGCCTATCGGCTGGCGATCAACCTGCTGGTGCGGGCCGGAGAAATCTAGAAAGTCTTTAGGGAGAGCGCCTTGGCGCTCTCCCTTTTTTATTCGGGTCAGTGCAGGATGTAGAGCAGCAAGGTGAGGCTGACGGCGCTAAAGAGGGTTGAGACGAAGATTGCCCCGGCGACCAGATCGGGACGACTGCCAAAGCGCATGGCATAGAGGAGGGGGAGGACGGCCGACGGTGTGCTGGTCTGCAGCACCACCACGTTGTGGGTGAGCCCCTCGAAACCGAGCAGGGTCGCGAGCAGCAGCGCCAGCGCCGGGGCGGCCACCAGCCGCAACAGGGCCGAGAGGGTGAAGAAGCGGCCATGGCGGCCGAGCTTGGTGCGGGCGAGCTGCATCCCGAGGATCACCAGCATTACCGGAATCGCCGCTTGCCCGAGCAGTTCGATGGGGCGCAGCAGAAACGGCGGGATGACAAGGTCGACGCTCTTGATGATAAAGGCGAGGATCACCCCGTGAAATATTGGGATCTTGGCGGTGTTGAGCAGTGCCTCTTTGAGCGGCGCGCCGCTCCCCTGGGCGATGACGATGGCGAGGCTCCCCAAAGGGATGTTGAAGAGCACAAAGGTCATGATCGAGACGTCGAGCCCCGCTTCACCATAGGCGAAAAAGGCGAGCGGCAGGCCGAAGTTGCCGACGTTCATCATCACCGTGGTGAGGGAGAGGGCGCTGCGGCTCTCGCGGTCAAAGCGCAAGAGCCGACCGCAGGCGAAGGAGAGCAGAAGCATCGCTCCGGTATAGAGCAGCATGAAGAGGCCGAGATCGGCGGCGAGGGTCAGGTCGACCGGTTGCTTGACCAGAGCTGAGAAGACGAGGCAGGGGGAGAAGAGGTAGAGGGAGCTGTAGGTTAGCGCCTTAAGGTCGAGGTCGGTGCGTTTTTCGAGCACGAAGCCGGTGAAGATGATGATGAAGACCGGCAGAACGACGTCGATAAAGAGCATGGCGCACCTCCTTTTTGGGGCTGACCACGGCGCAAAGGGAAAGAGCCAACAACAGGCGTTGCTGGCTCTTTATCGAAAACTTGGTGCCGAAGGCGAGACTCGAACTCGCACGGGCTGTCGCCCACCACCCCCTCAAGATGGCGTGTCTACCAGTTCCACCACTTCGGCTTAGGGTTCAACGGGGAAATTTGGAGAGTCCCGTTGAGGAAGGTCTGTTTACCAGATCGGGGGTTGGGATGTCAATGGAAAAGGGGGCGTAGCAGGTTAACTTTGAAGGTCGGAGGGAGGCGAAGGGCCAGAGGCGTTGACATGTCGGTAAGGGGAGGCTGTGAACGGTGATCCAATCTGGCAGGATGTGTTATCGTAAGACCTGACCACTTTTCTTTCTCCCTGTTGGGGATGGCTCCATGTGACAACGAAGCTGAGAAAGATGCAGACGTTTTCGTCGTCATATTGGATGCTTAATGTATGGGGCCACGGTAGATTCTGTTTGTTGTGATTTTTTGTTCGACGGAGGTAATTGTGAAAATATTTTTTTTTATTTTAGCTTTTGTTGTTTCTGGGTGTTCAATGACGCCCGATGTAAGCAAATTGAAAACTCACAGACAAAAATCAGAATTCACGAGTAATGACAAGGTTATTCTTTCCCTTGATGAAAAAGATAGAACTCTTATTGTTAAGAGAACTTTTACTAGGTGCAACAATAATGGGTGTTGGGATGATCCTCCACCAGATATGTTTCGGCCAACTGTCGATCTTGGAGTTAAGTTGCGAGAATCAATAATATCTTCTTTTAATTCGGTATATCCGAACACGGTTGTTGAAGATGATTCTTTTGATTATGTGGTTGATGCAAAAAAATACTTGGTTGTTGTCGATCGTGTTAAATGGGACGCTCTTGTTAATGATCAAAAACAACGACTTTCCATTGACGTAACAGTTAGTAAATTTAATGGTTTAACAATGGAAAAAGAGTCTCTGGAGAAGATAAAAGTAGAATTCTCATCTTCAAAATATGATGCTTTTTCTACTGAAGAGCATAAGGGAAAAGCATTTGATTGCTTCTACGGGGCAATTAATGATCTTTCAAGTAGAATATCCTCTTACTTAGAAGATGATTTACGTAAGAATGTCGTAGGTAAAGAGTTTGCCCATGCCAAAAAAGAAAAAAGTGTTGAAATTTATTTTGATCTTTTAAAGAAATATGGTGAGTATGAAGAGTCAAGCTACGCATTGCTAGATATAGTAAGTCTAATAAAAGAAAGAAAAGATAGGGTAGGTTTGTTTGGTAATTTGATAAATATCCACCCTAAAGCAGAATCATATGTCCCACCTGAGTATATGATCCTTTACGTCGGCCCAGATGGTATGAAGATATATAATATACTTGAACTAAGAAAAGATGGGTTCAGCGATAAACTCCTAGCCTCAAAGATTTTGTCCGCTAAGGCTCCCTACAAAGACTTCTCTTTTTCAGAAATCAAGCAGCTACACCAAGCAGGACTCACAGACGAGCTTATTGCAGCTATGGTTCAGGCCACGTCTGATTATGAGCAAAATTCGAAACAAGAGAAGCAGCTAGAAGAAATAAGAGGATTTCAAAAACAACAAGAAGAGCGGCGCAAACAGCAAGAAGAGCTAGAGCGCCAAAGGCAGTTGGCAGCACAGAAGAAGGATGACGGTGAATTTTGGAACAAGGCCATGGCGATTGGTTTTGGTGCGGTGGCTGTTGGTGCCGCAGACCTTCCGGCAGATGCCGCTGTAGAGACGTTTGGAGCATTGACTACAGATATCGTGATGGAGACTGGGGGCTCGAATCTGCAGGCCCTTAAAAATAGCTATACAGCTCAAAACTCCGGTCAGTCATCTGGTTCTAGCTCATCGAGTAAGGGGGCTAAAAAGTCAAAGACAATAAGTTTCACGTGTCCTTCCGGAGTGTCAACCACCACTGATTTTTATTATCGGACAGAGGCCTGCTATAGTGCCGCAGTATTCTTCTCAAAAGCATATGCATGCAACGATATAAACAGCATGCAGGAGGCTCGGAGTCGCTGCATATCGGCTTGCGGTACGGAGACCTGCAATGAGCCATAAGAAATATTGGAGTGTGAGCACTCTTGCTGCATTTTTTTGTATATTCCTATTTGCCATGGTTTTTACAAAAATACTATATGCACAAGAAATCCGATCGACTCCCCTCTATGACGCAATCTTTTCATACCCATCAGAAGGTGGCGGGGAATTGCGTTTTACGAACAAAACGAGCATAGAGTTACTTCTTCTCAGCTATAAGGTTAAGTTCTCTTGTGACGATGGAAGTGCCAAAGAGGCGATCTTTTTTCCTGAGTTTCAAGGTGTAAAGAAATATAAGCATTTCTCAGTGTTTGGCCCTGGAATGACATTCACAGGGACGTCACAAGCAAGCAACCCGTGCAATGGACGAATAGTCAAAGAAGAGCTATTGGATCTCCCTGTTCAGCAAATGGGCTTGATCGGTTTAGGGAAAATTCCGTGCGGAGATGATGAAAGTTTTGTTTCTATTGAGATGGTAGGGGAAGGAGAGTCTTTTCTTTTTAAATCAACAAGCGGTGCACAAGCGACGATCCCTGCAACAGGAGAAGGAATTGAGCAGTTTATCTCCTCGTCATGCAAATCTTCAGAATTAGGCCAGCATCAAATATCACTCAATGGGATGAAGCAGTATGTTTCCTCGTGGGCACAATATTGTCAGAATGATCCGAGCCAATGCGTGAACATCTATAATCAAACGCATAGAAGTAAATACATTCTTGTCGACCAACCAGTTCCGCAGCTAGAAGAGACGGGGGAGATTAAGGGCTCGGAAGTGGTCAGTGCCACCAAGGGTACCAATGGTGGGAAATCGTCTCCAGATATGTCTGAGGATAGAGTCGGTGGGGCATCTGGTGACAGTCTAAATAATACCCCTGCTTATTTCAGGCAGGCCCCTAAAAGATTAATCTCTGAGTTTGACAATGTTCAAGAAAGTGATTGTGGAAAAGATAACCACTACGATCTGTGCAAATGTAGTTGTGAGTCTGTTGTTCTTAACGACCTAAGGCATGTTAGATCTGATGCTGTCAAGGCATGTAAAGCTGGTTGCGAAGCTACAGTGTGGAATTTTCTTTGGGGATTTGACGACTACGTTGGAAATCCCGTGCACTGCGAAAAAGGGGATGCTCGAGTTGAACAGCAGTGCAGGGATAAGCTCAAAAGTGAAGGGTTCGTAAGTACGGATTTTAATGCCTATTGCATTCAAGGGTATGAAAAATATAAAGAATTTGCAGGTTGCAAAGATTTCCTTAAGTAAAAAACTATCAAACCTGATTGGAAAGTGCTGGGTCAGGTCTTGCAATGACACATTTCCGATTATCCGGATTCTTTCGCGGGGCAGGGTTGTTGAAACGTGCTCTCCGGTGCTAGAATCGGGGTGTACTTGATAAAGCCAAACCCGCTGAGAAGCGGGGACGGAAAGCGGCGGGTCTAACGAATCCATCTAGATGGCCGAGCTACCAAGGAGAAACTCCACGGTACGCTCGGCCATCTTTTTTTCATCTGGAGCATTCTGAATTCACGCGATGTGAGGTGATGCTCCAGAAAAGGCGGGGCGGGGATGCTCCCCGACCTGTCACTCCCCCCAAGGAAAAGGAGAAAGACGATGGGACGCAAGTACATTGACTGCAGGGATTACCCCGGTGACATCAAGTGCTCAGTTGCTCTTTCTGCGAACACCGAAGAAGAGCTCCTCGAGGCGGTGGTTCAACACGGAACAACCGTTCACGGCTACAGGGACACCCCCGAGTTCAGGGCAGAGATCCGTAAAGGCTTCAAAGAGGGGACGCCTCCTCTCTGATCCACGCACCTCAGGAGGGTAAGCCATGGAGAAAAAGAAAAGCGCCCCGGGGAAATGATCCTTGGGGCTTTTCTTGTTTGGGTTGCTGCGGCGGGGTGGGGCATAGCCTTTAAAGAAAAAGCTGCTCGACCGTTCCCATCGGCATAAACATTCGGGTTCTGTCGTTGTGGCTGCAGAGAATCTCAAAACCGAATTTTGCGTAAAAATCTTGCGCCGCCTGATTGAGACAGTCGACCACCACGGCATAGGCCTTCATGTGAGCATTGACTTTGAAGAGATGCTCCAGCGCTTTGATCAGGGTGATCTTGCCCAAACCCTCTCCTTTGTATTCTTTGTGGACCGCGAGCTGGGCGATAAGAAAGACGGGGATCGGGTAGTGCGGAAGTCTCTTGGCGAGCGCTTCGGGGAGGGTGGCCCGCTCGATCTGGCTCGGTGCTATAGCGTAGAAACTACAAAGAGGATATTTCCCGTCGGCGAAAGGTGTGACGGCCGGAAGGACCATGGTTCGGCTGATCCCGGCCGCCATATGTTTTGCGGCTTTGGTTTTGATGAAATCGTTCAGCTCGTCCTCGCCGCAGTCGAAGGTGCTGCGGTCGTGGCGTTTTTTGTCGAGCTCAACAAATTCTCTTGCCCAACTCATTTGATCCCATGCTTCCGGGTGAGCAGGAGGGCATCGCGCAACGCCTAGTTTGGCTCTTTGGCATTGTCGCAGGCGTGGACAAAGCGGTCGAAGACGTCGTTCTCGACGGTGATGCTCTCATGCCGAGCAATGACCCGGTCGGCATCTTCCTCCATGAGGCGCACGACATACTCGGTGAGGCTGCGCATCCCCAAAAGGGCCGACGCTTTTTCGGCCTTCTCCTTGATCTCCTGATTGAGTCGCATATCGAGGCGGGCGGTCGCCATCTGAATTTATCCTTTCTGTACGGATTGTTGCCGTACCTGTAATGAACTATAGCCGTCTTGCGGAGAGGGTGTCAAGTTGTACGGAGAATTTCCGTATGGATCAATGGTAAGGACAAAAGAAAAGAGCCCCAAGGAATGATCCTTGGGGCTCTTCTTGTTGTCGTTGGTGCCGAAGGCGAGACTCGAACTCGCACGGGCTGTCGCCCACCACCCCCTCAAGATGGCGTGTCTACCAGTTCCACCACTTCGGCTTAACGGGTTGCATTTATACTGATTTGCCTCTGATGTGTCAAGAGACAATCTTGCTGAAGTTTACTTTTTTTCTTCTTCGACCGGAGCCGCTGCCGGAGCCTCAGAAACAGGTTCTTGCGGGGCGCTCGCCGTATCCATCGCCGGGGCGGCAGGAGCTGCCGGAGCCGGGGCCGGAGCGGAGACCGAGGAGGGCATGATGCTCCCCGAACCGGGCTGGCCGTAGAAGTAAGCGAGGGTCAGGCTGGTCAGCATAAAGATGATCGCAGCGCTGGCGGTAAGACGGCTCATGAAGTCTTTGCCACCACCGGCCCCGAAGATGGTCTGGCTCGAACCCGCGCCGAATTGGGCGCCGATTTCGGCCCCTTTACCGGCCTGAAGCAGGACGATGATGATCAGGGCGATGCAGACTATAACATGCAGTGCAATAAGTAGCGTGGTCATGTTCTTTTGCGTGCTCCTTCAAAAAGTGCGTGGGTCACGATGCAGCGGCGCACCATAGCACAGGCAAAGGGTTTTGCAAAGATGAAATTAACCTTTTGTCGGTTTGAAGCGGACGATGCGAGCAAAGTCGTCGGCCTTGAGGCTGGCGCCGCCGACCAGAGCGCCGTCGACATCGGCCTCGGCCATCAGGGCGTCGACGTTGTCGGGTTTGACGCTGCCGCCGTAGAGGATGCGGACCGCTTCAGCAGTGACGTTGTCGAAGAGACCGGAGACGAGGCCGCGGATGAAGGCGTGGGCTTCGGCCGCCTGCTCAGTGCTGGCGGTCTTGCCGGTGCCGATGGCCCAGACCGGCTCATAGGCGATGACGATCTTCTGCATCTGCTCGCTGCTTAAGCCCTCAAGCCCTTTGTGAACTTGGCGCTGCAGCACATCGTACATCTCGCCCCCTTCGCGTTCGTCGAGGGTCTCACCGATACAGAAAATCGGTTGCAGCCCGGCCTCGAGCAGCGCCTTGACCTTGCGGTTGATGAAGGTATCGGTTTCGCCGAAGAGCTGACGCCGCTCGGAGTGGCCGACGATGACCGCACTGCAGCCGACATCCTTGAGTAGAGCGGGGGAGACTTCACCGGTGTAGGCTCCTTGTGGTTCGGGGAAGCAGTTTTGGGCCGCGAGGGTGATCTTACTCCCTTTCAGGGCCGCAGCGACACCGGCCAGAGAGGTGAAGACCGGGGCGACGATCACTTCGACGTCGCTGACCTCGGCAATCTGGGCGCTTAGAGCGGTGACCAGATCACAGGCTTCGTCGACCGTTTTGTGCAGTTTCCAGTTGCCGGCGATGATCGGGGTACGCATGGGGTTCTCTCCTTAAAAGCGGTATGCAAATCAAAGGGCGGGGACGTGTGCTCCTCCCCGCGACATCATGCATGGGGATTGCAACTAGCGGTTGTTCAGCGCGGTGATGCCGGGGAGCTGGCGCCCTTCGAGGAACTCAAGGGAGGCGCCGCCACCGGTGGAGATGTGCGACATCTTGTCATCAAGCCCGGCCTTGTTCACCGCAGCGACTGAATCGCCGCCGCCGATGATCGAGACGGCGTCAGACTCGGCCAGTGCTTGTGCGACCGCCATGGTCCCGGCGGCGAAGGCGTCGAATTCGAAGACCCCCATGGGGCCGTTCCAGACCACGGTGCCGGCTTTGGCGACGGCTGTGGCGTAGCGCTGCTGGGTCTGGGGGCCGATGTCGAGCCCCATCCACCCTTCGGGAAAGGCGCCGTTGTTGCAGACCTGGTTGGAGGCGTCGGCTTTGAAGGCGTCGGCGACGACGTGATCAACCGGGAGTAGCACCTCAACCCCGGCCGCTTTCGCTTTGGCGAGGAGTTCGGCCGAGAGTTCGATGCGGTCGCTTTCAACCAGCGAGCTGCCGACCTCGATTCCCATGCTCTTGAGGAAGGTGTAGGCCATGCCGCCGCCGATGATCAGGGTGTCGACCTTGGCGAGAAGGTTTTCGATGACCGGGATCTTATCGCTCACCTTGGCGCCGCCGAGGATCGAGACAAAGGGGCGCT
>PKUF01000037.1 GCA_002869635.1 Desulfuromonas sp. | reverse complement strand
ATCACCCGATGCAACCGTAATCGCTGCACCATCAAGAGTGATCGTTAACGTCGAATCATCAGGATTGCTGTCGCTGTAAGCGTACAGAATCGTCGGGGCCGCCGTTTCCATAAGAGCCTGATCGACCGGCGCATCAAGTGAGAGGAGCGGTGCAACACTATCAAAAGTCAAAGAGACATCAGGCAACTGTGTCACATTCCCGGCAATATCCTGAGCCTGAATCGAAACGATCGCGACCCCATCGGGGTGGTTGGCAGGAGGGAGCGCCTGCCAGAAGGCGCTGCCAAAGGGATCATCCAGCGTCAAGACTGACCAAGATCCTCCCTCACTCGTCACGGAGAACGCAGTGACCCCACTTTCAACCGTCCCTTGCAGAGAGAAAAAGTTCGGGTTTCCGTAGGGATAAAAATCATTGACGATTAGAGTCGGCGCCAGGCTATCAACAAGAATTTCGACAGAGACATCGTCGGCACGATTGCCGGCCGCATCAATCGCTGAGATCGTGACCGTGTGAGCGCCATCCGTTGCCGGCAGATCAAGCGCTTCGCCCGAATGCTGGGGCACCGCAACGCCATCGACCAGAACCGTGTCAATAACGGCTGTCGCATCAAAAATTGAATAATCGAGAATCGCCGGAACAACTGGGCTCACCAACGCCTCATCACTCGGACTGTGCAGGGTGATGACCGGTTTTTCGGTGTCGATGGTAAAGGTGACGCTCTGCTCATCACTGTTGCCAGCCGCATCAAGAGCACGAACGGTGAGGGAGTGACTTCCGTCAGCAAGAGAGAGGAGGTCCCCCGAGGAGATCGATGCAACGCTGCCATCAAGGGTGACGGTCACGCCGGCCGTCGCATCATCAACACTGTAAAAAAGTGAAGCCGCCACCGAAACCGTTCCATCTAAAGGCTCCGTCAAGGTTACTTGAGGACCGGTCGTGTCAACGGCAATATCAACCTCATCCGTTCCTTGATTTCCTGCCGGATCGGTGACCTGCACCAGAATTGTATGAGGACCTTCGCTCAGCAGCGGCAGGCTGTTATCAGGGGCGAGTGCGACTTCAGTACCATCCACAAAAACATCAACGATAAGGTCAGAACTTGATGTCAGATTGTCATCAAGAACGTAAGTCAGGATCGGGGTCGCCGTGCCTAGATCACCAGACGACGGAGAGAGAATTGTCACGGTCGGAGGCTGAGAATCGACGGTAAACGCCACCTCCTCTTCACCAATGTTGCCAGCAACATCGGTCGCTGAGACCTTGAAGATATGGTTTCCGTCAAGAAGTTTCGGTAACGCACCATTTTGGAGTGTTGCGAGTTCGTCATCGAGCCGATAGATCAACGTGGTCGACGACGCATCACTAACCCCCACCAGCGGAGAAACAATCTGTTCATTCAGAACCGAGCCCGCGACAGGAGAATCGATCGTCACAACCGGCGTCACCGTATCAATGATGAAGCCGCTCGTCTCTTGCACCCGATTACCGGCTTCATCCATCGCTTCGACAATCACGGTATGGGCCCCTTCAGAAAGGGGGGCAAGAAGATCACCGCTACGTTCAGAAATGGCGACACCATCAAGCAACACCTCAAGCGTCACCGTCGCATCATCGCTCGCACTATAACTAAGTTGTGGTGTCGCAGTGTTGTAAGCAGCTCCAGCTACCGGAGAAGAGAGGAGGAGCGAAGGTCGTGAGGTATCGACAATAAAACTCTCTTCCACGACATGGCTGTTCCCCGCCGCATCAACCGCTTCGATCCGGACCGTTCTCAGGCCATCGTCCATAACCAGCAGATCTCCACTGGAAACATCCGCAACAGCGGCTCCATCAAGCAGGACGGTTACGGTAACAACATTGCTCTCGACAATGCTGTAAATAAGCTTGGGCGTCTGGGTGGCCAGATATCCACTTATCGGGTCAGCTATGGGAGAGAGGGTCACCACAGGTGGGAGCGAATCGACCTTGACGCTCACGCTGCTACTACTGCTCAACCCTGCAGCGTCAGTCGCCGTCACGGCAATCACATGGGTTCCCTGACTCAAACTTAGGGGGTCACCGCTACCAACAACGACCGGGGTTCCATCAACGGAGACCTCCACTGTCGACTCACTGTCATCGACCGTATAGTTGAGAGTGGGCGTAGTCGTCGTTAAGAAACCAGCTGTCGGCGTACTGATCCCGACCGCCGGAGCGGTGGTGTCAACTAAAACATTTCGGCTGACAACAGCACTATTGCCCGCCGCATCTGTCGCCATCACGCTGAGGGTATGCGCTCCTTCGATCAAGCTCAGGCTGCTCCCGCTAAGGATCGGGACCGTAACGCCATCGATCATCGTCACAACCGTCGCCGAACTTTCGCTGACACTATAGCTTAATACCGGAGTTGCCGTTGTGACGTAACCTGCAAACGGTGCACTGATGGCCACAGTCGGGGGAATCGTATCGACCGTGACAGAGACACTGCGACTCGACTCAAGACCTGCCGCATCGATTGCGGTCACGGTGACCAAATGAGCTCCTTCAGTCAGGTTCAGAGTTTCACCACTGCTTACAGAAACGGCACTCCCATCAACGTCGACAACAATATCGGCACCTCCATCGTCGACACTAAAAGCCAGCGTAGGAGTGGTCGTCCTCAGGTAGCCAGCAACCGGCGCATCGATGGTCACCACGGGAGCCGTAGTATCGACCGTCACGGCAACCGACTCAGCACTGCTGTTGCCGGCGGCATCTGTCGCGGTCACGGCCACGCTATGGGTCCCTTCGGTTAATGAAAGGGTATCTCCATTTGCTACCGACACCGGATTACCATCAATTGTGACAACCGCCGTTGCACTACTATCGCTGAGGCTATATGACAACGTCGGGGTCAGGGTGGTTTCATACCCGTTGGCCGGAGAACTGATCGTCACCGTTGGGGCAGACGTATCCACCTTGACCGTCACATGACGGCTTGATGAGAGTCCAGCCGTATCCGTTGCGGTAACCGAAATGACATGCGTTCCCTGAGTCAAGGGAAGAGGATCACCACTGCTCACGGCGACAGTCACCCCATCGACGGCAACGTCAACGCTCGCATCACTGTCATTGACACTGTAAGACAAGGTGGGCGTGGTGGTTGTTAAAAATCCGGCCAAAGGAGCAGTGATCACAACGTCCGGAGAGGTCGTATCGACCGTAATATAACGGCTGGCCACGGTGCTATTCCCGGCGGGATCGGTCGCCGTCACATTAATAGTGTGTCCCCCTTCCGTCAGAGATAAGCTCTCGCCGCTCACGACAGAAACGGGAACAGTATCGACAGTGACGGCAATATTCGCACTACTGTCATTGACGCTGTAACTCAAACTCGGCGACGGTGTCGTCACATAACCCGCCAACGGAGAGCTGATCGTCACTGTCGGCGCAACAGTATCAACCTTAACCGTCACACTGCTGCTCGTCATCAGACCTGCGCTATCCGTTGCCGTGACGGTAATGACATGGGTTCCCTGGCTCAAGGGCAACGCCTCACCGTTTGCCACCGAAACCACACTGCCATCAACAGCAACCGCAACCGTTGCGGCGCTGTCACTGAGGCTATAGCTCAAGATCGGTGTTGTGGTTGTGAGATAGCCAGCAACCGGGGCCGTAATCGTGATTCCGGGGGCTGTGGTATCCACGGTCACAGCCCGACTCGCGACAGCACTGTTCCCCGCCGCATCGGTTGCGGTCACGGTCAGAACATGGGGTCCCTCCCCTAACGGAAGAGTGTCACCGCTGACCAGAGGGAGGACCGAACCGTCAACGGCAACCTCAACAGTCGCACTGCCATCACTGATACTGTAGGACAAGTCGGGAGTCAGGGTCGTCACATAGCCCGCAACAGGCGAACTGATCGTAATTGTCGGTGCCAGCGTATCGACCTTGACGGTCACGCTGTGACTCGTCACCAGCCCCGCCGTATCGGTTGCGGTCACCTTGATGATGTGGGTCCCCTGGCTCAAACTCAGTACCGATCCGCTTGTCGCCGCAATCACACTGCCATCAACATCCACCACAACAGTGGCTTCAGCGTCACCGACACTGTAGTTCAAAACCGGCGTGGTCGTCGTAAGATATCCTGCCACTGGCGAGGTGATCGCAACATCCGGGGCAGTCGTGTCGACGGTGATATTGACCGATTGCGAACTGCTGTTGCCCACCGCATCGGTCACCGTTACCGTCACCGTGTGCTCTCCTTCTGCCAAAGACAGTGCATCACCACTGGTCACAGCAACGGGGCTTCCATCCACATCAACCACCGCCGTAGCCCCACTATCACTCAGGTTGTAATTCAAAAGAGGGGTCTGAGTCGTGACAAAACCGGGAGCGGGGGCCGTGATGGCCACCGTCGGTGCCACCGTATCGACCATCACCGTCACACGGGTACGGGTCGTCAGACCGGCATCATCCGTCGCCGTTACGGTGATGAGATGCGTCCCTTGCGTTAAGCTTAAGTTATCGCCATTCGCCGCCGCGACGATGTTGCCATCAACATCAACAACAATATTCGCCCCGGCGTCGCTGACGGAATAGTTCAACACTGGCGTTGTCGTGGTGAGGTAGCCCGCCGAAGGTGCAGAGATCACAACATCGGGCACCGTCGTATCGACCGTGAAGCTCCGACTCACGACCGAACTGTTCCCCGCCAGATCGGTCGCCGTCACAGCAAGCGTATGCACTCCTTCACTTAAGGACAGAGTCTCGCCACTGACCTTGGCAACGCTTGCCCCATCCACCGCCACAACCACGCTGGCGCCGGTATCGTTAACACTGTAAGTCAAGGTCGGTGTCAACGTCGTGACAAAATCGGAAAGAGGCTCACTAAGCGTCACGCTCGGTGCCACAGTATCCACCGTCACCGTCACACTCTGGCTTGCTGTCAAACCGGCTGCATCCGTCGCTGTCACCGTAATTACATGCGCACCTTGCGTCAGGGGCAGGCTGTCACCGCTGGTCACCGTAACCGCTGTGCCATCAACATCGACAACGACACCCGCCCCTACATCATCAACACTGTACGCCAACGTCGGCGTGGCCGTCGTAAGAAATCCTGCCGCAGGCGATATGATGGAAACATCGGGAGCAGTCGTATCGACGGTAATATTGACCGACTGCGAACTGCTGTTGCCTGCCGCATCGGTCACTGTCACCGTGAGGCTGTGCGCCCCCTCGTCCAACGAAAGCGTCTCACCGCTTGCAACGGCCACGGTTGTCCCGTCTACATTGACAACTGTCGTCGCACTGCTGTCATTCACAGTAAATGTCAGAGTTGGGGTCAGCGTCGCCACAAACCCAGAGAGTGGCTCACTGATGCTGACTGTCGGTGCGTTGGTATCCACGGTGACGGTAACACTTTGGCTCTCCACCAATCCCGCCGAGTCTGTGGCCGTCACAGTGACGACGTGAGTTCCTTGCGTCAAGTTCAGGGGCGAACCGCTTGCAGCCGCGACAACACTCCCATCAACGTCAACGATCACCGTGGCACCAGCGTCACTGACGCTGTAGCTCAAAATGGGAGTCGCCGTCGTCAGATAACCCGACACAGGAGAGGAAATATCCACAATCGGTGCCGTCGTATCGACAGTCAAATTGACGGACTGTGATCCGACATTCCCGGCCACGTCTGTCGCCGTCACGGTAACGACCTGGCTCCCCTCTGACAAAGAAAGAGGCTCACCACTGGTCACACTAACGACACTACCATCAACCTCAACCACCACCGATGCACCACTATCGCTGACACTGTAGGTAAGGTTGGGGGCCAAGGTCGTCGTATAACCTGCGACAGGCGAACTGATCAAAACTGTCGGTGCAACCGTATCAACAATCACCGTCACGCTTTCACTGGTGACCCATCCCGCTGAATCGGTCGCCTTCACAGTGATCACATGTGTCCCCTGTCCCAAGCTCAGCGTAGAACCGCTTGGTGCCGTCACCACGCTGCCATCAATATCAACCACAACGGAAGCGCCAGCATCATTTACAGAATAGGTCAGAGTCGGCGTACTGGTGGCCAGATAACCGTTTACGGGGGCCTCAATTCCGACAGAGGGGGCCGTTGTATCGACGGAAACAGTGCGACTTGAGGTGGAACTGTTTCCTGCCACATCCGTCGCGGTGACTGCGATTGTGTGGCTCCCTTCCGCCAGAGAAAGGGAGTCACCACTGAGGACAGGAACTGAGACTCCATCGATTTCAACCACAGTCGTTGCACTGCTGTCGCTGACACTGAAGCTCAAAATCGGCGTCGACGTTGTTACGGATCCGGCTGCCGGCGTACTAATTGCCACCGTCGGTGCCGTCGTGTCGACGGTCACGGCCACACTTTGACTGGCAACCAAACCCGCACCGTCAGTCGCAGTCACCGTAATCACATGAGTTCCCTGACTCAGGCTCAGTGTGGTGCCACTCGGCGCGGCAACGGTCGTTCCATCGATCGTGACGGAGATGACAGCGCCAGCATCATCCACACTATAAATCAAGGTCGGGGTCAACGTCGTCAGATAACCGGCCACCGGCGAACCGATACCGACGACCGGGGCTGTGGTGTCGACGGTCACAGAAACCGAGTGTGAAGAGCTGTTCCCGGCAGCGTCCGTCACCGTCGCCGTGATGGTATGTGCTCCTTCCAAGAGAGCGAGAACGTCGCCACTGGCCACTGAAACAATCGTTCCATCAACGTCAACCACAACAGTCGCACTGCCATCGTTAACGCTGTAGCTCAACGTCGGGGTCAAGGTCGTCACATACCCCGCACTCGGCGCACTGATCGCCACGACCGGCACAACGGTATCAACATTAACCGTCACACTACTGCTTGTCTCAAGCCCTGCAGCATCCGTCGCGGTCACCGTAATAACATGCGTTCCCTGACTCAGATTCAGGCTGTCACCACTGGTCGCCGCAATCACACTACCGTCAACATCAACAACAACCGACGCCCCGGCATCGTCGATACTGTAGGTCAATGTCGGACTGCTCGTCGTCAGATAGCCGTTGGCTGGCGAACTGATGCTGACCGAGGGAGCCATCGTATCGACCGTCAGCGACGCCGAAGAGGTTGTGCTGTTGCCCACCCCATCGACTGCTGTGACCGTTAACGTATGTCCCCCGTCACTCAAACTCAAGGTATCACCGGAGCTTACAGGAAGGACAAGACCGTCGACCTTTACTTCGACACTGGCACTTCCATCATCCACCGTATAAAGAAGTTGTGGTGTTTGAGTCGTGACATATCCTGAAGAAGGAGATTGAACGGTAACAACCGGAGAGATCGTATCAACCGTAAAATTGATACTACGACTCAGTTGATTTCCCGCCGTATCCTGCGCATTGAGAACCAGCAGGTGTCCCCCTTCAGTCAACACCGGAAGCATTTCACCAGAAGCGACCCCGGCCCAGTCGGTACCATCAATAGTCGCCGTCACAGCTCCGTCTGAGGTAAAAATAACCGTCGGCTGATCGGTCGCCACTGTCACGCCATTGGTTGGCGAAGAAACATTGAGCGTCGGCAGGGTTGTATCGACCGTAAAGCTCAGAGGACCGATGCTGCGACTGTTCCCTGCCCGATCGAAAATTTCAAGGGAGAGATTATGCCCCCCTTCGCTCAATGTCGGGAAGGTCTCCCCGGAAGAGATCGCAAGCAGACTTCCGTCCAGATAGACATCAACGCTCTCGACCAGATCGTTGTCGCTGGTGGAGTAAAGAAGTTGCGGCGTGGCGTTGTTCGTTGTTCCCGGAAGTGGCGCCAGAATATTGCCGTTGGGTGCCTCCGTATCGTAGACAATCGTCACAGAGGCCTGACCGCTGTTCAACGCACCATCCTTGGCTGTAACCAGAATCTCATTCGCCCCGCTCATAAATCCCTCAAGGCGACTGTTCCAGTCCTGACCGGTCTGGTTGAAAAGAGCACTGTAGCCGTTGAGGGTAACGCTATAGATGCTCGCCCCCGCCTCAACCGTGCCATAGATATATTGAGGATCAAGGTTTGAAGGAGAGGTAAAGGTATTGACACTGACTTGAGGAGCATTCACGTCAATCGTAAAGGAGTGACTGACATAGGCAGACCAATTACCGGCTGCATCCTGTTCACGTACCGCAATTTGATGGCCACCACTTGTCAACGCAGACGCCGGGGTAAAGCTTGTCGCCGTGGTGCTGACAACAGGGTCACTGTCGAGCTGATATTCGTAAAGCCCAGCCCCTGCATTGGACGAGGCCTGTGTCCAGTTGAAGGTCGGTGCCGTATCGTTGGTCAGGGTCGGTCCTGAAATAACGGGAGGATTAGGATTGATGGTATCGATTGTAAAACTGACTGAAGCGCTCCCACGATTTCCGGAGCCATCTTCGGCCGAGACGATAAGAGTGTGGGTCCCCTGCCCCAATGATAGAGTATCTCCACTGACGGCGGCGACGCCACTCCCATCGACACTCACCGTGACCGTCGCCGTGGCATCATCAACGCTGTAGGTCAAGGTCGGTGTCGTGGTTGTGATATAGCCCGTCACTGGCGCAGAAAGTGTGACTACCGGAATGACCGTATCGACCGCCACCGCCACGCTATCACTTCCGCTACGCCCCGAGGCATCGGTCGCTGTCACCTCTATATCATGAGAACCATCGACAAGAGAGAGGTTCTCCCCACTGCTAATCACGACAGGCGTGCCGTCAACGGTCACGACCACCGTCGCCGTAGCATCATCGACGCTATAGAGAAGTTGCGGGTTGCCGACCTTGAGCGCTCCAGAAAGCGGGCGACTGATATTGACAGAGGGGTTGATCGTATCAACCGTGACGGCAACGGTCGCACTGCCGGAATTTCCGGCCAGATCGGTTGCCGTCACCAAAATGGTGTGAGCACCATCCGACAGGCTCAAAAGACCACCGTTGGCAACCGCTTCAACACTCCCGTCAACCTGAACCGAGACACTTGCAGCAGCATCATCAACCGTATAGTTCAAAGACAATGATCCTGACGTTTGGTAGCCGGTCAGCGGCGACACGATATTTACTAACGGATGGAGCGTATCGACTGTGATGGTGATGCTATCGCTTCCGACCTGACCCGCCGCATCTGTCGCGGTCACAGTGATGCTATGATCCCCCTCCCCAAGAGGTGCAAGAGAATCACCACTGTTTATCGCAACAGAGGCTCCATCAAGCGTCACCACGACACTCGCGGCGGCATCATCGACATGATAGAAAAGAGTCGGGGTGGCACTCGTCACATACCCGTCCACCGGTGCAGAGATAGAAACAACCGGCGCGGAGGTATCAACGGTCACGGTAACTTCTGCCAAGCCACTGTTACCGACACTATCTGTCGCTGTCACTTGCAGCGTGTGGGCGCCATCCGCCAAAAAGAGCGTATCACCAGAAGTCGCGGCAACGACTCCACCATCAACCTTCACCACAACGCTCGCCCCAGCGTCATCAACACTGTAGGCCAAGATCGGAGTCGAGGTTGTCACGTAACCGGCGAGCGGAGCACCAATGACAACAGCCGGAGGAGTGGTATCAATACTGAATAAGACGCTCGCCGCATCACTCAGACCCGCAGCATCAGTCGCTTGGACTTCGATCGTATGGGAACCATCACTAAGTGAGAGGAGATCACCACTCCGTTCGGGCGCCTCGACCCCATCGATTTTCACCGTGACCGTCGCACCAGCATCATCAATGGAGTAGAGAAGCAGAGGGGATGAGGTCGCCAACGTTCCCGCAAAAGGCGAGGTGAGAAGCACCGAGGGTGCAACGGTGTCGACAGTCAAAGAGACTGAAGCTGTTCCACTGTTTCCAACAGGGTCAACTGCTTGGACCTCGACCGTATGAGCCCCGTACGTTAACGAAAGAGCATCTCCAGAAACCACCGGCGTTGCGACTCCATCGACCAGAACCGTCACTGCCGCCGTTCCATCATCAACGTTGTAAACAAGAGTCGGCGTAGCGGTGGTCACATAGCCGGAGGAGGGTGAAACAATCGACACCAGCGGTGCCGCTGTGTCCACATTAAACGTCACACTCGCGCTGTCACTTAGGCCTGCAGCATCGGTTGCCGTCACAACAAGGGTATGAGAACCATCACCTAGAGAGGAAAGGTTTTCCCCGCTGGCTGTCGTAACAACAGCGGCATCAACGGTGACCTGCACACTTGCCGTCACATCATCCACGCTGTAAGCAAGCTGCGGGGTCGCGGTATTGAGATCTCCCGTCAAAGGGCGACTCAAGGTCACCACCGGAGCGACCGTATCAACCGTGACATTCACCGTCGCACTGCCACTGAGACCCGCCGCATCGACTGCTGTCACCACAACAGTGTGAGCACCATCACCCAGCGTCAGGGCACCGCCGTCGGCCACCGCAACGACACTCCCGTCGACCTTGACCGTCACAGCCGCACTGCCGTCATCGACGTTGTAATCGAGGGTCGGCGATGAGGTCGTCACATATCCGGCGGCGGGCGAAGCGATCGTCACCACCGGCGCCGCTGTATCGACCGTGATTGCCGTCGTCACGCTGTCGCTAAGTCCCGCCGCGTCGGTCGCTGTCACCACAATGGTGTGGGATCCATCTGAGAGGCTCAGCGTTTCACCGCTGTTGACTGCCACGGAACTGCCATCGACCGTAACGACGGTTGTCGCACTGCAATCGTCGACACTGTAGATCAGCGTCGGCGTCGCTGTCGTCACATATCCGGTCAAAGGCGCACTGTAGGTCACAACCGGAGCGACCGTATCAACCGTGACATTCACCGTCGCACTGCCGCTATTCCCAACAGCATCTGTCGCTTGCACCAAAATGGTATGAGCGCCATCACTCAACGACAGAGGAGCCCCGTCCGCTACAGAGACGGCACTTCCATCGACGTTAACCGTCACCGAAGCTGTCAGATCATCAACACTGTAATCAAGGATCGGGGTCGAGGTGGTGACGTAGCCACTTACCGGAGCAAGAAGTGAGACCACCGGAGCGGTCGTATCGACGGTGATCGCAACCGTCGCACTGCCGCTCAATCCAGCCGCATCGGTTGCGGTCACATTGAGCGTGTGAGGTCCGTCTGCCAGGGTGAGGCTGTCGCCGCTGACCGCGGCCACCGCGGCCCCATCCAGCGTAACCACCACCGACGCATCGACATCATCAACACTGTAGAAGAGAGTCGGGGTCGAGGTCACGAGACTTCCCGCCACCGGCGCCGTCAGCGTCACCACCGGAGCGACCGTATCGACAGTGACGTTCGTTGTCGCACTAGCACTGAGTCCAGCCGCATCGACCGCTGTCACTGTGACAGTATGAGGGCCATCACTCAGCGTCAAAGAGCCACCATCAGCCACGGATACCGTGCTGCTATCAACCGTGACCGTCACTGTTGCGCTGGCATCATCAACACTGTAATCGAGGATCGGCGTACCAGTTGTCACGTATCCAGCCAGCGGCGCAGCAATCGACACCACCGGCGGAGTCGTATCGACCGTGATCGTTGTCGTCACACCGTCGGAAAGGCCCGCCGCATCGGTCGCCGTAACCACGACGGTGTGGGATCCGTCCGTCAGAGTCAAGGCCTCACCACTATTCACCGTCACAGCGCTGCCATCGACCGTGACCGCAACCACCGCATCACCATCGTCGACGCTGTAGATCAAGGTCGGGGATGAGGTCGTCACATATCCGGACAGCGGCGCACTCAAGGTCACAACCGGAGGCGCCGTATCGACGGTCACAGCAATCGATGCACTTCCCGTATTGCCGACGCTATCTACAGCCGAGACGGTAATCGTATGCGGTCCTTCCGTCAGAGAGAGGTTTTCTCCATCGGCCACCGGGACCGCGCTCCCATCGACGGCCACTGTCACAACGGCCGCCACGTCATCAACCTCATAGTCGAGAAACGGGGTTGTCGTCGTGATATAACCCACCAGCGGTGAAACAAATGACACCTGTGGCGCCGTGGTATCGACACTTACCACCACCGAAGCGCTGTCACTCAGTCCCGCATCGTCGGTCGCCGTTACCTCCAAGGTGTGGGAACCATCACTCAGACTCAAACTTTCGCCACTGTTAACCGTCAGCGGGATTCCATCCACCGTCACCACGACACTGGCACCGGCATCATCGACGCTGTAGATCAGGGTCGGTGTTGCCGTCCCAAGAGTCCCGGCCGAAGGAGCCGACAAAGTCACCACCGGAGTGATCGTATCCACCGTCACCGTAACCCGGGCGATACGGATATTCCCGGCCAGGTCGGCAGCGCTGACCTGGATCATGTGACTCCCTTCGCTCAAATTCAGCAAATCACCATCGTTCAGCGCCTTGACAACACCGTCAACCTTGACCTTGATTCGCGCATCAGGGTCATCAACACTGTAGCTAAAAAGCGGCTTCGAAGTAGTGACATAGCCCGCCAGAGGCGAGAGGATACTGATTGAGGGTGGCGTCGTATCAAGTGTGATATTGGCGGTTGCCGTATCGCTTAATCCCACCGCATCGGTCGCCGTCACCTCAATCACGTGAGGACCATCCGAGAGATAGAGACGGTCGCCACTGGAAACAGCCTCAACACTGCCGTCAATGGTCACCACAACCGTCGCATCCGGATCATCAACACTGTAGTTGAGGTAATAACGGGTAAAGCTTCCTGAGGTGGCCGAAGAGATTGTCACCGTCGGAGCCGTCGAATCAATTGTATAATTTCTCGTAATCGTTGAAGAGAGACCAGCATTGTCAATCACGGTCATGACAAGGGTATGCGGTCCCTGAACCGGGTCCGCCCCTGACGGTTCCGGCAGATTCCCCCCCGAAGCAGGGGGGGGGATCACAACCCCATCAAGCGTAAAGGTCGTGCTGGCAAGCCCCGAGGTATCAGTCGCGCTGTAGGTGATGACCGGGGTGGAGGTTAACTCCACGCTTCCCTCGACCGGAGCCGTCAGTGAGATCGTCGGCGGGGTGAGATCAATCGTAAACGCTTTGCTCACCTCGGTGCTGTTTCCTGCCGCATCTGCAGCATTCAGGGTCAGGGTATAGCTCCCCTCACCGGCAAGCGCCAGATTCTCACCCGCCCGCGTCGCGATGGGGTTTCCATCCAGCAAGACACTGAAATCGCTCACAGCAATGTTATCCGTCACATCGTAGTTAAGAAGCGGTGTGGCGGTCATAACGTAATCGTTTAGAGGGGAGAGAAGGGTCAGCGACGGAGCCGTCGCATCAACAAAGAAGGTATTACTGTCAAACGCACCATTGCCCGCGGCGTCTGTGACATCGACTCGTAAGGTATGACTTCCGGCACTCAACGAAGGAAGAGGGTCACCATCGACCACAGCAATCGCGCTTCCGTCAAGGAGAACCGATTGCTGTGTCACCGCCGAGGCATCGCTCGTTGTATAGCTGAAGATCGGTGTCGCATTGTTAATGTATCCGGCCAGAGGTGGGGAGGTGATCGTCACGCTAGGAGCAACACTATCCACGGTGATCGAAACCTGAGAGCTTCCGATATTTCCGGCGGCGTCTTCGGACTCAATCGAGATCAGATGAGTCCCTTCACTCATTAAAGCAAAGGACTCACCCGAGAGGATCGTGACCGGACTGCCGTCAAGGTAAACCGTCACGGTCGCGTCAACCTCAGTCTCAAACTGAATTAGCGGCGTGCTGTCAGAAGTATACCCTGGACTCGGGGCGAGAATCGTGACCTGCGGCGCCGTCGGGTCACAGGTAATCGTGACCTGGTCTGTGGCCGTGTAGATACTGGCACCGCTCGCAACAGCGGTGACCGTATTGTTTCCCTCAAAAGGGAGATCAAAAGAGACACTCCACGTCTGGTTACTGACATTATCAACCAGTGTCGCGCTGTAATTGGTCGAATGGTAGAACCCATCGGCATCGGTATAGGCAACCGTCACCGTTACAACACTCGTCCCGAGATCAGCCGTTCCCGTCAGGTCGACATGAGAAGCGGAGGAGAGATACGCATAAGAAGAAGGGTCAATAAGGATATCACGGGAAATCGTATCCTTAAGAGTTGTGTTACCGAGCTGACCGTTTTGATTACTGCCCCAGCTCTCAATCAGGTTTCCGTCCCGCACCGCCAGGGTATGTGCCGCTCCGGCCGAGATATCGCTCCAAGTTGTCAGATCACCAACCTGACTGATCGCAATCTGATAGTCACCCAAACCACCCGTTCCATCGGCAAGCTGACCGAAATCGTTCGCCCCCCAAGACCAGAGAGTACCGTCTGTTGCCAGTCCTAGCGAAAAATAGTTTCCGGCAGCTACTTTATCCCAGATACGACCTGAGGTATTGATCTTAAAGGGCGTCGAAAGCGCAATACGTGAATTATTTCCGAGCTGCCCCCAGTCGTTGTGCCCCCAAGACCAAAGATTGCCATCGCTGTCGATGGCTAGGGCATGATAGAGCCCCCCTTCGACCTTGCTCCATGTCGTACCAACACCGATAAGTCCCAACACCGCACTGTTGTCATAAGTACCATCCCCGAGTTGCCCGGAATAGTTATCTCCCCAAGAATAAAGGTTGCCATCGCTGTCAATCGCATAGGAGGAGTTCGTCCCGGCCCCAATATACGACCAGAGTTTACCAAGACCAATCTGGGTCGGAGCGGCAGGCGGATCGCTGTTGCCAAAACTCCCCGTCCCGAGCTGTCCGAAGAGGTTGCTTCCCCAACTCCAGAGCGTATCGCTGTTGTGAATCGCGAGAGAATGCTTCCCTCCGGCGGCAATCGCTTTCCATGGGCCCGCATGAATAAGCGTCGGCGTCGTTAAATCTGTCGTATCGCCGGTTCCAAGCTGGCCATCGCTGTTGCGGCCCCAAGCCCAAAGAGAACCGTCTGCTTTCAGAGCAAGGGTATGGTAGGTCCCAAGAGAGATCTGTGCCCAATCGCCTGAGGCGTCAACATCCTGCCTCGCCGTGGAAAGATCGTCATAATAGGTGTCGCCATCACTCGTCGTATCGTAGCCGAGCTGCCCGTTGGAGTTACTCCCCCAAGCCTGCATCACTCCGACATCGAGAGANCGAGAGAAGCGGAATGAACCCCACCGGCGCTGACCGTCGCCGCCTCAGCAAAAGGCACAGACCACAGGAGAGAGAGAAAGAAAAAAAACAACAGCAGAAAGGACGTCGGATAGCGAAAGGACACGCGCACGGAAACACCTTATTGGCAAAAAGACGGTTTCAACCATCGGTGGCAGAAAAATACGGAGTTTGTCAACTAAACATGCAAAGGGTATACCCCAACTCGCAGCCCCCCTACCCCTTAAAGACCTTAAGCAGATGTGGCAACAGCTGTTTTTTACGGGAGAGGACTCCTTTCAGCTCATAAAGGTTCTCTTCGAGCTGAGGATAGCCGATCCTAAACGGAAGATCACGGCTACCACAGGCGAGAAGCAGACTGGTTTCCTGAACGATGTCGGTCACCAATAACGCCGCCATATCGAGCTTACGCTCGTCACGCAATTTTTTCAGTTCATCACCAAGCTCCTCTTTGAGGCTTTGGAATTCGTGGAAGCTGACCACTTCAACCTGCCCCACCCCAAAACTCTCTTGCTCACCATGATACTCTTTGAAGTCAGCAAGGAGTAGCTCGCGCAGGGTCGGATAGGCGCGCAGGGCACTGCTGGCGGCAAAGATATCGCGGCCAAAGCTCTCCGGCTGGCGCCCGGAAAGTTGCCCGAGCCAAACGGCGAGTTCACGGTCAAGGTCGGTGGTGGTCGGCGAACGGAGGATCACCGTATCAGAAAGGAGCCCGGCAAGTAGGAGCGAGGCGGTCTCGGCATCGGGCTCACGGCCGCACTGGCGATACTGGGTCGCCACAACACTGCACGTGCTCCCTACCGGCATATTGAGAAAACGGATCGGCTGATCGGTGGGAGGATTGCCGAGACGATGATGGTCGACGATCTCAACAATCTCGACCTTTTCAGCCCCGGCCACCGCCTGAGAAAGTTCGTTGTGATCGACAAGAACCAGCTGAACCCGCGACGGGGCGAGAAGATTACTCTTGGTCGCCACAGCGATGACCTTTTCATCCTCGTCGAGAACGATGACGCCGGGATCACCGCCATGCATCAACTTGAGCCGCAGGTCATCGAGCCGTTCCAGCGGCTTCACTGTCTGGTGGTCTCGGTCCGAGACCGCGGCCACCGGGGTCGAGAGACGGGCAAGCCAGGCACTATTGGCGGTGTCATAAGGGGTCGAGAGGAGGGTCACCCCCTTTTCTCGAGCAAGTTCGACCAAGTCGCTAGCCACCGGCAAGTCACCCGTAACAATCAGCGCTCGCACCCCGCGCTCCACCCCGAGACGCTGCACATTCTCGCGGTCACCGGTGATAAGGATGGTACGCCGGGGATCGACATCCGCCATCTTATCGGCAAAGGTCGACGAGGCCATCGCTCCAACATAAAGATCGAGTTCAGCGACCTCCTTCTCTTCAACCTGATGCAGCACCTTCGCCTTAAGTGCCCGGGCAAGCGCCGCCGGCGAGGTCAAAACCTGCCGCATTGAGGTTACTTCAGAAGGGACGAGGAAGCGATCTGAGAGGCGCTTGAGCACCAGCATCCCCTCCCCCGCCCCTGTTGCATCAACCACCGGCAACAGGCGAATATTGTGCTGATGAAAAAGTTGTAGCGCCTCAGAGAGCGGCGCATCAGGAGGGATGGTCACCAGTTTATCGCTGATAACATCGCGCACCCGCGGATAGACGTCGGCGAGCAAGGTCGGCGGGCTCACCCCAAGGGTTTCTAGGATATAGTCGGTCTGACGGTTAAGGTCGCCAGCGCGAGCCGGTTCGATATTGCTCACCCCCTGCAAATACCGCAAACGCGCATAGGCGATCGCGCTGCAGACAGAATCGGTGTCGGGATTTTTGTGGCCAATCACATAGGTCACGGTCGCTGCCATAGGTACTAATCTTTCCTTATCGTTTCGTTCTGGGACTATTTCAGGGTTCCGCGGACATCGCCGATCCCAATAACGCTCTCGACCATCCCCTTGACGGGGCGGCCGCTTTCATCGAACCAGACGTAGGCGAAACCGCCGCCAGTATCGAAAAGTTCCTGATCGACCTTCACCTTGGCCAGCACCCCCCCTTCGGGGAAGAAGTCGAGATCACCTCGCCGCTTATTCAGCGGTAAAATCGCAACATCGATCTGCGCCGGTCCCTTACGAGAGAAGGTCGGAAAACTAAAGAGGGAACCGGGGATAAAAGAGCCGTAGTATCCCCCTTGAAAATTAAAAAACGCGGTGAGAAAGTCGCTCGGCACCTCGTTCGATTCCATGGGAAAGAGACGCGGCTCACCGACCACCCCCTGACGGATCTTGTGATGTGTCACCTGATGGGTTTCGTGATCAAAAATATAGCGATTGCCGCGATCACTAATCTCCTTCCCTTCCCCCTTGATGATCCGCGATTCGAAAACAAGGGAGCGCAGGCTTCCATCTTCAAGCCGCTCCATGGTCGAGACATAACGCTGAATCCGGTTATTGGTCAGCCATGCGGCCACTCCAAGGGTGCGCGCTTCAAGGATCGCCTCAAAACGTCCCGGCTCATCCGACTGCGGTTCGAGCACCAGCGACCCTTCGGCGACGCTGTAGAACCAAAGAAACGAGAGGTTGTAGCTCAACGTCTCGTTGAGCAAATCTTCAAGCGGACGGAGTGCCTGATGCGTTGAACCCTTTTCTGCGGGCAGCTCGTCGGCGAGGCCACCAGAGACACCAATAACAAGGAGCAGAAGACCAAGCAACACAGGTTGTCTTATAAGGTTCATCCTTCCCTCCAGAAGGGATTTGCGGCAAAAAAACCGTGATTATTCAGTTTATGTTCTGCGCCTGTCAATGTCGAGACTTTCCTTCCCCATGAGAGATGGTTAAATATCTGCCAAAGGTTTAATCTATCTTGACAATTGACATTAAAGCCATTAGCATTCACAATTCAAAATATATTGAGATAGGTGCTGAGCCGATGATGAACAAAATGGAATTCGACAAAATGCAGAGTTACGACCGCGAGGCAGAGATTCTCAAGGTCCTTGGCCATCCGGTGCGCCTCAAGATCGTCGCCGGCCTGATGTCCCAGTCGTGCAACGTCAAGAAGATATGGGAATGCCTCGGGCTGCCGCAGGCGACCGTTTCTCAGCATCTCGCCCTACTCAAGAACAAGGGAATTATCGAGGGGCAACGCGAAGGGGTTGAGGTCTTCTACTCTGTAGTCTCTGAAGAGGCGCGCATGATCGTCAATGCGCTGTTCATTCCCGGCACCTGCTGATGCGACCCACCCTCACCCTGCGCCGCGGCGGTGACCGCCGGTTGCGCGCGGGGCACCCCTGGATTTTCAGCAACGAGATCGAAACGATCGACGGCCGAGCCGATAACGGCTCGGCCGTCGATGTGCTTTCAGCTTCGGGCCGCTTTCTCGGCACCGCCTACTACAACCGCCACTCCCTCATCGCCGCCCGGCTACTCAGCCGCGACGACGTCGATATCGACAGCGTCGACTTCTTCCGCGACAAACTCGCCGCCGCCCAAGCTTACCGCGACACCCTTTATGAAGGGCGCGCCTCGCTGCGCCTGGTCTATGGCGAGGGGGATGGTCTTCCCGGTCTTGTTGTCGATCGCTATGGCGATGTCCTCTCGATCCAGATTCTCACCCTCGGGCTCGAGCGTCGTCTCGACCTCATCGTCGCCGCCCTGAAGGCCGAGTTCAACCCCGTCGCCATCGTCGCCCGCAACGATGTGGCGGTGCGCCAGCTCGAAGGGCTTGAGCAAGAGGTCCGTCTTCTCTACGGCAGTCTCCCCGAGCCGCTGATCATCTGCGAAAACGGCCTTCGCTTTAAGGTCGACATCCTCGGCGGCCAGAAAACCGGGCACTTCCTCGACCAGAAAGAGAACCACCTCGCCCTTAAAGGTCGGGTTGAGGGGCGCGACGTCCTCGATCTCTTCTGCTACTCCGGCAGCTGGTCGATGCACGCCGCCCGCTTCGGCGCCCGCTCGGTCACCGGCATCGACATCTCCGCCGGGGCGGTGGCACTCTGCCGCGAGAACGCCCGTCTCAACTTCTGCAAAGAGAGTTGCACCTTCATCGAGGCGGATGTCTTCGCCGCCCTGCGCCAGGGAGAGATCGCCGGCAAACGTTGGGGGGCGATCGTTCTTGACCCACCTGCCTTCGTCAAGAGCAAGAAGAAGCTCGCCGAGGCGATCCGTGGTTACCTCACCATCAACCGCCGCGCCATGGAGCTGCTCGCCCCCGGTGGCTATCTCTTCACCTGCTCCTGCTCGCACCATATGGACGAGACCACCTTCCTCGACACCCTGCGCACGGCCGCTGCCAAAGCTGGTCGCTCTATGCGTCTGGTCGAGATGCGCGGCCAGTCGAGCGACCACCCGGTACTTCTCGCCTGCCCCGAAACTTCTTATCTTAAATGCGCTATTCTGCAGGCGCTTTAACTGACCGCTGGGAGAGACGGCATGAGCCACGACGACCACACCAAGCACTTAAATGCCCTCGGCCGCAACACCGACTACCCCGACAGCTACGATCCGTCGGCCCTTGAGGTGTTCGATAACCGCCACCCCGACCGCGATTTCTGGACCTTGCTCGAGTGCGTCGAGTTCACCAGCCTCTGCCCGATCACCGGCCAGCCCGACTGGGCGACGGTGCTGATCCGCTACATCGCCGGCACCAAAATGGTCGAGTCGAAATCGCTTAAGCTCTACCTGCACTCCTTCCGCAACCGCGGGGACTTTCACGAGGATGTCATCAACATCATCCTCAACGATCTGCGCGACCTCATGCAGCCGCGCTACATTGAAGTCCTCGGGATCTTCCACCCCCGCGGCGGCATCGCCATTCACCCCTTCGTCAACTGGGGATGTGACCTCCCCCGCCGTGACGCCAGCGGTGAGACCTACGCCGATTTCGCCCGGCAACGGCGGGATGGGCAGCTGCTAAGTGAGACGCTGCAACTTGGGAAACATCTGCGCTGATCACCAAAAAGCCTGCCGATTTGGCAGGCTTTTTGGTGATAAAACCTCTGTCAGGGACTGGAGGGGATTAAGTATCCTGGCCCAAAAACATTAGCCAGCACCAACCGTGTCATCCCCCTTACATCTTCTTCAACCGCGCCACCTCTTGCGGTGTCAGCTCGCGATACTTGCCGACCGGCAGATCGCCGATCTGGAGGAACGAATAGCGGATCCGCTTGAGGCGACTCACCGTATGCCCTACAGCCTCGCACATCCGCCGCACCTGACGGTTGCGCCCTTCGTGGATGGTGATCTCAAACCAGCAGTGGCTGCCGACGGGACGCATATTGGCGACCTTGGCCGGGGCGGTCGGACCATCATCGAGTTCGACGCCTCTCTCAAGACGGCGAATCGTCTCAGGACCGAGCTGGCCGCGCACCCGCACCAGATAGGTCTTGTCAACCTCGTTGCGGGGGTGCGACAAGCGCTGGGCGAGCGCCCCGTCGTTGGTGAGCAGCAACAACCCTTCGGTGGTGAGGTCGAGCCTTCCTACCGGATAAAGCCGGGCCGGAACCTCTTTGACCAGATCGGTGACCACCGCCCTCCCCTCCGGATCACGGGCCGAGGTGACATAGCCGCTCGGTTTGTTGAGCAGCAGATAGTGCAGCGCTTCACGGCGCTTGAGTGGCTTGCCGCGCACGATAATCTTGTCACGCTGAGGATCGGCCTTGGCACCGAGCTCGGCAACGCGACCATTGACCGTGACCTCACCGGCCTCGATCCACTCTTCAGCCTTGCGGCGAGAGGAGAGACCGGCAGCGGCAATCAATTTTTGCAGACGTTCTTCCATGAATATTCCGAAGATAAAAGGATTAGTAATGTGCGGGATCAGGGTGCATCGTGCGGCCCCATCCCATCGAGAAAGATGGTCTCCCCCTGCACGTCGCTGAACTCACGCAGACTCGGCAGTTCACTCAGATTTTCAAGACCAAAGAACTCGAGAAAACCGCGGGAGGTTCCATAGAGCAAGGGGCGACCGGGGAGATCTTTCTTCCCAAGGATACGCAGCAACCGCTTATCGAGAAGGGTCTTAAGCACCCCGCCGGAATCGACGCCACGCAGGTATTCGATTTCGGCCCGGGTCACCGGCTGACGATAGGCAATAATCGCAAGGGTCTCGAGGGCGGCCCGGGAGAAACGAAAGGGCCGCGCCCCCTGCAGCCGGCGGATCGCCTCGGCATGTTCGGGCAAGGAGCGCAGTTGCACCCCCTGCGCCACCTTCTCAAGACTGAAGCCGCGCTTCTGGTTGCGGTAGTCATCAGCAAGCTCCCAGAGTAGGGGCTCGATCTCGCGCTTGTCAACTTCGAGGACCTCGGAGAGGCGCTCAAGAGTCACCGGCTCGTCGGCAGCAAAGAGCAGCCCCTCAACCTGCTGTTTCAGCTCACTGGTATCCAAGGCTCTCCTCGTCAAAAGCGGTGGGTTCTCCCTCCTCGACCTCGCGGGGGTAGAGACGAATCTCGCCGCAACGGCGGCTCTGCAGCAGGCGGATCACCCGCAGCTTGGTCAGCTCAAGCAACGCCAGCAGTGAGACGACCACTTCGGATCGCGACGGTGCTGCATCAAAGAGATCGCTTAAGGAGAGACTGTCGCTCCCCTCTAGTCGCTGTAAAATTGTGTTGATACGATCAACTACCGAGAGGCGCTCAAGGGTCACTTCATGAAAGGCCGGCTCTGGGTGCTCCTTGAGCAGACCGCGCAGCGCCTCAACCAGCTCGAAGAGGCCGACCGCCTCAAGCTCGGGGTCATCGTCACTCCCCTCTTCCAGCAGCGGTGGGTGGCGCAGATAGACCTCGCGTCCGAGCTGGGGATAGGTGTCGAGTTCGGCCGCCGCCTCTTTGTATTTCTGGTATTCGATCAGTCGCTGTACCAGCTCTTCGCGCGGGTCGATCTCATCCTCTTCGAGAGTCTCGTCCTCACTCGGCGGCAGGAGCATACGCGACTTGATATGGATCAGAGTCGCTGCCATCACCAGGAATTCTCCGGCGACATCAAGGTTGAGCGACTGCATCGTCTCGAGGATTTCAAGGTATTGATCGGTGATCTCAACCAAGGGGATTTCTGCGAGATCAACCTCGTTCTTCTTGATCAGATGGAGCAGCAGATCGAGGGGGCCTTCGAAGTTATCGAGGCGGATTTCGTACCCCATGCCCTACTGCCCGAAGAGAAAGTGCATCGCCTGCTCCACCGCTCCGACTTGAGAACCGGCCATCAGGGTAACCAGATAAGCGATAAGCGGACCAAGCACTTTCGCCCAAACGTCGGTAAAGAAAACGAGAAAGAGGACGATCACGAAACCAAACGGCTCGATGCGGGCAAGCCACTCGGCCTGACGCGGCGGCAGAATCCCCGCCAGGACCCGCCCACCGTCGAGGGGGGGAAGCGGCATCAAGTTGAAGATACCGAGGATCACATTGATATAGAGACTGAATCCGGCCATGAGCGAGAGCGGCCGCAGCGCCGGCACCAACCAGGTCGGCGCACTCGAAGCATCCAAAAAAGCTAGACCATGCAGCAAAAGCGCCGAGGCGGCGGCGACAAAGAGGTTGGCAAGCGGTCCGGCCAGCGAAACCCAGATCATATCGCGTCGGGCCCGGCGCAGATTACGAGTATTGACCGGAACCGGGCGAGCCCAGCCGAAGCCGAAGAAGAGAATAGCCAGAGTGCCGATGGGGTCGAGGTGACGGACCGGGTTCAGGGTGAGGCGCCCGAGCAGACGAGCGGTTGGATCACCGCAGCGGTCAGCAACGTAGCCGTGCATCACTTCGTGCATGGTGATTGCCAGCAACGCCGGGACCAACATGATCGATATGCGAGAGAGAATCTCTTCCATTCAAAAACCTGTCTGCGACTAAACCGCCAAAAAGCCCTAAATACCGGATAAACTTAACGGAATCGGTTTGTGCGGTCAAGAAGAAAGGGATCGCACGACCGAGGTTTTCCTTGATTCCGCCGCCCTGCGTTCCTATAATGGCACGATTTGACGGGGACAAACGGAATCGATGGGCTATTTCATAACCTTTGAAGGGATCGAGGGGTGCGGCAAGAGCACCCAGATCGTACGTCTTGCCGCTTCGTTGCGGCAGCAGGGATATACGGTCCGCACCACCCGTGAACCGGGTGGCTGCCCGCTTGCCGACGCCATGCGCCGCATCCTGCTCGATCCGAAAAGCAGCGAACTTGTCCCCCGCGCCGAACTGCTCCTGTACGCTGCCGCTCGCGCCCAACACGTTGCCGAGGTGATCCGCCCGGCTCTGACAGCGGATGAGATTGTCTTGTGCGACCGCTACATCGACGCCACCGTCGCCTATCAGGGGATGGGACGCGGTCTCGATCTGGCCCTGATCCATGAACTGAACCGACTCGCCAGTGACGGCGTCACCCCCGATCTGACCCTGCTCCTTGATATGCCGGTGGAGACGGGACTAGACCGGGCCCGCCAACGCAACGGTGCCGACAACGACGCGGAGGGACGCTTTGAGGCGGAATCGTTCGCCTTTCACCAACGCATCCGCGACGGCTACCTGCAGCTGGCCGCCGATGAAGTGCGTTTCTGCCGCATTGAGGCCCAGGGAACAATCGACGAAGTCGAGCAGCGGATTACCGCTGCGGTCGAAGATTTCTTGCAGGCGGGTCAAACACCATGACCTTTGCCCAGATCCTCGGCCACGAACGCCAAAAAGAGGTGCTGCGGCGGGCGCTGAAGCAGGATCGTCTTGCCCACGCCTACCTCTTCTCCGGCCCCGAGGGGGTCGG
Source organism: Desulfuromonas sp. (assembly GCA_002869635.1). Classification (GTDB taxonomy): domain Bacteria; phylum Desulfobacterota; class Desulfuromonadia; order Desulfuromonadales; family BM515; genus BM515. The sequence goes on along the minus strand of PKUF01000037.1, from coordinate 7,130 downwards.
CAAGCGCCTGATGGCGTTGGCGCTGGCCCGAGCTGTCTTCTGCCTTGAAGGAACAGGCTGCGGCAGCTGTGTCGCCTGCCGCAAAGTCGACCACATGAATCACCCTGACCTGCATCTGGTCGAACCGGACGGGGCGTCGATCAAGATCGATCAGGTACGCCACCTGCAAAAAGACCTCTCGCTGCGCCCTTCGGAGGCAAAACGCAAGGTTTGCGTCATCGACGAGATCGACAAGATCGGCATCGCCGCCGGCAATGCCCTGCTCAAGACGCTGGAGGAACCGTCAGGTGAGGCTCTTTTTATTCTGCTTACCCCCCGCCCCGAGGCGGTGCTGCAGACGATCCGCTCCCGCTGTCAGCCCCTTGCTTTTGCCCGACTGGCAAGAGAGCTGATGTTCGAGACCCTCAAGCGGCAGCTTGAACTCGACGAGACCAAGGCCCACATCCTCACAGCCCTTTCTGACGGGAGCTTCAAAAAGGCGTTAGGGCGGGACCGTGAGCTGTTTCTTGAGAAACGTATCGAGCTTCTCAAAAGCCTTACGGCGCTAAGCCCACGCAGCATCATCCCCCTCTTCGACTTTGCCGAAACCCTCAGCGGCAAGGAGAGTGACCGGGCAACGCAGCAGGAGATCCTTGAGATCTTTCAGGCCTTCTACCGCGACCTGCTGCTCTTTCGCCACGGCCGCAGCGAAGAAGAGTTGATCAACATCGACCTGATGGAGAAGATCCGGCGCGTCGCCGGCAGAGAGAGCATCCCCTCCCTGCTGACAAAGATCGAAGCGCTGGAAAATGCCCGCCGACAGATCGCGCGCAACGCCAACAGCCAGCTCGTCATGGAGACGCTGCTGCTTCGGCTCGCCTCCTGACGGACCCTTTCAACCCAACACCGATCGATTGAGATATGATACGAGTTGTTGCCATCAAGTTCCGCGTCGCCGGCCGTCACTATGACTTCAATCCCAAGGAGCTTGAGCTCGAAACCGGGATGACGGTGATCGTCGAGACTGACCGTGGTCGTGCTCTCGGCATTGTCGTTGCTCCGCCTCACGAACTTGAGGATGAGCCACCGCCGAAGGATCTTAAGAACGTGGTGCGCATCGCCACGCCGCAGGATCTCAACCTTGCCGCCGGCTACGCCGCCCGGGAAGAAGAAGCGTACCGTTTCTGCCTTGAGAGGATTGCCGAGCGCAAGCTTGAGATGAAATTGGTACGAGCCGAGTACCTCTTCGACGGTTCGAAAATCGTCTTCTATTTCACCGCCGACGGCCGAATCGACTTCCGCGAGCTGGTCAAGGATCTCGCCCACCACTTCCACACCCGCATCGAGATGCGGCAAATTGGGGTACGGGACGAGGCAAAACTGATCGGCGGCCTCGGAATCTGCGGCCGCGAACTCTGCTGTTGCACCTTCCTTACCGAATTTGCACCGGTCTCGGTAAAAATGGCAAAGGAGCAGGGACTGGCGCTGAACCCAACCAAGATCTCCGGCCAGTGTGGCCGTCTTCTCTGCTGTCTCGCCTACGAATTCGAGACCTACGGCGCCCTGAAGAAGCGGATGCCCAAGTGCGGCCGCAAGGTCGAACTCGACGGACGCGATGCAGAAGTAATCGAACAGCAGGTCATCGCCCAGAAGGTGATGGTCCGCTTCGGAGACGGAAAACGTCAAACCGTCACTCTCGAGCAGCTTGAGCGTGGCGTCACCACCTCACCGGATGAGAATTCCGAAAAGGGTCGTGAAAGCAATCCCTCCGAGTCCCCGCCCGCCCAACGCGGCAACGGCGACCGCGGCCGCAACCGACCGCAACGTAACCGCCGCTCTCGAGGAGGCGAGAGGAAAAAAGAGGGGGATCAAGAAAAAGATAAGGACCAGAGTCAAAATCAAAACCAAAACCAAAACCAAAAGCAGAAACAGAAACAGAAGCAAAAGCCGTCCCCCAAACCTGCAGCGCCGACGCCCAAGCCACCGCCCAAGGATGAGAATCCGCCACCAGATGGTGAGAAGAGACGTCGCCCCCGTCGGCGCCGGCCGCGCCGCAAAAAGAGCCCGCAAGGAGACGCCACATGAAACCGGCTTTCTATATCACCACCCCGATCTACTACGTCAACGACGTTCCCCATATCGGGCACGCCTACACCACCCTTGCCTGCGACGTTCTCGCCCGCTACAAGCGCGCCAAGGGGTACGAGGTCTTCTTCCTGACCGGAACCGATGAACACGGCCAAAAGGTCGAAAAAGCGGCCCAAACCAAAGGTGAGACGCCGCTGGAACTCGCCGACCGGGTGATGAAGCGCTTTCAAGCACTCTGGGAAAAACTCAACATCGACAACAGCGACTTCATCCGCACCACCCAGGAACGGCATAAAAAGGGGGTCTCGCACCTCTTCACCCTGCTTAAGGAGAAGGGGGATATCTACCTCGGCGAATACGAAGACTGGTACTGCACCCCTTGCGAAACCTTCTGGACCGAGACCCAGCTCATGGATGGCAACTGCCCCGACTGCGGACGTCCGACCGATAAACTCAAGGAAGAGTCGTACTTCTTCCGCATGAGCCAGTATCAGGACGCCCTGCTCAAGCACATCGAGGCGAACCCCGACTTCATCCAGCCGCGTAGCCGCCGTAACGAGATCTTAAGTTTTATCCGTGAAGGACTACGTGACCTCTCGATCTCCCGCACCTCCTTCTCGTGGGGGATTCCGGTCCCCGGTGATGAGCGACACGTCATCTATGTCTGGTTCGACGCCCTCTCCAACTACATCACCGCCTTGGGCTACCCTGACGATCCGGATGGGAATTACGGCCGCTTCTGGCCGGTCGACGCTCACGTCATCGGCAAAGATATTTTGCGCTTCCACAGCGTTTACTGGCCGACCTTCCTCCTTGCCGCTGGCCTGCCACTACCGAAAAAGGTTTTCGCCCACGGCTGGTGGACCGTCGAGGGGCAGAAGATGAGCAAGAGCCTCGCCAACGTCGTTGAGCCAAACATGCTCGTCGACAAGTACGGGGTCGACGCCATCCGCTACTTCCTACTGCGCGAGGTCCCCTTTGGCCTCGACGGCGACTTCTCGCACGCAGCGCTGGTTCACCGGATCAACTCGGATCTTGCCAACGACCTCGGCAACCTGGTGAGCCGCTCCACCGCCATGGTCAACAAGTACTTCGACGGTGTGCTGCCCGCCCCGGAGGAAAATACGCCTGTTGATGAACAACTCATAGAACAGTTCCAGCTTGCCATTTGGGGCATAGACAACACTGTGAGCAATCTCATGTTCAACAAAGCTCTTCAAAATATGTGGGAATTGGTCTCTGCATCGAACAAATACATAGATACCACTGCACCTTGGTCTCTTGCGAAAAATCCTGACGATAGAGGAAGACTTTCCACAGTAATGTATAACCTTCTTGAGGGGACCCGCTTAATTGCGTTGCTGATCAAACCGTTCATGCCTGAAACTGGAGGAAAAATCCTTTCTATCCTCGGGTGTTCTCCGGAACTGGAAATTGGAGGGCACGAGCAGTGGGGCGGGCTTACCCCCGGCATCCAGATCGAGAAAGCGGCGCCCCTCTTCCCACGGATTGAGAACAACGATTAAAGTGGCTGCCCGCCACAACCAACGACATGACAAAGGGGTGCGCACTGCACCCCTTTGTTTTTGGAGCCTTTCATGAGCGACGCAAAACTGATCGACACCCACGCCCACCTCGACAGCAGCCAGTACGATGATGACCGCCAAGAGGTGATCGCCCGCGCCCTCGATGGCGGCCTGAGTCACATCGTCACCGTCGGCTGCGACATCGACTCCTCCCGCGCCGCAGTTGAACTGGCGGTGACCCATCCGCAGCTCTATGCCAGTGTTGGTATCCACCCCCACGACGCGCCACAAGCGACGGATGAGGGGATCGCGGTGTTGCGCCAACTGGTGACCCCGAGCAACCGGGTGGTCGCTATCGGCGAAATCGGCCTCGACTTCTACCGTGACCGGGCTCCACGCGACGTGCAGCGCCTCGCCTTCCGGCGGCAGATCGCCCTGGCCCGCGAGCTCAAGCTGCCGCTGATCATCCACGACCGCGACGCCCACGATGAGGTCCTGCAGATTCTGCGCGAAGAGAACGCCTTTGAGGTCGGCGGGGTGCTGCACTGCTTCAGCGGCGATCTCGCCATGGCCAAAGCCTGCCTCGACCTCGGTTTTTATCTCTCCTTCCCCGGAACCATCACCTATCCCAAGAACGAAGCGGCACGGGAGGTGGTCAAAGCGGTGCCAACAGAGCGCATTCTTATTGAGACCGACTGCCCCTACCTCTCGCCACAAAAATACCGCGGCAAACGCAATGAGCCGCTCTACGTGCGCCACACGGCAGAGAAGGTCGTTGAGATCAAAGGGCTTTCGCTCAACGATATCGCCCGCATCACCAGCCTCAATGCCTCAACCCTCTTTCGTATCGACGCGGTCGATACCACCACCCGCATCGCTTACCGCATCCGCAACAGCCTCTACCTCAACATCACCAACCGTTGCACCAACAGCTGCACATTCTGCCCCAAATTCAGCGACTTCATGGTCAAGGGACACCAACTGCGTCTTGACCATGAACCAAGCGCCGACGAGGTACGCACCGCCATCGGTGACCCAACACGTTACGATGAGGTGGTCTTCTGTGGCTTTGGTGAACCGTTGATCCGTCTTGACCTGGTGCTCGAGATCGCCCGCTGGCTCAAAGAACAAGGGGGCAAGGTGCGGATCAACAGCGACGGTCAGGCGAATCTGGTGCATGGCCGCAATATTCTCCCCGAGCTTAAGGGATTGATCGATTCTATTTCGGTTTCCCTCAACGCCCCTGACGCTACGACCTATCAACGTCTCTGCAACTCAAGCTTCGGCGAGGCGGGATACGAGGCGGTCAAGGCTTTTCTACGTGAGGCGACAAAGCATATCCCTTCGGTCACTGCCTCGGCCGTCGGCCTCGCCGAGGTCGATATGGAGGCGTGTCGCAAACTCGCCACCGAGCTCGGCGTTGCTTTTCGTGACCGCCCTTACAACGAGGTCGGTTAAAAAAATAGATTAAAGATGTTTTCATCTATGACAATTCCCGTTACAATCGGCGTCAGACTTTTATCAGATGTGAGTTATGAGCCTGACACGTACCGACAATTCCCCCGAAATCCCCGACCAAGAGAGCCTACTGCGGCGTCTTGCCGATCTCTCGCGTGACGCTCAGATCCTGCACAACGGTGAGGATGGGGCTTGTCTTTACGCCAACCCGGCCGCCCGCCAACTTTTCTCCCGACTCGCCTCCCCGCTAGCTCCAACCGACTGGGTGACCTATACCCAGACGTTGCGACGTCACGGAGAGATCCGCTTTCGTCGCAGCGTCACCTTACGCGACGGAGGGACGATCCGTCTGGAAATTCACGACTTCTTTCTCGCCACCGCCAGCGGCGGCGTGATCGCCTCGACCCTGCGCAACATCAACCATCGACACCGCCTCGTTAGCGCTCGCGCAGCCCAAAGGCAACGACTTGAAATGGTCCTTGGCGCCCTCGACGAAGGCATAACGGTTCAAAATCGTCAACTACGTATCCTCTATCAAAACCCGGCCCACATCGCCAAACAAGGGGATCACCGTGGTGACTACTGCTACCGCGCCTATCAGGGGCTTGATGCTCCCTGCCCAGGCTGCCTTGTTGTCAAATCGTTTGAGGATGGCGAAGCGCATAGTCGTCAAACTCAAGCGATGACAGAAAATGGGACCTTCCATATGGAGGTTCTCTCTCTGCCTGTCCACACCGCAAACGGTGAGGTTGAAGCAGTGATGGAGGTCGTGCGTAATATCACCCCCCACAAACTTGCGGAAGAGAGTCTAAAAGAGACCGAACGGCTGCGGAGCCAGTTCATCACCACAGCCGCCCATGAGTTAAGCACACCGGTTACGGCAATCGTCGGCTATTCTGAGCTCCTCACCGCCCCTCCACAAGAACTGCAACTGACTCAGGAACAGAAGGAGGAGTTCAGCCGACTGATCCACGACAAAGCACAATTTCTCGCCGAAACCATCGACAAACTCTTCGATTTGAGTCGAATCGACCGTGGGGCTCCCCTCCCCCTCTTTCTCACTGAATTTGACCTCTGCACCCAGCTAAGTCAGAGCTTGCGCCACGTTGAACTCCTTTTTCCCAGCCATTGTTTTACCCTCATCATCCCGTCCAACCCTCTTTACGTAACAGCCGACCCCTCCCAAGTCGCTCGTTTGCTCGAAAACCTGCTACATAACGCCGTGCTCTTCTCCGCAAACAACAGCGAGGTGACTCTGGAACTCACCCCACACCAAGACGAGGTCGTGATCAGCATCAGTGATGAGGGTTGCGGCATGAACGAGACCCAGCGCCAACGTGCCTTTGAACCGTTTTATCGTGGGCACACCAAGGATACGGATTCCGGTGGCCTCGGCCTTGGCCTCTCCATCTGTCATCAGATCATCACTGCCCATAGCGGCAGCATCGCGCTGATCAGCGAAGTCGATGCGGGCACCCAGGTTTTTGTCACCCTCCCTCGACACACCTTGCCTCCGACTTAAAATCCCCCTCGCTTGCAACAACCCTCCTTTTCTGCCACAATAGATAACAAGAATAGTTCTCTATTGGAGTCCGCCATGCGACAGATAATCACCCTCCCGCTCTTGCTAATCCTCATCACTGGCACCAAAATTCTCTGTCAGGCAGAGGAGTTACGTCTTTTTTCCATCCATGAAGGACACTACGTCATGTCCGAAAAAATCGAGAAAAGCGATGCCGAATGGCGTTCACTGTTAAGCCGCGAGCAGTATCACATCCTTCGAGAAAAAGGGACCGAGGCTGCCTTTAGCGGTTCGCTTTGGAACGAGCACCGTCACGGCGCCTACAGCTGCGCCGGCTGCGGTCTAGACCTTTTTCATTCAGAACAGAAGTACGATTCGGGAACCGGCTGGCCTAGTTTCAGCGCCACTGTTGCCGAAGAGAATATCTTAAGAGAAGAAGACAACAGTTTCTTCATGCGCCGCACCGAAGTTCTCTGTGCCCGCTGCAGCGGGCACCTCGGGCACGTCTTTCCCGATGGACCGCCACCGGGCGGAGAGCGTTTCTGTATGAATTCCCT
>PKUF01000086.1 GCA_002869635.1 Desulfuromonas sp. | reverse complement strand
GTCGCGCTGGGAGGAATGCTCCTCCCATTCTCTTTCGCCTTTGCCGTCGCCTGGAACTTTCCGGAACAGGTCGGAGCACCTGCAGATATTCCGCACCTCACCTACGCCCTTTTCATCGCCACCGCCTTGTCGATCTCGGCGTTGCCGATCATTGCCAAGATTCTGATGGATCTCAATCTCTACCGTAGCGATCTTGGGGTCACCATTGTGGCAGCGGCGGTCTTCAATGATCTTCTCGGCTGGATGGTCTTTGCCGTCATCCTCGGGCTCAGTGGTCTCGGCGGTGGGCATGCGCTGCCGATCGGCCAGACTCTGACCTTGACCCTCGGATTTACCGCCGCCATGCTGACGGTCATCCCATGGCTGCTGCATCGACTTCTCCCCTGGATTCAGGCCTACGCCAGCTGGCCCGGTGGCGTCCTTGGCTTTGCTCTTTCCGGAGCACTCTTTTCCGCAGCCTTTAGTGAATGGATGGGGATTCATGCCATCTTCGGCTCGTTCCTTTTTGGGGTGGCCCTTGGCCATTCAAGCCATTTGCGCGAGCATACTCGCACCACCATCGACCAATTCGTCTCTTTCATCTTTGCCCCTCTCTTCTTCGCCAGCATCGGCCTCCACGTCAACTTTGCCACTCATTTCAACCTCACGCTAACCCTCCTGCTCTTTGCCCTAAGCTTCAGCGGCAAGGTGATCGGCAGCGCTCTCGGCGGACGCCTTGGCGGACTCTCTTGGCGTCACGCCTGGGGGGCCGGCTTCGGCATGAGCGCCCAAGGGACGATGGGGATTATCCTCGGCGTTCTCGCCTTACAACTTGGCCTGATCACTCAGGAACTTTTCGTGTCGCTGGTCGTGGTCGCTCTGCTCACCTCACTGGCGAGCGGCCCCCTGCTGCAACAAGCCTTGCGTCTAAAGAAGAAAAGACTCTTTACCGACTTTCTCGACCCAACCGGCTTTGTCGGCGTCCGTCCTGGTAGCCACCGTGAAGAGACCATCCGTGACTTGATTGAACAGATCGCTCCCAATACCGGCCTACCGTCAGAAACCATTGCGCAGGCGGTCCTCGCCCGTGAGCGGCTGATGGCGACAGGAATCGGCAACGCGGTCGCCGTTCCCCACGCCCGTCTCGATCCGTTACGCAAGCCGCTACTCGCCATCGGCCTCTACCCCCAGGGCGTCGATTTTGACGCCCCAGACGGCCAGCCGGCCCAGATCATCTGCTTGATCCTCACCCCAAAAGACGACAGCGGCGCTCAGCTTGAAATTTTGGCGGATATTGCCGCAACCCTGCGAGATGAGTTGCTCCGGGAGAAACTGCTGGTTTGTGATAGTTACACCGCCTTTCTCGCTCAGATCCGTACATTCTCGAAACGCTCCGAATAGCGCCAGCACGTTCAATCATCGCCCCTTTGAAGGACTGCCGAAGCAAAAAGCCCCCGTTCGCAACGATCGAACGGGGGCTTTTTATTTGCATCTGACCAGGAAAACTAGGGCCGACTCAGCTTCTCGATCCGTGCCCTTGCCTTCTCAGCCAAGCGGTGTTCACCGTAGTTTTTTTCAACCCGACCATAGGTCTCAATCGCCTTTGTCACCTGTGCAAGATCATCCTCATAGATCTCGGCAATGTCATAAAGCGCCTGTGGAGCCTCTTCGCGTTGTGGATATTCTCGCACCAACCGTTCCAAGAGCTCAATCTGCAGATCAAGATCCTCAAGATGCTTGCGCGCCAAGGTCGCCGCATCCAAAAGGGCGGTCACGGCGGCATCGCCACGGAACATATCAGCCAGCCGCTGATCGGCCTTGATCGCCGCAAAGTAATTTCGAAGCTTGCCGGCAAAAACCTCCGACTGATCCTGCAACGCCTGTCGTGCCGCATCACTGGTCGGGTAGAGCTCGACAATTTTGTCGAGGAGTTTGATGCCCTTTTCGTACTCCTCCAGCTTTCCGTTGTACAAAGCGGCAGCCCGCTGATAAGCCGGCAGAGCCTCTGGAGCCTCGGAGTAGGAGGTAAAGACCATTTCGTACGTCGCGACGGCCTCTTGTTCAACCTTCAGTTCGTTCTCGTAAACCCCTCCGAGCTTGAGCAGGCGGGCTGGCCGCAGACGGCTCTCGGGATAGAGTGTCACCATTTTGCGTAGACCAAAGGCCGCCGACTCGTAATGATGTTCACGCAGGGCAAGGGCCTCGCGCAACTCCCAGACCAGCTCAGCTTCAGCTGTTCCGCTGTAGCGCCAGAGAAAGTCGTCACACTCCTTCCGCATCAGGTCTACAAAATCTCGGTCCTCAAAAGAGGCAAGGTCGGTGAGCAGGCGGGCATAACGGGAAGCCTCCTCATCACCGCGACCACCGCCGGCGAGAACAGCAAGATTCTCCTGTTCACGCTTGAGTCTCTCGCCCCCCATCTCCTGCAGGCGCTTGGCCGCCTGACTGCGCAGTGGCGCATCTTCGAGCAAATAGACGATCTTTCCCAGAGCAACCGCCTCGGCGGCAGCAAGCTCCTCGACACGGAAAAGCTTCGCTTGCAACATGAGTGCCTCGCCCGCCATAGGATCATGCCAATTGCGGCGGACAAAGTAATCGAGATCAGCGATACAGGTTGCGACCAGCGGACTGGTATCATTACTGAGAAAACTGAAAAAGCCCCCTTCCTCCACTGTGGTCAAAGGAAGGCACTCGTGCTTCAAAAAAGCAAAAGACGTCTCTTTGACTCGACGACGCTCTTCTTCTTTCGGATCTACCACAGGGGCCGCAGGGGCAGGAACAACCGGTGCGGCCTCTTCGATCACCAGAGAGTCGACGGCAGCCTCGGACTCTTCACCGCTGACCGGTTCTTCTGGCGTGTCCTTGACGGCATCACGGCTGCTCTCCTCAAGACTCCCCCCTAAAGGCAAGGCAGAATCCGACGGTTCAAGCAACGCAGGAGAGGAGACGTCCCCTTCTTCTACCAGTGGAGCAACCGCTTCAGCAGCGTTGTCCCCCAGGCTTTCAGCTCCCGCGACGGGGACCCCAATCCATAGCATCAGCCCCAGCAAGGCCACCCATCTCTCACAGCGCATCGCGCCCTCCCTTTTATCGTTTCGCAAAACATGAACTTCAAGCTGGACAATCTAACGGTTTTGCATCAAATTTGTCAACATCCTCCCCCCCCTTCACACACGTACAAAAAAAGGGGACATCGCTAATGCGACGTCCCCTTTTTCACGAATTCTCCCCGTCGCTATAGCGACTTGGGTCGGCAGATATTTTTTGCACTATTCACCTTGCCACCGCAGTTGGCGCAGACATGGGTTGGGTTCTCGAAGATCTTATCGATCTCAGGGTTATGCGGCTTCGCCTTGAGTTCACAAAGGTGAAGGTGGTGCTCCACCGGTTTATCACAGGACTCTTTGCTCATTATCAACCTCCCTCATTAAAGTTAGGTAGAGGTTATCGCAGATTCAAGCGAGGTCAACCCCTCCCAATCAGTCGACTTGAACCGAAAACTCTGGCGGGTCTTCAATCGCTCGCTTAACGGCACACCGATCCGTCGCCTTAAGAATGGCTGTATGGTACTTTTCTGGAAATCCTTCTGGAAGATGGAGGGTCATGCTAACCTTGCTGAGCCGGTGTCGCTGCGGATCACGCTCGGCGTTCAGACTTAAGGAGAGACCCGCCGTGTCGATTTGACGCTGCTGACAGAATCGCAGAGCGAAAAAGCCGGCACAGGTCCCAAGGGAGGCGAGAAACAGGTCAAACGGGGATGGCGCGCTGCCGTCACCACCTGCGGCTTTTGACTGGTCGGTATTCACCGTGTAACCGTTGAATGAGGCGCTGACCGCCACCCCTCCGGGAAACGTAATCTCCATAGACATGACCTCCTTATTGCGGATCGTTACCGGGCGCCTCTTCGGCGATCGCTTCGATCCTGATATTGTCGAAAAAGATGGGATTGCCTCGATCTGCGGCCCCTTCACGATAGAGGACCAGGTGAATCATCCCGGCCCGAGAAGTCGTTGTAAAGGTAAAGCTCTGCCCTCCCCATGAGACATCTCCCGTTTTCCGTACCCCCTCTACGACTCCGGTCTGATGCTCTCTCATATAACTCTCAGGCATCTGCTCAGCAATCCAGTCAAAGGTATCGAACTCAATCACACCGATCCCGGCACTCGCCCCTTTGGGGAGTTTCCCCCACATATCAAAAGAGACCCGATAGGTCGTTTCTGGTGTCACCGCCAAAGGAGATAAGAAGCCGATGGAGTCGATCCCGCGAATACTCCTTACCCCCCAGACTCGACCTCGCTCTTCGAGAGAAGAAACTCCTGAGGTTCGGCGGATATGGTCGATAAACGTCGCCCAATAACTGAGCTCCTCTCCCTCCTCAGGACGAAACGCACCCGCTCGTGGGAAGAGAGAGAGGACAGGCGATGCATCGAAGGTCTCGAACATCGGGGGGACCGGCGGGTTAGGCGCTTCTGTAGATACAGCAGCTTCGGATGCAGTCGACTCCACCTCACCACTCTCCACCGGAGGTGACGCCTCTGGCTCGGACGGTAACTTCGGTGCTTCGTCACACCCCCCAAGCCACGACAGCATCAGCAATAGAGTGCCGACGAGGAGAAGATGCTTCATGACGCCTCTCCTTCTTCGCTTTGAGCCACTTTCTGCAGCGCCTCAAGCATCGGCGGGATTTCCGGGAAGTAGATTGAAGACCAAGGAAGCTGTTGCAGCTCCTGCAGTAGCGCGAGGGCGTGCCTCTTCCCCTCTCCGCCCATGCGCAACCACGCCTTGGCAAGATCAATCTTGAGCCAGGGGTTCTCGGGCATGGCATCTGCTGCTAGCTGCAACATCTCAAGATCTTTGCCGTGCGCTTTGCGTTCTAAGGCCAGATTCGCCAGGTCGAGATACTCCAGTCCGTAGATGGGGTCGAGTCGAACAGCCTCTGCTAACTCCTGTAACGCTGCGGCCGTCTCTTTGCGCTGGCGATAACGTTGAAACAGGGCATAGTGTACCGAAGGGTCAGCAGGGTCCTCTTTCAACATCGCCTGATAAAGCCGGAAGATCTCATCATTCTGGAAAAAATTGTCAAGATAGAGTGCCCGACCACGCCGGTCCCACTGATCCGGGATTTCAGCAAGCCACTGCGGATTTGCCATCAAACGAGCCACATCAGCACCGATAAAACGAGTGGCCAAAGGAAGTGTCCCGCCGAGATTCCCCTGCGCCACCGTCACCGCCAGGGCTTCCCATCCGGCTTCACGTACGGCAACCATCATCTCATGCAGCAAGGGATAAAGAGGACTTTTGATCTCCCCCTTGTAGAGTTCGCGAAAGAAATCGACGCCAAAATGAAATAAGACCTTCCCGCTCAAAGGCGGAAGCGTGGAGGGATGAACCGCCTGAAAGGGAAGACCTCGCACCATCCCCCGAAAACCGTATTCGCTACGCTCCAGCCCTGCCACTTCTGCGGGCGAAAGAAAGTTACGCTCGAGAAACTGCTGCCGTAGCACGTCGAGACTCAACTCTTCAAAGCTCACGGCGGCCGGGATCACCCAGACCAGTTCACGAAACCAGCCGGCCCGCAAAGCAGCGTCGACCACAGAAGGAATAACAATAGGGGGGTCGACGCTCTTTACCGATGTAAGGCGCTGCAGCTGCGCAGTATCAAACCCCGTGATACGTTCAAGAAGTTCCGCTTGCAACTCCTGCGGCGGCGGCCAGAGCAGAGGGTCAAGGGTCATCAGCACCAACGCCGGACGCTTGGACTGGAAAGAGCGCCAGATCGGCAACGCCTCAAGATGCGATTCCACCACCTGGGCCCCGATTGGCTCCACCAGCAGCGCCCTCGCGATCTGCAGCGCCTCAGCAGACGGCGCATCGAGAGAGTCGCTGCCCGCGTCAGCAGGGTTTGCAACCTCACTCGCCGAAGGCGCCTCGGCACCCGAAGGTGGGGGCGCATTTTTCTCACAGCCCGACAAAAGGAGGAGGAGAAGAATGAAACAGAATAGCCTGAAACAGAATCGTCGTTGCACGTCGATCACCTCGCGATAAGTCGTGGACGGATCCCAAGTATAAGAGAATTTTGATATCGCAACCAGAAAAAACCGTTACATTCCGGCAAGAAAGAAGACTCACACCACCGATTGGGTTGACAAATGACTACGAGAGGGTAGATATTTAAGCTTTTGCATTGCCAACCGACCCTCGACGATCATGGTAAGGAGAATACGTAGTATGAAGAAAGATATCCTCGACAAGGGTGCAATTATCCAAAGGGATAAAGAGACTTACGCCATCGCACCTCATATTCCCGGCGGCATCACCACCCCCGAGACCCTACGCAAAATTGCCGACGTTGCTGAGCGCTACAATGCCCAGGCCCTGAAGCTGACCAGCGCGCAACGCATCGCCATTGTCGGGCTTGAAGAAGAACAACTCGACGCCATCTGGGAAGAACTCGGCGAAAAACCGGGGGCCGCCATCGGGATGTGCATCCGCTCAGTCAAGATCTGTCCCGGAACCACCTTCTGCAAACGCGGGCAGCAAGATTCGGTCACCGTCGGCCTTGCCATGGACGAGAAATACCACGGCATGGATCTCCCTTGGAAATTCAAAATGGGGATCTCGGGCTGTGCCAACGACTGTGCCGAAGTCTGTGTTAAAGATGTCGGGCTTGTCGGCACCCCAAAAGGGTGGAGTGTCCTCGTCGGCGGCAACGGTGGCAGCATGCCCCGCCTCGCCAAGAAGGTCTTTGAGGGGCTCAGCCGTGAAGAGGCTGAAGCGGCGGTCGAGAAACTTGTCACCTGGTTTCGCAAACAAGAGCGTCGCTGCCGTTACGGTAAGTTCGTCGACGAAATAGGTCTGGACGCGTTGCGCAAGGAAGTCTTCGGCGAGTAACCTGAAGCCTGTATCCTCAACGAAAAAAGCCCGGCAGTGCCGGGCTTTTTTCGTCTAAAAGGTCGATTCTGTCGCAGGAGGATCCGACAAATCAAACCGTAACTCTTCGTCGGCCTCGTCCTTCTCTTCGGGGCTAAGTTGGGTAATCATCCCATTACGCACGGTCAGACGGTAGAGAACCTTGCGCGCCTCCCCCAGCAAATCAAAGGAGGTTGCCCCAGTCACCCCGGGGAAGCTGTCGAGCCGAGCCAAGGCCAAGCGCAAGGTCTCCCGACTGCTAACATCGGGACGGTCAAGTAAAGTCAGCAGAATGTTGGCCGTATCAAAGCCTTGGGCGCTGAGAATGGTCGGATCCTCACCATAGGTTTCAAAGTAGAGGTTGGCAAACTCTTGAACAAAAGGGTAGGTGCTGTAGCGGAAGAAACCATCAACAAAAACCGCCCCTTCAGCAAAACGTCCCGCCATCTTCAAAAGTTCAGGTGAGTTCCAGCCGTTAATCCCAAGCAGTAGACTCTCGTCGAGACCGTAGTAGATCAACTGCGGGACCAGAAGCCCGACACGATCAGCGTAATCAGGGAGGAAGATCGCATCAAAGGGAAGGGGGGGCGGATCGGGAATGAAGAGATCCTCAAGCTCATCCACCGCTTCTTCCTCCACCTCAGGAGCATCGGGATCTTCGCCTTTGAGCATCCTGATCTGCCGACGGAAATCGGTGGCATTCTCGACATAGCTGAGCTGGTAGACCACCTCCCCACCTCGCTCCTCGACTTCAGCCGCAAAGAGGCGAGCCATCTCCTCCCCCTGCCGAGTCTGGGGGGCAAGGATAGCGTAGCTCCCGACCCCCTCCTCCTCCATGGCGTAATCGAGGAGGTTCAGCACCTGCATCCGGCTGGTCAAAAAGTTGCGAAAAACATAATCACCGACCGCGGGCAAACCAGACCGTTGCGACATGGTTAAAAGCGGCACCGGCTCCTCCTGGGCCTGCTCCGCAGCGGCAAAGGCCGCCGCACCGGCAAGGGGACCGGCAATCGCCATCACTCGCTCTCCGTTGGCAAGCTCCTTCACCGCCGCCGCAGTACTTTCAGCCTCTCCTTGGGTATCGCGAATCAACAGTGAAACCGGACGCCCTCCGGCATTATGCAGGGTAAAAGCGAGCTCCATCCCCTTCTTCACCTCTTCACCAAAACGGCCGTAACGTCCGCTCAAAGGAAGAAGGGCTCCGATCGCCCGCTGCAACCAGGGGCGTCCGGTCAGACGATCATAGAGAAGCGCTGCATCATCACGATAGGGAAAATCGATGCCACTTGCGGCAAGCTCTTCCACAATCCAGCGCGCCCCCTCTTCATCGTTCTGCCCTAGCAGGCGCCGAGCCTGTTGCAGACGGGCATCCGCTCCGAGCGGAGTCGCGGCAAAGAGGAAGGCGGCTTCATCGAGATCGGCTGCTGAGGCGACATTCTCAAGCAACCGATGCCCCTGCGCCAGAAGAGCAAGGCGCTCCTCTTCGGACGGTTCACTGTGTAACGCTGCATCAATAAGAAAGAGGGCTTCCAGCGGACGGTTCGCCGCCGCACGACTTGCCGCAAGCGTTTTGGCCCACCAGCGCTTTTCATCAGGGTTCAGAGCGGCCGGATCGAGCTCCTGCAACAGAGCCTCTCCCTCCTCATAGGCCCCGCTTTCGACCTGCGCAATCCCGGTCAGAAGCTGGCTCTTGAGACTCTCATGTTCAAGGGGGATGCGTTTGAGATAGGAGAGCGCCTCGGGGATACGCCCCGCCTCAAGATGGTAGCGTGCCATCACCAGACAGGCGCGGTGGACAAGGGGGGAATCTGAACGACTGATCAGAAATCCACGCAACAGCGTGATCGCCGCATCGGCCTCCCCTCGCTCATAGAGCATCTCGCCTCGCCGCACCAATCGCTCATCCTCGGCGACCGTCGCCCCAAGGGACAACGGCTGCATAAAAGCGACAAAGCACGCCAACAGCATGGCGACGAACCAGCGTCCGTTCCTGATCATCCCCGTTCTCCTTCGTCTTGCCTCAATCAAAGAGTTCCTTGACCTTGTCGAAAAAGCTTTTTCCCATCGGATTGAACTCTTCGCCACCGGCCTTGGCAAACTCCTCGAGAAGTTCCTTCTGCCGTGCCGACAATTTGGTCGGGGTCTCGACCCGCAGCACAACCAACTGATCGCCGCGCCCGTAGCCTTGCAGGACCGGGATGCCCTTCCCGGTCAACTTAAGGACCTTACCCGACTGGGTTCCCGCCGGAACCTTCATCTTCACCTTGCCATCAAGGGTTGGCACCTCGATCTCGCAGCCAAGAGCGGCCTGGGTGAAGCTGATCGGGACCTCGCAGAGAACATCCTGGCCTTCTCGCTCAAAGATGGGGTGATCTTTGACGGTGAGAACGACGTAAAGATCCCCCGGGGGGGCCCCGTTAAGACCGGCCTCACCCTCGCCGGAGAGCTTAAGTCGGCTACCGCTCTCGACCCCGGCAGGGATTTTCAGTGACAGGGAGCGCTGCATCCGGGTTCGACCACTGCCACGGCACTCGGGACAGGGTGTCTCAATCACCTTACCGGCACCGTTACAGTCAGGGCAAGGACGGGTCAGCGAGAAGAAGCCCTGCTGATAGCGGACCTGTCCGGCGCCGCGGCAAGTCGAACAGACCGTGGGAGAGGTCCCCGCCTTAGCGCCGCTACCGGAACAGCTTTCACACGGTTGATGTCGCGGCACCTGGATCTTGGTCTCAAGACCAAAGGCTGCTTCGTTAAACTCGATGGTCAGATTGTAGCGCAGGTCGTCACCCCGCTGACCGCGACCACGGCGGCCCCCGCCACCACCTCCACCGAAGATGTCGCCGAAGATGTCGCCGAAAATATCCTCAAAGGGGCTCCCGCCCCCCCCGAAGCCTCCGCTGGAAAAGCCACCGCCACCACCGAGGCCGGCGTGGCCGAACTGATCGTAAGTGGCCCTTTTCTGACCATCGGAGAGGACCGCATAAGCTTCGGAAAGCTCTTTGAATCGGTCTTCGGCCTCTTTATCCCCCGGATTTTTGTCGGGGTGGAACTTGATGGCGAGACGCCGATATGCCTTTTTGATCTCGGCATCACTGGCGTTGCGATTGACCTCAAGAACCTCGTAGTAATCACGCTTGCTCAAAGGATCCATCCTTGCGGCAAAAGTGTAAAACGCTCATCGGGCGAGTGACGCAAACTGACGTCACGGAACGGCAACAGGAGCGGGAGATTATCCCGCTCCTGTTTACCCCTGAGCATTAAAGAAATTCGTCCTTATTTTTTATCGTCGACGTCCTCAAATTCGGCGTCGACCACATCGTCCTTGCCGTCGTTGTCAGCGGCCGCTTCAGCACCTTCGCCCCCCTTTTGCTGGGCTTCGGCATACATCACTTCGGCGAGTTTATGCGCCGCCTGAGCCAGCGCCTCACTTTTCTGTTTGATCACTTCGGCATCATCACCGGCGAGCGCTTGCTTAAGCTCTTCAAGAGCCGCCTCGATCCCTTTACGGGTCTCTTCGTCGACCTTGTCACCATGCTCCGAAAGCGACTTTTCGGTGCTATAGACCAGACTATCGGCCTGATTGCGGGCCTCGATCAGCTCGCGTTTTTTCTTATCTTCACCGGCGTGCGTCTCAGCATCCTTAACCATCTGCTCGATCTCTTCATCGGAGAGGCCACTTGAGGCGGTGATACGGATCGACTGCTCTTTGCCGGTCCCGAGATCTTTCGCCGAGACGTGCAGAATGCCGTTGGCGTCGAGATCAAAGGTGACTTCGATCTGGGGCACCCCACGCGGTGCGGCGGGGATCCCCACCAGCTCAAAACGACCGATGGTCTTGTTGTCAGTCGCCATCTCGCGCTCACCCTGCAGCACGTGCACCGACACGGCCGGCTGATTGTCAGCGGCGGTGGAGAAAATCTGGCTCTTCTTGCAAGGGATGGTGGTGTTCTTCTCAATGAGTTTGGTCATCACCGACCCAAGAGTCTCGATGCCGAGCGACAGGGGGGTGACGTCAAGGAGCAGGACATCCTTAACATCCCCTTTAAGGACCCCGCCCTGAATCGCCGCGCCGATGGCGACGACCTCGTCCGGATTGACCCCTTTGTTCGGCTGCTTGCCAAAGATTTCCTGTACCTTCTGCTGCACCGCCGGCATACGGGTCATCCCGCCGACAAGAATGACCTCATCGACCTCGGAGGCGGAAAGCCCGGCGTCGCGCAGAGCAGTCTTGCACGGCTCGACCAACTTGCTCAACAGGTCGCCGCAGATGCTCTCGAGTTTGGCGCGGGAGAGCTTGAGGTTAAGGTGCTTGGGGCCACTCGCATCGGCGCTGATAAAGGGAAGATTAATGTCTGTCTCCATGGAGGAGGAGAGCTCACACTTCGCCTTTTCTGCCGCTTCTTTCAGACGCTGCAGCGCCATCTTGTCACCACGCAAGTCGAGCCCCTGCTCTTTCTTGAACTCATCGGCGACGTAATCGATGATCCGCTGGTCAAAGTCTTCCCCGCCGAGGAAGGTATCCCCGTTGGTCGACTTGACCTCAAAGACACCATCACCGAGTTCGAGGATCGAGACGTCGAAGGTGCCCCCACCGAGGTCAAAAACCGCAACCTTCTCTTCAGTCTTCTTGTCGAGACCGTAGGCGAGAGAAGCGGCGGTCGGCTCGTTGATGATCCGCAGGACATTGAGCCCGGAGATCTTGCCGGCATCCTTGGTCGCCTGACGCTGTGAGTCGTTGAAATAGGCCGGAACGGTAATGACGGCGTCGGTCACCTCTTCGCCGAGGTAATCTTCAGCGGTCTGCTTCATCTTCTGCAGCACCATCGCCGAAATCTCCGGCGGGCTATAGCGCTTATCGCGCGACTCGACCCAAGCATCGCCATTGTCAGCCTGAACGATTTTAAAGGGGCTGATCTGCACGTCCTTTTTGACCGCCTCCGAGTCAAACTTGCGCCCAATAAGACGCTTGATGGCAAACAGGGTGTTCTCGGGATTGGTCACCGCCTGGCGTTTCGCCTGCTGACCGACAAGACGCTCACCACTTTCGGTGAAAGCGACCATCGACGGGGTCGTCCGTGCCCCTTCTGCGTTGGCAATAACAACAGGTTCTCCACCTTCCATGACGGCGACACACGAATTGGTCGTGCCGAGGTCGATACCGATAACTTTACCCATGATGTTTCTCCTTCAATTGGTCTGGGGTGCGGCGTCCTGCCGCTACCATGCGTTTAATAATGTTTTTCGTTAACTCTGCGCCGGAGCCTTGGCGATCATTACCAGTGCCGGCCGCAACAGGCGTTCGTTGAGCAGGTAGCCTTTCTGCATCTCCTGAAGCACTGTATTCGGCGGAACCTCGTCGCTCTCAAGTTGCCCCATCGCCTCGTGGCGGGCAGGGTCAAAGAGCTCCCCTTTCGCCTCGAAGGGGACCAGGCCGAACTTCTCCAACCCCTTGCGCATCTGCTCGAGAGTCATCGTAACCCCTTCAAGCAGAGTCCCATCACTTTCGCCGGCATGCTCCACCGCCCGCTCGAGGTTATCGAGGACCGGCAGAATCTCACGAATCAGATTCTCGTTGGAAAACTTGGCCAGATCTTCTTTTTCCCGCTGGCTACGCTTGCGAAAGTTGTCAAAATCGGCCCGAGACCGCAGATAAAGGTCCCAATTACGCTTCGCTTCTTCCTGACTGGCGACCAGAGGGTCTTCTTCCGAGACATTCTCTTCTTCGGCCGCTGCAGCGACCTCCTCTTCCGAAACTTCCTCCGGAGTGGCTTCAGTCTCTTCCGGCGCGATCGTCTCTTCTTTCTTCTTACTCACGTTGCTATCTCTCCTGCGATGTTGTCCCGTTCAGCACCTGAGTGATGAGCCGGGCGGTATAGTCGACAATCGGAATCACCATGGAATAGGGCATGCGACTCGGGCCAATCACCCCAATGCTTCCCACGGCGCCACCGCGCAGACCATAGGTTGAGGTGACCAGACTGCACCCCTCAATCTCATGGTATTCACTCTCGCTGCCGATGAAAATCTGCACCCCCTGTGCCTGCTGGCTTTTATCGAGCAGATCGAGGAGCTGACTCTTCTGCTCAAAGGTGCGAAAGAGGCGGCGCATCCGCCCGACATCGGCAAACTCGGGTTGATCAAGGATGTTTGAGGTCCCCTCGATAAAGACCTTCTCTTCCATATCCCCACCAAACGCCTCTTCCGAGAGACGTAACGCCCGGCCCAACAGCTGATCGTAGAGCGCCTTTTCCTGCGACATCTCTTCGAGCAACTTCTGCCTGATTTGCGGCAGCGTCAAACCACTGAGGATCTGATTGAGATAATTGCTGATCTGGTCAAGCTCTGACTGACTCGGCGTATCGTCACTCTCGATCAGCTTGTTCTGAACCAAGCCCGAACGGGTAACCAGAACCACCAAAATCCGTACCTGCGAGAGACGGACAAATTCGATATGGCGAAAGACCGTGGTCGCTACCCGTGGTGCCAGAACCACTCCGGCGTAACGGGAGAGCCCGGAGAGGACCTGTCCTGCCTGACGCAACAACTCCTCCATCGGCAACCCCTTAAGCTGATACTGACTGGCAATACCAAGCTGCTCGGCGTCGGAAAGAGGGCGTACCTTAAGAAGGGTGTCGACGTAGAAACGATACCCCTTCTCCGTCGGTACCCGCCCCGCCGAAGTGTGAGGGGAACAGAGATAGCCGAGGTCCTCGAGATCGGCCATCACATTGCGAACGGTCGCCGGCGAGAGTCCTAAAGGGTGACGACGGGTCACTGCCCGCGAACCGACCGGCTCGGCCGAATCGATGTGGTCCTCAATGATCGCCTCAAGAATCTGGCGGCTACGTTCGTTGAGTCCGTCACTCATGGGGAGGAATCTTCCGCAAAAAACTCAAGCCGGCGATGCCGGCCTGCCGCTAACCTGTTAGCACTCCGTCTATTCGAGTGCTAACGATGAACAAAATAACAACCGACTACTCCGTTGTCAAGGTCTATACCCAAGGAAAAGATGCCTGATTTTTCAGAGAAAGGGGAGGATTAGATGATCGTAAAGGAGCCACTGTTCAGGCGTCATGCGCCAACGACTGACACCATCACGCAGGGGGGCACGGTCAGCTTCAGGAAGGGCCGCAAAGACCTCCTCCGGGGTCATACCGAATTGCGTCGAGAACGTTGAAAAATCGACCCCGTCGACGGTACGGAGGGCAAGATAAACTGATTCACTCATCGCCCCTTGCCGATCAAATGCCTCAACAATTCGTCGTGGACTTTCTTCAGATCTCATTGTCGCGGCAAAAGCCACAAGATCGGACGGCACCGCCCAACGCTCCCCCCAACCGGCGCAGACAAAACTGTGGGCACCGGCCCCTATCCCGAGCCCCGCCTCGCGCCGCCAGTAGCTCTCGTTGTGGCGACAGCGCCGACCGAAGCGAGCATAGTTGGAAATCTCGTAATGCTCATACCCCGCCCCCGTGAGCCAGCGGTCCAGGGCGAGAAACAACTCAGCGCAGACCTCCTCATCAGGAAGCTGCGGTGCCTGCCGAGCCAGCGGAGTATCGGGCTCAACGGTCAGGCTGTAGCAGGAGAGGTGCTCAAGTTCGAGAGCGAGATAGGCATCGCATTCGCGCCACAGAGTCGCCTCATCCTGCCCGGAACAGGCAAAAATCCAGTCGCCCGAGAGATTCTCAAAACCGGCCCGTCGCGCCATCGCAATCGCCTCACGCCCCTGCGCTGCCGTGTGACGTCGCCCAAGAGTGACGAGTGCAGCATCGTCAAACGACTGCAGACCAAGCGAGAGGCGATTCACCCCAGCACGACGATACCCCTCCAACGAAACCTCAGTGACCGTACCGGGATTAACCTCAAGGCTGATTTCGACGCCAGGAAGAAAACCAAAGGCGTTCCGCGCCGCCCCTAAGAGTCGCGACACAGCCTCCGGTGTCAGCAGCGACGGCGTGCCACCGCCGAAGAAGACGCTAGCAAATGGGCCCCAGCCACCCGCCTCTCCTTCTTGGCGAATCTGCCGTAGCATCAACTCAACATAGGCTTCGAGGCTGATGGGAGGATCGACCAAGGAGTAGAAATCGCAGTATGAGCACTTGCTACGGCAGTAAGGGATGTGAAAGTAAAGCCCGGCCATCATTCATCTCACGACAAAAAGAGCGGAGAGCCCAAGACTCTCCGCTCTTAAAAAATCACACCATCCACAATTTAGTGGAAATCGGTAAAGTGACTGGCGTTGATCCAGAGGTGGACGGCGATACTCGCTGCGTATCCAAGAGCAACCGCCCAGGTCCACTTGAGATGATTGCCAAAGGTGTAGATGCCCCGTGCTGTTCCCATCAAAGCAACACCGGCCGCTGAACCGATGGAGAGCAAGCTCCCCCCGACCCCGGCGGTGAGGGTCACCAGCAGCCACTGGCCATGCGACATATGGGGATCCATGGTCAGAACCGCAAACATCACCGGGATATTATCGACGATGGCCGAAAGAATACCAACCAGAACGTTGGCGGTGGTGGGACCGAGGTCGTGATACATGTACTGCGACGTCACGGCAAGATAACCGAATTGGCCAAGCCCTCCGACACAGAGGATAACACCATAGAAAAAGAGGAGGGTATCCCACTCAGCCCTGGCAATCTTGCGAAAGAGATCGAATCCTTCGACCAGACCATGTTCTTCGTGCGCCACAGCCGGTTCGTCACAATGCTCATCGGGATTATGACCGGTCATATCGAGCGGCTGATCCCCGGTCATGGCCCGCCCTTCATGCTTCTTCAGCCAGAAAGAGAACATTCCAAGATAGCCAAGACCAAGCATCATGCCCGTCGCAGGGGGAAGATGAAGGAAGTTGTGGAAAGAGACGGCGGTAACAATGGTCAAAAGAAACAAGACCATAATCCGCTTGGCACCGACTTTCATCCGAATTGATTCGCTCATCGATTCAGGCCGCTCTTTGCTCACCGTCATACTCATGATCGCGGCTGGAATAATCCAGTTCAACAACGATGGCAGAAAGATGGCGAAGAACTCAACGAAATCGACCCTCCCCTTCTGCCAGACCATTAACGT
>PKUF01000118.1 GCA_002869635.1 Desulfuromonas sp. | reverse complement strand
AGCACCGGTATGGCACTGGGCGCAATCGGTGCGATCCTCAGAGGTGGTGTTACCACTGACCGTCGTATGGGCGTCGTGAGCACCGGTTGCAGGAGCGTTACCGTGGCAGAGGTTACAATCCGACGTATCCGTATCCCAATCAGCAAGATAAGCGCTTCCTGAGGGATCGTGACAGGTCGCATTGTTACAGGTGTTATTGACATCGTCCCAGCTCGACTCGGTCAGCGTGGCCTCGTCGGCATCGGCGACGCCGCGGTCGGCAAGGATCGCACCTTCCGTCCCGCTGTAATCGTCAATATGCGTGGTATCGCCAGCGCTCGGAATCGAACCGTGGCAGGTGTCACAATCCACACTCGTCAGCGCCATATGCTTACTGTGAGCGAGGGTATCACCGCCACCATCAGCAGGAGCGTTGCCATGGCAGGCATCACAGCTCAGGCTGGCATCCGTCCAAAGGGCAGCTTGACCCGCCGCCGTGGCATGACAGGCACCGGCACAGGAGGTGACAAGGTCATCGCCCAGAACACCGCGGGTGCCGTTGTCGTCATAACCGAGACCACCGACGAAATCGGTGGTGCCGTTCATGTGGTTGCCACCGGAAGCATAGTTGTAGGTCGTCACCGTCGCGCCGTGACACTGGGCGCAATCGGTGAAATCCTCATTGCCAATGGCACCGTCAGCAACAGTAATATGGGCCTGATGCGCCCCAGAGGTCAGAGCCCCTTGGGTCGTTCCGACAGCGTAGGCGTGACAGTCGCCGCAGTTGGTTCCCGCGGTGAACTGGAAGGAAGGACTGTCGGTATGGAGGTGGCAATCGACGCACTTTTGCGCGTCGTTGTGGCCATCGGGGGCATCGGTCTGGTTGTAGTGAGCGATACCGCCGTTACCTTCGGCGGCGTCATGACAGACCTGACAAACCCCGTTGTTGCTACCGTTGAAGTAACTGGAAGCCGCGGTGCGGTCCACGAAACCACTGCCGATGGCGAGCATCGCATCAGTGTTGGTACCCATATTATCGCCATGCGGCTCATGACACTGGGCACAGGTGCTACCGTCAGTCGAAGAACCGGCGGTGGTGTAGTGACTGTGCTGGGAAGCATGGCAGGTATTACAGAACGCATCGTCGGCCGTGGCACCACCGGTCAGAAGGTCCGTATTGCCTGAGACACCGTCAAAATGCGTCGCCGGACTCGTGTCGTGACAACCGGTACAATCAGGCGCCGAGGTCAGGGCGGCGTCACCATGCCCCTCAACGTCAAAGGAGTCTTTTGACGGAGCAACGTTCGTAATCGTTGCAAGAACACCGGTGTGACAGGTACGACACTCAACACTGGCAGGATCGGTCCAGATCGGCTCTCGATCGACGCCAGCGCTGACACCCGAGGTTGCACCATGGCAACCGAGGCAGACATCGACGACCACATCAAAAGTACCATTGATGTGGTCACCACCGAATGCGCTACCATCGTGCGTGTGGCAATCGCTACAGGCCAAACCTTTGTTCAGATGCGTGGTGTGGGCGCCCGTCGAAATCGCTACGGAGTCTCCCGTCACACCATCCGCATCGTGACAGTCACCGCAGTTTCCGGTGTTGACATCGTCCCAATCGGGGGCTTGAACATGGGTCGTTCCGTTACTGTGACAGTAGACGGCACAGGTTCCGTTCACCTGATCCATCGGGTTGGTCGGGGTCAGCGCGGTATTAAAGACGACATCGACATCACCGTCGACGTGGGCGCCGCCGGCCATATCCACCGTTGTTGCATTGATCCAGGTATCCGCATGACAGGTACCGCAATCGACAGCCACTCCCCCCAAGGTCAACGCCGTATGGGTATTGTGGACCGTCGCCGTCCCCGTCGTCCCGGTCGTGTGACAGCTGGTGCAGGTGGTACTGCAACCGAGCCAATTAGGAACCGTAGCAGCATTCGGGCCGGCCACAACACGATCAGGGTTCACCCCGTCACTATGACAATAGATCGTCGCACAGGTCCCCGCCCCGGCCTTGTCATAGGCGGTCGGCGCCATACCGATCTCGGCGATTCCGCCGACAAAGGCGACATCCTGATAGTTGTTGTCGAGATTGGGATGGCCACCGACGCCATAATTTGAATGACACTCGGTACACGAGATACCGTAGTTGCCTGTTGAGGCATGCTTGGCGTGCCCTGTAAGCGACTCATCTTTAAAATCTGCATCCAACGAGTAGTCGTGGGACGCATCGGCGTAAGCGTAACCGGTGGTTCCACCTTGGGTGTTGGTCGTCGGGGCATAACCGTGGCAGCCATCACAACCGCCCGCGGCCTCAAACGCATAGGTCGCACCATCATGCTGATGGCAGGTACGGCAGTTCTCCCCTTCATTATGAGGACGGGCGCTGCCGGGCATCGCCGTCAACTGCCCGTGGCACTGCTCGCAATAACCGGCCGTATCCCCGGCAGACTCACCGGACCAGACCTGGGCAACGGTTTTGGAACCACCGTGATCGGTCGTGGGGTCCAGAAAGAGAAGGCCAGAAACGGCGCCATGACCACTCGTGACGGCATCATCACGCAGGACAAAGTAGTTGGGGCTACCACTGTTATAGGAGTGGCCACTGTGACAGACGAGACAACCGACCGTCTCGCCACCGTTACCGTGCGCCTGATAGGTGTGGCAAGCCTGGCAGAGGCGGGATTTATTGGCACGACCCGGGCCATCGGAACGAAGAAGATAGCCATCACCAGTATTCAGACCGGTCTGATAATCGGGGTTGGCGATATCGGTCTCCTGTTTGGAGATGCGGGTGTTCGCATCACTGTCGGCATAATGGGGGGCATGACAGGAGGTGCAGGAGACCATCCCGCCGACGAGACGGACATCACCGTGGGCCGTACCGCTGTTATCCACGGCCGCTTTAAAACGGGAGTCAGCACTAAAACCGGAATAAAGGGTCGACGCGCCCACCGGATGAGTGAGATAGGCGTTAGCATTCGCCTGATTCCACGGAGTGTGACAATCGAGACACGCATCATCAAGCGTAGCGTCAAGCTTGGCAAGTGTGGGGTTCGTATCCAGAGAACCATGAGGATCATGGCAGCGAGCACACGACACTACCCCCAAAGAAATTTGGTAACTGTTATAAAAAACACTGTCAGTCGGGGCCTGCGCACCAGCATCAGGAGCGTCATCGGGGACCCCCCAAGCGTGCGACGTCGCACCCGACACACTCGGATTATTCCCCATCGCGTCACTGGCATCCCCCGTGGCCAGAGCCCCTATGGGAGTCGCTGACGTCTGATCGTTCAAACCGGTCGAAGCCGTGCTGCCCGTCCTATGACAGGTCAGACAAATGTTTCCCGCAAGACCTGTAACTCCCTGACCAGAACGGTGGCAGGTCTGGCAGTCGAAATAGTGCACATCCCGGGCAAAGCTAGCTGATGCCAGTGAAAAATACAGTAAAGACATCAGGGCAAAAGAAAGGATCCTCGTCCCCATCGTTACGACTCCTTTATCTCCTAGAAAGTACACTTGACTGTTAAACCTCATATTCGCGAATCCCAAAAATTAAAAGTCATTAACCGTGTTTTTCAGGAGCCTACGTCATATAACCCACATGCGTTCTGGCCACCCTTGGTCGCATTGCCGCTAAAAAACAGCGCTTGCGATGCGCCAGCAAGCTCCTTCAGGCAATTACATCGCAACAAAGGTGCCAAAAGCCAAAAAAAACAAAAAAACAGGCGGGCGGAGACGAACAAAGACTGAGAGCTGTCATGACAGGGAAGGGGTTGCCTTCAATTCCTGATAAAGCCGTCTTGCAACGTGTTCAGGAAGACCAGGAAGAGCGCAGAGGGTCTCAAGATCAGCCTCTCGTAGCGCCTTGAGGCTGCCGAAATGACGCAACAAAAGACGCCGGCGGGACGGGCCGATACCGGGGATGGCATCGAGGGAGGAGAGCAGAGATTCTTTCTCTCGACGCTTGCGATGACGGGTGACGGCAAAACGATGCGCCTCGTCGCGCAGGCGCTCAAGAAGGAAGAGAGCTGGTGAGCCCTGCCGCATGACGACAGGGTTGCTGCGCTGCGGCAGGAAGAACCGCTCTTCACTTCGCTCAACCCGTTCGCTACGCACCCGACGCTGAACCCGGCTCTTGGCCATGCCGGCCGCCTCGACGCGATCAGCCAGATGAAGTTCATCAAGAACACGACAAAGGACGGCCAGCTGGCCCCGTCCACCATCAATGAGGATAAAATCAGGAAGATCATCTTCACGCAGACCGCGCTGAAGACGCCGGGTCAGAACTTCATAGAGAGAGGCATAGTCATCGTTCCCCTCCACGGTGCGCAGATGATACGAGCGATACGCCGCCGGAACCGCCTCTCCCTCGACCACCACCGCCATGCTACCGACCGCGGCACGCCCCTGAACGTGCGAAATATCGAAACACTCCATCCGCCGCGGCAGACGTGAGAGCTTCAACACTTGCTGAATCTCTTCAAGGATTGCCAGCTTCGATTCGCGCCGACTTCCCCGTTGACGGAAGGCTTCAGCGGCATTACGTTCAGCCAGCTGCACCAAACGCAACCGTTCCCCCCGCTGCGGCACCAGCAAACGAACCTTACGCCCGGCCCGTTCCGTCAGCCACTCTTCGAGAACATCCAGATCCTCGCACTGAAACGGGATAAGGATTTCTTTCGGGATCAACACATCACGGGCATAAAATTGTTGAAGAAAGTTGACCAACAAAGCCGCATCGTCAAGACGCCATTCAAGGGGGTAGGTGCGCTGCCCGACAAGTTTTCCCTGGCGGACGAAGAGGATCGCCACCTCAAGCTCTCCCCCTTCACGGTGCAGGCCGACAATATCGCTGTCGCCCCCTCCAGGATCAACCACCTTCTGCCGCTCAACAGTCTGCTCGATGGCGCGAATCTGATCTCGGACCCGTGCCGCCTCTTCGTACCTAAACGCCTCGGCGGCCTGAGTCATCTCCTGCCGCAACAGCGCCACCACGTCGGCTTCGCGGCCGGAGAGAAGTGCCATCACACCTTGTACCAGTTCCCCATAATCAGCGCGACTGATCTTGCCATGGCAGGGGGCGCTGCATTGACCAATCTGAAAAAAGAGACAGGGGCGAAGGCGGCGCTGGCAACTTTTCCAGGGATAGTGTCGCAAGGGGAAGATGCGATAGACCTCCTTGAGGGTCTGCCGCACCGCCTGGGCCGAAGCGAAGGGGCCGAAATAGCTCGCCCCATCCCGCATAACCTTGCGGACAATCTGCAGACCGGGAAACTCTTCGCGGGGATCAAGTCGCAACGAAATATAGGTTTTATCGTCGCGCAGGGTGAGGTTATAGCGAGGGCGATGCTTTTTGATCAGGGTATTTTCAAGAATCAACGCCTCTTTTTCGGTGTCGGTGACCACGATCTCAAGCGCAGTCACCCGCGGCATGAGAAAACGGATATGAGCGCGGCCGTCCCCGCGCGAAGAGAAGTAGGTCCGCAATCGAGCCCGCAGACTGCGCGCCTTGCCAACATAGAGGACCTCCCCCTTGGCGCCGCGCATCAGATAGACCCCAGGCGAGGTCGGATAGCGCTGGGGGTCAAAAACAAACTCTGAGGCTTCACTCACGCAGCAAAAGACTCCATAAAAGAGAAGATTGGTTCAAGCTTTCAAAGTAGCAATCGCCGCCAAGAACTGTCAATAGACCGGCGCCGTCCCAACAGGCGAACTTTCTGCTGCTGCCCCCGCAAGGTTTTGCTATACTTGGCGCCGTTGTTCATTTCCCCCCGATGACAGGATGTAGCGTGAACCCTTTCTGGCAGAACATCTTCCGCAAACGCCCCGAGGACGAATCGGTCGCCGCCTTTCTCGGCAGCACCCCCCTCTTTGCCGAACTCGACCCCCGCGGGCTGAGCACCCTTGAAGGGCGCGCCCACTCGCGTCGCTACAAGCGCAACGAAACGATTTTCGAGGAGGGAGACCCCGGCACCGGTATCTATCTGGTGCGCAGCGGCCGCGTGCGCATCTTCAGCCGCTCGGGGGAAAAGAATGAGCGGGAGCTGGCGAGCCTCGGCCCCGGCGACTTTTTCGGCGAGAATACCCTGCTCGCCCCCGCCCCACGCACTGCCTCGGCCCACGCCCAGGAGAACAGCGAGCTCATCGGCCTCTTTCGCGCCGACCTGCTTGACATCCTGCGTAAACACCCGAGTCTTGGCAACAAAATCCTCCTCGGCCTTGCCCGGGTTCTGAGCGAACGGCTACAAACGGTCGAAAAGGCATCCACCTGCGCCCAGCAAGAGACGCTCACGCCCGACGAATCTGACGAGACCGAGACAGCTTCATGAGTATCCGCACCCCAACCCGCACTCAGGCTCTGCTCGACTACCTCGTCTTCACCGCCGCCATCGCCACCGGGCTGTCACTCTTCTCGTCAGCCTCCAACATTCTCGGGCTGCTGCGCACTGCCAGCAACGGCCTCTTCCTGCCGCTGCTGTTGACGTTGGTCGTGACCTTCCTCCTCGACCCGCTGGTCAACCTTTTCGAAGGGGAGAAGATCAGCCGCACCACCAGCATTTTCATCGTCTACCTGCTACTCGCCGGGATCGGCACACTGCTTGTTTCGCTGATTCTGCCACACGGCATGGAGACCTGGCTCGCCCTCAAGCAGGATTTACCACGCTACACCGCCCGCTTCACCTCTCTCCTCTCAGACTTTCAGACCCGTCTGCACCAACTCGCTCCCTTCGTCGACGGCTACGATCTCCCCGCCAAGGGTCGTGCCCTGGCCGAACGCTTCGTCGCCGAACTGCTGTTGCAGACCCCCCGCTCGGCGATGACCTTGGGGAGCCTTCTCATCCTCGTCCCTCTCTTTACCTTCTTTTTTCTTCGGGACGGGCAGCGCATGCTCCGCCTCGGGGTCGCCCTGACCCCCAACCGCCACTTTGAGATGGTGCATGACCTCTCTTATCTCATCAGTCGACAGCTCTCCCAGTTTATTCGTGGCCGGATCATCGAAGCGATCATAGTCGGGCTGGTGGTCACGGCCGGACTTGCCTGTACTGACATCCGTTACGCCCCCCTACTCGGCGCAATCGCCGGCATCGCCAACCTCATCCCTTACGTTGGTCCGATCATCGGCATGATCCCCGGCATCCTGATCGCTCTGGTCGATCTCGGTATCGGAGGGGAGTTCTGGTGGATCCTCACCGTCTACATCCTCATCGCCCAAGTCATCGTCGACAGTTTCATTCTCATTCCGATCTTTATCTCCCGAGTCTCCAACCTGCACCCGCTCTGGGTCATCCTCGCCATCCTCATGGGAGGGAAACTTTCCGGCGTCATCGGCATGATCATCGGTGTCCCCGTCGCCAGTATCATCAAAATGACCCTTATCGAGATCCGTCACTATCGGGCGACCTTCTCCCTCCCCGACGGAGGCGACGAACGGGGCTGACCCCCAAATCTATGTATACAAAATCGACCTTCGAAGCACCTCGGCCTTGACTTAAGGCCTCTCTTAGCCCATAATTTCCCGGTTTTTCAGGGGTTTCCTTCTTCGAGGGCTTATGGGTCGCAACCTTCTCCGCATCATCCAAAACGTCAAACTGCGCACCAAGATGCTGGTCGTGGTACTGCCATTGGTGATCCTGCCGATCATCGTTGTCGGCAGCGTCGTCGGCTACATTTCAAGCCGTCAGGCCTACCTCGGCATCACCGAAACGAGCAAGGACGATCTGGAGCATATGACTTCCTTCGCCCTCGACCTGCTCAACTCCCACTACCAACAGTTCCAAGTCTACAAGCAGGATAAACAACAGATCTTCACCCGCGACCTCTCAACCCTTGTCGATATCGCCTACAATCTGGTCGAGGCACAGGACCACCAGTTACGTGATCGCAAACTCGACCTCGCGGCAGCTCAGGATGAGGCGCGCAAAGCGCTGCGCCAAGTCAATGTCGGGGAGACCGGCTACATCTTCGCCATGAGCAGCGACGGCACCCTGCAACTTCATATCGCCCGTGAGGGAGAGAATATCTACGATGAGCAGGACGAACTCGGTCGCTATTTCATCCGCGAGATGATCGAGGCCGCCCGCACCTCGACGAGCGGTGAGGTTCTCTACATCTCTTATCCCTGGCGCAACGCCATTCTCGGCGACCGAGCTCCGCGCCAAAAGATTGCCGCCTATCGCTACTTCAAAGAGTGGGACTGGATCATCGCCGCCAGCGGCTATCTAGAAGAGACCTACGAAGATCTCGCTTTTGAAGAGAAGGCGTTCGACGACCTCAAGGAAAAACTGCGCAGCAAAAAAGTCGGCAAGACCGGTTACATCTACTGCATGAACAGTCAGGGAACCTTCACGGTCCATCCCGACGGCGAAGGGAAAAACTTCCTCAACGCCACTGACGCCAGCGGCAACCCGTTTATCCGTGAAATGTGCGAAAAACGCGAGGGGTGGATCCGCTATCCCTGGCGTAACAGCGATGAACCGGAAGCACGGATGAAAATCGTCCGCTACGCCTACTTCTCCCCATGGGACTGGATCGTCGCCGTCGGCTCTTACGAAGACGAGTTCTATCATCAAGCGAACGCCATCAAGGGGCGCACCTTTGTCAGCATGGCGGTGCTGACCCTGTTCGCTTGCCTTTTCTCTGTGGGGATGGTCTATCTTGCCTCCAAGGTACTGACCGACCCGATCCACCATATGATCGCGGTTATCCGTAAGGTTAAGCAGGGGCGACTCGATGAACAGATGGAGGTCGAGAGCGGCGATGAGCTCGGCGAGCTCGCCGCCACCTTCAATCGTATGACAACCATTATCAAACGTAATCAGGAGATGGAGGCGGCGCTGGCACAGCAGGGGAAAATGGCGTCACTCGGCATCCTCTCCTCTGGAGTGGCGCACGAGATCAACAACCCTCTTGGGGTGATCCTCGGTTACGCCAGCTACCTCGAAGGGAAGCTGGAGCCGGACCACCCCTTCTACCGCTACATCCACGACATCAAACGCGAGAGCAAACGCTGCAAAAAGATCGTCCAGGACCTGCTCAGCTACGCCCGTACCCCCAAGCCGAACCTTGAAGAGACCGACATCAACGATCTGCTCTCTCAGATTCTCGAGTTTGCCGCCAACCACACCGACATGCACCACGTGACGGTGCTTCGCGAGTTTGCTTCAGGGCTACCACCGATCCCCATCGACGGCGACCAGATCCGCCAGGTCGCCATCAACCTCATCCTCAACGCCGGACTCGCTATGCAGCAAGGGGGACGCCTGATCCTGCGTACTGAAAAAGGGGATGACGAGACAATCAAGATCATCTTCGATGATAACGGCAGCGGCATCCCCGAAGAGATTCTCGACAAAATCTTTGAGCCTTTCTTCACCACCAAAGCCCGCGGCACCGGCCTCGGGCTGGCGATTACCAAGCAGATCATTGAACAACATCACGGCACAATCCACCTGACCAGCACCCTCGGTGTCGGTACCGTCATCACCGTCACCCTCCCTATGCAGCGCGAGGAGTATTACGAACCATGACCCCCCATCGCATTCTGCTGATCGACAACGAAGAAGGCCTCTGCCGCATGATGGAGGCGGTTCTGCTCGACAACGGCTACGAAGTCGGTGCGCACACCCGCTCCTTTGAAGCGGTAGAGCAGTTTGTTCCCGGCGAATGGGACCTGGTGATCAGCGACATCAAGATGCCGGGGATGGACGGGATTGAGGTGCTACAAAAGATTAAAGAGAAGTCACCGACCACCCCGGTGATCATGATCACCGCCTTCGCCACGGTCGAGACCTCAATCCAGGCGCTGCGCCGCGGCGCCTACGACATGCTGACCAAACCGTTTGAACCGGAGGAGCTCCTTTACCGAGTCAAGAACGCCCTCAAGCAGACCGAACTGCTGAGCGAAAATCAGGAACTGAAGCAGGAGCTGGCGGGGAAGTTTCGCTTCGACAACATCGTCGGCACCTCCCCTCCCCTGAAAGAGTTGCTTGAGAAGGTCGCCAAGATCGCCATCCGCGATACCTCGGTGCTAATCACCGGCGAGTCAGGGACTGGTAAAGAGCTGATCGCTCAGGCGATTCACTACAACTCACCCCGCAAGGAAAAGCGTTTTGTCGCCATCAACTGCGGCGCCCTCCCCGAAACGCTGCTCGAAAGTGAGCTCTTTGGCTGTAAGAAGGGGGCGTTCACTGGCGCCACTGAGAACCGGGTCGGCCTGCTCGAAGCGGCGGACGGTGGGACTCTTTTTCTTGACGAGGTCGGCAACCTACCGATGAACGTCCAGAAAACCCTTTTGCGCTTCCTGCAGGAGAAAGAGTTCTTGCGTATCGGCGAGACCCGCCCAACCAAGGTTGATGTGCGCATCATCTCGGCGACCAACTCCGACTTGACGGCTGAGGTGAAGCGAGGAAGCTTCCGCGAAGATCTCTACTACCGCCTCAACGTCGTCAATCTGCACCTCCCCCCCTTGAGAGAGCGCCGTGAGGATATCCCGCTGCTTGCAGCCCATTTCATCAAACAACAGAACGAGACCTTCGGCACCCACTGCAAAGGATTCTCTCCCGAAGCACTGCAAGCGGCCAAAGAGTTCACCTGGCCCGGAAACATCCGACAGATCCGCAACGTGGTTGAGGCCTGCATCGCCATCGAGAGCGAAGAGAGCATCAGCCTTGACGTCCTCTCTCAGTTCATAGATATCGGCCATATCCCGAGTGACGAAACGACGGAGAGTGACTACTCCAGCGCTCTAGCCCGCTTTGAAAGAAGCTACCTCATCGACCTACTACGGCGCGGCAAGGGAAATATCGACGCCGCGGCCCGCGAAGCCGGTATGAACATGGCAACGATCTATCGCAAACTCAAAAAGTACGACATCAAAAAAGAGGATTACTCCTAAGGTTTTGCAAATATGCAAAACATGCCCATCTCGCCTCGCATTTTTGCAAAACGTCCCAAAACTCGCCACTTTGTCACCTCTCTTTGATTCATGACGCCCCACTTTTTGCACCATCGCAAAAACCAAAACGGCCCTCTCCACGGCACACCCCAGACAAATAACCAATCAATACAGCACCTTAAGACAAAGCAAAGACGACAGATGGCCTCTGGCACATCCTTTGCTCTATTCTCAGATCACATAGTTACTCTTTTGCGCAAAACGAGGCGAACGGTTGAGGGACCGAATCGCCTCGTTTTGTTTTTGCTGCCCACGATTTCCCACCACCTTCATCCTTGACTAATTTTAAAACAGCGGTTATTTTTTAACCAAGAAGCAATAAAAAATCCACGCAAACACCGCGATAGCGGCAGTCGCAAATAATAACACCGTTACACACAGCGAAACGAGGTACGTATGAATACTCGCCTCAGCGATCAAATGACCCTGCTCGGCCTTGGCGCCATGGTTTTCTACGGCGTCATGCTCGGAATGGGGGTCGTCTCCATCGACGTCATGCCACAGTTCGTTATCTCGGCAGCAATTTTTCTAACATCAGGGCGAATCATGAGAAAAATCGCCCAGCAAACCGCCAAAAACGAAGATGAAGATGAGGCGACCAACTCCCGCGCCAGCGCCGCGGACTGGCCCTGGCTTTCGGCCTGCCTCAACTGGGTCGGAGCCTTCGTGGTGATCGGTATCATGGCGATCTTTTTGATGAAACCGATCGGTGTTTCCCTAAGCGATGCCCTCTCACAAAGTGACGCTCACAAAACCTATTACAGCCATTTTGTGCCTTAATATCGACGCGGTAAAAATCAACGCGGGAGCCCAGATGCCGGGCTGCCCGTTTTCTGTCCCTTGGCGAGACACAGTTAACCACTTAAGAATCCAGTGACGCCTCACGTCCCCCGTACGTTAGGGGATAAGGATCCGACAGTCTCGATCTTTATCCCCGCTAGCACAGAGTGCCTCCCTCGCCCCCTTCCCTGAAGGCGCCGCAGTAATTTTTGTTACCGATAGCAGGGACAATCCAAGAGAACATTGTTCACGGCGGCCATCGAGGATGTGCTTAGCGATCCCCACATCCCCACATCTCTTTCAACCACCGCACCCCCTTCGATATTTGAATTTTTCCAAGAAAAGCCACTGACTAAGTCGAGCGCCCGCCAAAATTCTTTTTGCTATGCGAATGACTTATGAGAAGAGTGATGTCAGCAGATAGAATCGAGAATCGTTTTTGTCTGCCTCATTCTCCTCTCTGACACAGTCGTCTCGATGTGAGTTTATCGGACACTGAACATCCTGCAGATGTAGCCTCCCCTGACGCAGAATATCTATCTCAAAGGATTGAGCTCCTTTTTCAAGGAGTCCGTAACCCGGCCAACATCCACCAACAAGAAAGGGCCGGCTTGCGCCGGCCCTTTCTTGTTTTTAACAAGGGTGAACATCACTACTTCCAACGACTCTTGGTTTTAAATACTTTTTCATCGCACTTCCTCCTCTCGGTTGTTTGTTACCACGGTGTCACCTTATTCCAACCCTGCTCGTCCGGATTGTTATCACCGTTCACGTCAACATAACGGTGGCAGTTTTGCGCCGTAGAGAGATGCGACAGCTTGTTCTG
Organism: Desulfuromonas sp.; assembly: GCA_002869635.1. Lineage (GTDB taxonomy): Bacteria > Desulfobacterota > Desulfuromonadia > Desulfuromonadales > BM515 > BM515. Next base: position 3,494 of record PKUF01000118.1, on the reverse strand, counting down.
CCCCCACGATGATGTCGTACTGTTGAATGAACTCCAGTTGGAATCACCACTCCAATCGTTGTCCCACGTATTATGCGAAACATCAAGACAGTTGGTAATCATCAGCTTCGGCAAACGCGAAGCATGTGGGTTATGGCACTTGGAACAAGAGAACTGGTGGACACCAATTTCGACCGTCGTTGCGTCGACAGCGACACCCCAATTAAAGACCAAGGCTGGAACCGTAATATTGCCACCGATATTCGGCAACAGATAACTTTGGTTCGCTGAACGTGGGCCGTAACCATAATCATCATCGCCGGTCTTGGCGGTGGCCTGAGTATTCTGGAAGCCCATCCAACCTCCCGGGTTGGGGTTGGCTTCATCCACACCACCGGTGCCCTGACGGCCGAAGCCATGGGTGCCATCGAACCCGGTCCGGAAGATATTGGCGGCTCCCGTCCCGGTCCCACCAAGGGCGGCATTGGCGTGGCCATTGTTATCTGCCAACCAGAGATTCGCCTCACCCTGACCGACATCGAACTGGTTCAGAATATCGACGTTGTCGCCATGACAGAGGATACAGAGACCGGCCGAGGAGGAATAGGTCCAACCGGCTGTCGGGTTGCCGCTGTTTTGGTCAATCCAGTAACCTCCCAACGCATTTGCTGTATCGGAACTTGTCCTTGGGAGATCACCGTAATCGCCTGTATCGATATAGGTGGTTCCTGTCTGTGGTGCCCCGTCTTCCTTGTAGGGATTACGCTTCCAACTCCCCCGAAGATAGGGCTGGCCGGTGGCGGTATCGTTCTTCGCCACATTCATGTCATGCACATCGTGACAGTTGGAGCAGATGATGGTGTTAATGGCATCGATCGACTCGGTGTAACCGTAAGCACTGCCACTGAGTGCCGCCGTCCCGGACGGATTGGTCGAATGGGTCGACTGAATCCGTCCATCCTTGTAGGTAAAGCCGGTTTCCGCCCCGCTTAGCACGGCCCCGGAACGCCACCACGCCCCTTGCCCACTCACAACCCAGGCTGTCGTCGCGACTCCTCCCGGCGAATCAGAGTAGGTCTGACCGTAATCGTAATCGGTGCTGTTGCCCGGATCGGTATTGTTGTTAGCGCCATCGTCAGCGCGCCACTCAGAGATGCCGTTGGCATCGTGACAGCTCCAGCACTGCTCGGCCTCACTCTGCGCCAGACCGTGGTTACCGATCTGGGCCTTCAAGTGGATGCCGCCGGACTTGTAATTGATGCCGACCAGCGTGTTATTCGGGATCAGGATGACTCCCCAACCGTTACCCTGAATGAATGACCCGCTATCCCAAGTCCCGTAACCACTGGTATCGGTCGCGTCGAGGGTAAATGTGTTCGCACCGGTCACCGTGACAGTCGTTGTGTAGTTGTTGATTTCCGTCATCCCACTCAGGGCATGAAGGGTCACCTTCTCTCCGGTGGTGAGATAGTGCGGATCAACGCTTGTCACCACCGGCGTCGTCGCATTGGTGACACTCACCAGCGCCCGCTCCTGCGGATGACCGGCCACATGACACCAAGTGCAGTTGCCCGGGAGAGGCGTTGTGCCTGTATCGGGGTCGTTGTCCGCCAGATCGATATTGTTGGACGGATCCGTGACATGCCCTGGAGTCGTGCCATCCATCCCGTGACAGTTGACGCAAGCAAACTGCAGCTGGCTGTCCCAATCCGGCGTTGCCGTGCTGGGATGACACGCTTCTGGCGACATGCTGCCGCACGAACCGTACTGACTGTCATCAGCCCCCGGTGTCCAGGTTGCACCTTCACCGGCCGCCGCTAGGTCGAGGGAGACATCGATGACACCGTCGGCATGGTTATTCCCCTGATGACAGAGGCGGCAGGAGTCGCCCTTGCTGAGACGGAACGAGTAGTTGAGATGCTTCTCGTGCGCCCCGACAAACTTGCGCTCGACGACCGTTGCCCCGGTCCCGTCGTAGCCATGGTTATCGACCGGCGGTGAGGCGGTCACATCTTCGCTGTGATCATCATAGGGATGACCATAGAGGTCAAGAGTGCGGGTATTGTCACCATGACAACCACTGCACGCAATGGTCGCGCCGGCATCCCAACTAACACTGGCGGCGGGTCCGTGACAACCACTGACGTTGAGACTCGACCAGCTGAAGCAGGAGCCGTTATCCGTCACATCGCCCGGATCGCCGTTCACTTCGTTAAAGCCACCGCCGCTCGCGTCCTGATAGATCGTCTGTCCCCCTTGCGTGTAGGTAATCTCGTTGCCCACATAGGTTCCAGCCGTCGGTGTCGCCGTCTTCCAACCCAACAGCACCACGCCATCCTGATGATTGGTCTGGAAGGTCTGGGCGCCTGTCGATGGGTCGTTGCCATGACAGTTGGCACAGTCGTTAATCGTATAGCCATGCTGGATATGATTGCCGCTGGTGGCCGTTTCATCCGGCGGCGTCGAATGGCAGATACCGCACTTTGGCCCGCCGAGGGCGTTCGGCGAGGTTGTCGACAGCGCCGAGGTGTTGCCACCATCATCGATGGTTTTGATGCCGAAGTAGTAGTCCACATTCTCCGTCAGGCCGAGGACTTCCATCCCCTGATTGGTCCCACCGAATGTTGGGAACGGTTCCGCATCAAGCTGCGTCGCACCATTAAAGGCGGTATCGTCACCAATGGGTGTATCTGACCAGCGGATATCGTAGGAGAAGGCACGACCGTTATTGTCGTCGTCATCCCCAGGTGCGGACCAATGCAGATAAATCGACCCCTGCTTCGGACGTGTCTCCGCGGCAAAGTTGGTAATCTGCGCCGGCGGCGCATTGTCACTACTGTTGTTGATTGTCAAACCACTAAACGTGCTGAGGGTGTGAGACAAGGTCCCCACTCCGGCGAGGGTATCTCCGGCCGCGACACGCACCTGGACACTGGTATTTTCAGCCGCCAGGGCGATTCCCGCCTTTTGCGTATCCCATACCAATGGTGAACCGCTGGTTGCATTGACCGCAAGGTTGCTGGCCAGTAGGTGGGTAAAGTTCCCGCTGCCATCGTCGCCATACACATCATAGTGGACCGTGTCAGCCACCGCATCCCCGGTATCGGTCGCGGCCGCCCACCAGATCTTCACATCCTTGCCGTTCGCATCGATTGCGGTACTCACCGTCGGGATTGTCGGCGAAACGTTGATTGGCACCTCGGCCAGAACTAGGTCACCACGGTTGGTCGTCGAGCCCCAGGCGACACTATCGATCGTGTCGGTATTGACACTGAACTGTACGGCCAACTGGTCCCCAGTGAACACCGTGCGGTTGGCGCCGTTGAAGCTGAACTTCACAGAACGTATCGTTCGCTTACCAACCGTGACCGGAGTTGAGACCAGCGCCCCACCTCTGGGCGCGTCAAACGAGACGAAACTGCTGCCGTTCCAGAGACCGAGTTCGCAGGTCAAATCGGAAGCCACATTGTTATTGTCGATGAACAACGACATGGCGCTGGCGTATATGATCGTGT
>PKUF01000070.1 GCA_002869635.1 Desulfuromonas sp. | reverse complement strand
TTTCTGGTGTTGGGAGGGGGCCTGGCGAGTGCAGCTGCTGAAGTGTCCCCCGCAGCTGAGGCGACTTCGCCTGTCGAGAAGGTTGTCGCAGGCTCTTCTGAAAAAAGTCCTCGCTTCGTTCTGCCACGTAGCCAAGCTCTGGCCGCTCTTGTTGGGCAGGAAACGATTGATGTTGTCGCTGACCGCGATGGCCATTTTGTCGAGAGTCTGGCGCCTTTTTTATGGGATGATGACGATCAATCCTTCTTCGTTGAAACCAGCGACCTTAACAGCGCGGTAGATGTCGGGCGACTCTATAACCGCGAAACGAGAGCAGCAGAGGCGCGGCTCGAACAGGCCGAGGCTCAGGCCGATCAATCCCTCTCTCTGCTTCTTCCTACCGTCTCGGTACGGGTCAGTCGTGGTTACGAGAAGTCGGAGCCATCCGTGGAGATTGATGAGGCGACGGGTGAGCTGATTGAATCTGACCTTCACATGCGAACAGACGCCTCGTTGACCGTCAACCAGCCTCTGTTCGATTTGCCGACTTACTTCGATTGGCGGCGGCGTCAGGCGAAACAGGAAGCGCGTCAGGAAAACCTGCGCAGCAGCGATGGCGATGCCTATATCTCCACAGTTTCATCCTATCTGGCGTTGGTCGCAAGTCGTCTTCAGATCGATATGACGCGCGATTTCGAAGGGCAACTCAGCGAACTCCTCTCTTATATCGAAAAACGGACCGAGGCTGGTGCCGCCAGTGTCTCGGATGCGGCACGGGTTCAGGCACGCAGCCAGGCAACCCGGTCTTCTCGTCTCGAGCAGGAATCCTCTCACGCTGCCGCTGGTATTGAGTTCGTTCGTCTCACCAATACTGTTCCCAAACAGCTGCGTCTTCCCGTTCCTGCCGACATTGGGGCGGTACGCCTTCCTGCGACCTTCAAGGATGCGGTGGCGACGGCGATGCTCTCCAATCCCGAGATCACCACTCTTTTGGCCGAAGTCAAGGCGGTCAAGAGTGATCAGACCGCTGCAAATGGTCGTTTCCTACCACGTCTGAACGCCGAGTATACCGATACCTACTCTCGCAATGCCGGTGGTGGTGGTGATAGCCAGCGTGATAAGCGGTTGATGATGGTTTTTAACTGGGAGCTCTACGCCGGGAGCAAAGACTCCCTCTATCTCGGCGAACTCTCTTCCCGTTATCATGAACTGCGCTACCGTCTTGATGATCAGCGGCGGCAGGTGGTTCAGGCGCTTCTCGCCAACTATTCAGCCCTTGAGACGACCCGTAAGAGGCTCGATTCGGGGTACGAGGAGCTCTCCGCCATCGCGACGGCCGCTGAGGCGATGTCGAAGCGGATGCTTACGGGGAACCAGTCGCTCCTCGATCTTCTCGATGTCTATGATCGCTATTACCAGGCCCGTTCGCGCTTGGTAGATCTTCATGTTTTTGAAATGAACACAATTGCCCAGATTTTACGTCTGACTGTCGGAGCCCCTTGGTTGGCTGATGCCGCCGCTGAGGCCTCTTCCGGCTTGGTCAACTGATTGGTGGAGAGACGCTATGGCTGGCGGAAGTGAACGCGCGGGAGACGGTGACGGTTCAGATATTTTTTGGCCTGGATACGTCGATGCGACGACAAACCTGATTCTCAACCTCTTATTTCTGCTGACGATTCTGATTTCGGCAGTCTTCATGTTCGCTCTTGAACTTGGGCGCTCCGTTCCCAAGGATGAGGCGATGATTTCGAAGATCGAATCGACCATCGAGGTCAAGAGTGAGCAGAAAGTCGATGTGGAGACATCGGTCGAGATTCGCAGTGAGCCGCAAGAGGTTGATGATTCGACCCCTTCGGCGTCGGAGTTACAGGCCGAAAACATCGCCCTGAGGACCGAGATCAAGAGGTTGAATATGCTTCTCGCCCAGCGGGCCTCCAAAGATATGGAAGAGGCGGGTTCTTCGAAGACTTTGGTCACCGAGAAGATGGTCGAACATCCGAAAAAGATCGAATCTGTAGAGCAGACCCTCTCCTTCGAGTCAGAGGTCATTGTCAAATTTCGGGATGAGGCGGTTACCTTCACCAAAAGTGAGCATCAGAACATGCAGGATGAACTTAAGCCGATTGCTGAGAGTGAGCAGGCGAGCATCTACGTGAGGGTGCCGAGCGGTTTCTCTGAAGCGAAACGGATGGGTTTCTATCGCGCCATGTCAGTGCGTAACCTGCTCATCGAAATGGGGATGGAGACCGGTAAGATTGATGTGGCTGTGGTCGAGGAGGACCTTGACGCTAATGCCTCTCTGGTGAGGGTCCGGGCCTACTGATGCAGCGTTCCCTGTCACCACAGCGTACGTTCATCCTCCTCTTTCTGCTCAGCGGGATCACTCTGCTGTTCTGGGCGGCATATGCTGAGGTCGATGTGATCGTGCGTACCGAAGGGCAGATCATCCCGGCGGGGAAGTCGCAACTGGTGCAGCATCTCGAAGGGGGGATCGTCCGCAGTATCCTCGTGCAGGAAGGAGAGGTTGTTGAGGCGGGGGAACCGCTGATGGAGCTTTCCGATATCCAATCCCGCGCCTATCTCGACCAAGAGCGTTCAAAGCTTGATGCTCTGCGTGGGCGTGAGGCGCGGCTTTTGGCTGAACTTAACGACGAGCAGGAGGTCACATTCCCGGCT
>PKUF01000124.1 GCA_002869635.1 Desulfuromonas sp. | reverse complement strand
ACACCTCCCTGCTGCAGGGGCTGGTCTCGGCCCACGCCGTACGTCCCCTCGTCGGTCCCCTCTCTTTGCTGCTGCGGCTCGAGGGGGGGACGACCCTGCTCAACGATCGGGTGAGCAACGTTCCGGCCTCGCTGCGCTTCTTCGCCGGGGGGGATAAGAGCGTGCGCGGCTACGCCTACCGCTCTCTCGGCCCTACTGCTGCCTCAGGCGAAGTGATCGGTGGCCGCCACCTGCTGGTGGCGAGTGGCGAGCTTGAATACAGCTTCAACGACGCGTGGGGGAGTGCGCTCTTCTTCGACGCCGGCAATGCCTTTGACCTGCCCGCGGATTTCGACTGGAAAAAGGGAGTCGGGGTCGGCCTGCGCCGCTACACGGTGGTCGGCCCGATCATGCTCGACGTCGCCCGTCAGGTCGGGGAGCGCGATCCGCGTTACCGTCTCCACCTCAGCATCGGGTTCGTCTGGTGAACGGGCAACGGCGGCGCCATGCCGTCCGATTTCTGCTCGGGACAGGACTCCTCGTCGTCCTGCTCGTCACCTCCCTGCTCAGCAGCAGCCTCGGCACCCGACTGGCGTTGCGGCTGGTCGACGCCCTCCCTGGCCTCACCCTGCGCTGCGAACACATCGAAGGGGGGCTGCTCGGGCCGTTAAAACTTGAGGGGATTGAACTCAGCGCCCCCTTTGGCACCTTGAGCCTCGACCGTCTCTCCTTCGACTGGCACCCTGCGGCCTTGCTGCAGCAGCGGCTGGACATCGAGCAGCTCGCCCTGGGTCAAGGGGTGCTCGTCTTGGCGAAGCACGAAGCCTCGACGTCTTCAGAGCAACGGCCCCCTTTTCAAATCCCCGACGTCCTGACCCGCTACAACATTCTCCTCTCCGAGGTCACCCTGGGCGATCTCGAGATCATCCGGACCGACGGCAGGAGTGAGCATTGGCGCCAAGGGAGCCTTGCGCTGCAGCTTGACAAAGCGCAACTCTCTTTAGAAAAACTACATCTGAAGACCCCCTACGGAGCACTGGAGGCTCAGGGGAGAAGTGACCTGCAACAGACCTCCGGAGAGCTGACGTTACAGTTTCAGGCGTCCCCCCCCAAGCCGCAGGGAAGCCTCTCTCTGCAGTGGGAAAAGGACGAGAAAATCATCCGCGGCCATCTCGAGGGTGAATTGCAACGTCCCCCCTCGCCTCGACTCACCTTTTCCTCTCCCTTCACCATGCAGGAGGAAATTCTTCAGCTCAGCGCGTTGCAGCTGCAGCGGGAAAAACAGAGCGGAAGCTTTGCCGGAGAATTAACCCTCGCGCTCACCGAGCAGCCCCCTCGCTTCCATCTCAACGGCGCACTGATTTCTCTTGATCTTGCGGAGGAGTTCGGCACGAGCACCAACATCGACGCCGACCTCGACCTTGCCGGAAGCGCTGAAGCCTACCGCGGCACGGTGAGCCTGCAGCAGCACGGCGAGAGCTGGCGTGACGCTAGCTTTCAGCTGACGCTGGAGGGGGACCGACAGCAGCTTCGCCTCCCCAGCTTTGACGGCCACTGGCTCGGCGGTCGCCTCAGCGGCGATCTCTCCCTCCCCTTTGATCCGGCCGTGGAAAGCCACCTCACCCTAGCGCTGCGCGAGATCGACCCGGCCCGGATCGATGGCCGCTGGAAAGGGCTGATCAACGCCGACCTGCGCGGCCACCTTGCCCGCCCCGCCGACGCCGCGCCGACGCTTATATTGCAGGGGGGGATTCACGACAGCATCCTGCGTGGCCAGCCGCTGCATGGTGATCTCGACCTACGGCTGCAACGCGGCGACCTGATCATCCAACAAATCGCCCTGGCCGGAGACGGCTTCTTTCTCGAGATCGGCGGCAAGCTCAAGGAGAGGATCAGCCTGGTCATCGACATCCCCCGGATTGGGAAACTCTATCCCGCCGGGCACGGCAGTCTGCGGGCTGAGGGGTGGCTACAACATCATCGGGGACGGTGGAATAGCGCCTTTGAAGGGAGCGGAGAGCAGCTGCAACTCGGCAAAACCTTTCAAGTCGCCCATGCGGCCCTCAACGCAACCTGGGACGGTGAATCGGAAAGTTTCATCCTTTCGGGAGACGGCCGCGAGATCATCGCCCCCCTCTTTCACGCCACCTCCCTGACACTTCGTGGCGAAGGGGATCTGGGGGACCACACCCTGAATCTGCAGAGCGACGGGGAGGAGGGGGAGGTGCGTCTCGCTCTACACGGCGGCTGGTCCTCTCCGCGCTGGCAAGGGGAGATCACCGAGCTGAGCAGCAACGCACCCTTTTTCGGCCCTTGGCGGCTCACCGCGCCGACACCCCTGACCCTCTCTGGCAACGAGATCGCCGTAGCCGAGGTGAGCCTGCAGGGGAGCACCGATGAAATGCTTCAGGGGAGTGCACACCTTATACGCTCGACGCACGTAAGAGCGCTCGATCTTAGCTGGCGCGCCCTCGATCTGAGCCGCAGCGCCCAGTTCGGACTCCCCTTAAGTCTTGAGGGGAGAAGCAATGGCCGCCTCAAGCTGCAGCAGCAGGGGGAGGCGATCACCCTGGCGACTGAGCTTACGGCAGACGGCAGCGTTCACTCCTCCCGTTTTAACGCCGAAGAGCTGCAGCTCCAGTTCAGCGCCGCCGCCGATGCAGACGGCAGTTCTCTCAAGACCACCCTTACCCGAAAGAATACGCCTCTTCTCACCCTCGACTTTGCCAGCTCCGCGCCCCTGACAATCGGCCGACCTGAGCAGGGAACGCTCACCGTGAATCTGCAGCAACTCCCTCTCGACTGGGGGAACACCTGGCTTGCCACCGGGGCATTGCGGGGAGAGCTGACAGGGGATGGTAGCCTGCGTTGGCAGCCACAGCAGCTGGCCGCCGAGGGAACCTTTCGCGCCAGCGGAGACTACCGACAGCCGAATCTGGATCTCCCCTTCGCGCCGCTGACCCTGCAGTTTGCCGGCGATGAGAGCGGCAGCCGCGCCGAGCTGGCGCTGAAACACTCGACTTTCGGCGCCCTCAGCGCCGCACTCCACGCTCCGGCGCCGCTACGCCGAGGACCGCCACCACAGGGGACCTTCACGGCCCACGGCGAGCGGCTCGATCTGGCGCGGCTGGCGCCGTTTTTCCCCCCTGCACTGACCCTGAACGGGCAACTCTTTGGAGAACTTCAGGGGGACTGGCACAACCGTACCTTCCGGCTTGAGAGCCAAAGTCATATCGAGAACGGCGACCTGACGTGTCAGATGCCCCACGGCGAAGCGCAGGCGAAACTACAGCAGGCGACCTTGGCGAGCCACTGGACGGCTCAGGGGCTGGAGCTGCAGAGCGAGCTGCAGCTCGACGGACTCGGGGCGTTGCAAGCCGAGGCGACCCTGCCGCTGCTGGCGCGACTGCCGCTGCAGCTTGAACGGACAACACCACTGACGGCACAGCTGCGCGGGGACCTCCACGCTGAAGGACTGCTCACCGCCCTTTTACCGAGCCTTATCCGCGAGAGCCGCGTCGCCCTCAATCTCAATCTTGGTCTTGACGGCACGATCGAGACTCCGCACCCCTACGGAACAATCCGCTTGCGCGACGGTGGCGGCTACCTGCCCACGCTCGGGATCCGCCTCGAGAAGGGGAGCGCCGATCTTCACCTCGACGGCGAGAGTATCACGCTCACGCCGTTTTCCATCGAGTCGCAAGGAGGACGTCTGGAGGGAGAGGGAGGGGGGACTCTCGAGAAAGGGGCTTTGAAGTCGTATCGCCTGCAGCTGCGCGGGTCACATTTCACCTTGATCAACCTGCCGGAGTTGCAGCTGCTCCTGACCCCCGAACTCGAAGCGACGGGATCGCTGAAGCAGCTGACACTGCGGGGGAAGGTCACCCTCGATGAAATGCTGCTGCGCGGACGCAAGCCCCGCACCACTGTCGGTGTCAGTCCCGATCTGGTCATCGTCGGGATCGACCCGGGAAAAAATCGCCGCCCCCCCTTCGCCCTTGATCTCGATGTCGATCTGATGTTGGGGGATCAGGTGCTGGTACAGGCGGCTGGGCTCGATGCCAAGCTCGCCGGCAAGGTGAAGATGAAGGGGGAGAACGCCGAGAGCATCGTCGGCCACGGCAAGGTCGATGTGGTCAAGGGGGCCTACGCCGCCTACGGCATGCACCTTGAGATCGAGAAGGGGAGTCTCCTCTTCGCCGGTGGCCCGATCAGCGAACCGGCTCTCGACATCCTCGCCCTGCGTCCGGCGAGTGAGGTGCGGGTCGGGGTTCAGGTCGCCGGGACGCCGCGCCGACCAAAGGTCACTCTCTTCTCCGATCCGAGCATGCCCGACACCGACATCCTCTCCTACATTGTCCTTGGCCGCCCCTTGGGGAATGACAGCGGTCAGGTCGATCTCCTCTCCACCGCCGCCGGGGCGCTCTTGGCGCAAGGGGAGTCGGTGATGCTGCAGGAGAGACTGAAGCGGCGGATCGGCCTCGACGTCTTCGAGGTCCGCAGCGGCAGCAGCGACGAAAACGGCGCCGCCGACTCCATCGTCACCATCGGCAAATATCTCACCCCCGACCTTTACATCGGCATGGGGCGCTCTCTCTTTGCCCGCAGCAATGAGTTCAGCCTGCGTTACCGCCTCTCCCACCGCTGGGAGGTCGAATCAACCCTCAGCGAAGAGAGCGGCGCCGACCTCTACTACCTCATCGAATTCGACTGATCCCCTTCCCGCTCGTTAAGCAGCTGTTCCGCCCGCGCCAGGGCGGCATCAATATTGGAGAGGATATTCTCTCGCCCAAGCGCCGCAAGGAAACCGGCGTGTTCTAACACCAGCCGCACCTGCGGCACCACCCCCGAGAGGATAACCCGGGTCTGGCCGCGCCGCGCCTTGCGGCAGAGGTTCTCCAGCGCCTGCAGCCCGGTAGCATCGATGACCGGGACATGCCTCAGCCTCAAGATCAATACCGCCGGTCGCCCCGCCGCCGTCTCGAGCGCCCGCTTGAACTTATCCGCCGCCCCGAAGAAGAAGGGGCCGGCGAGCTCATAGACCTCAACCCCGGCGGGGACAGTGCGATGACTGAGGCTCTCGGGGTGGTCAAGGTCCTCCTCCGAGAGGAGCGCGCCGCTCTCTAGCGGCCCGACCTCGGCGACCTCGACCATGCGCCGCATGAAGAGGAAGGCGGCAAGGACAACCCCAACCTGAATCGCTACCGTCAGATCGACCAGAACAGTGAGAAGAAAGGTCGCCATCAGCACCGCCACATCCCCCTTCGGAGAGCGGAGAAGGCGGGCAAAGAGGTGCCACTCCCCCATATGCAAGGCGATGACGACGAGAATTCCGGCAAGGGTCGCCAGCGGGATGTAGGAGGCGAAACGCCCGAAGAAGACAAGAATCAGCAGCAGGGTCAGGGCGTGAATCATCCCGGCGACCGGGGTGCGACCACCGTTTTTGACGTTGGTGGCGGTACGGGCGATGGCGCCGGTGGCGGGGATACCGCCGAAGAGGGGTGAGACGAGATTCGCCACCCCTTGTGCCACCAGCTCCATGTTGGAACGGTGCCGCCGCTCGGTCATTCCGTCGGCGACCACCGCCGAGAGGAGCGACTCGACCCCACCGAGCAGAGCGATCGCCAGCGCCGAAGGGAAGAGTTCACGCACCGCCGCCCAACTCACCGTCGGCAGATGCGGGGTCGGCAACGACGAGGGAACCTCGCCGAAGCGGCTGCCGATGGTCTCAAGCGGCAGATCAAAAAACTGCACCAGCACGGTACAGGCCACAATCGCCACCAACGAGCCGGGGAAGCGGCGGGTCAGGCGTGGCCAGAGCAAGCAGGTGAGAATGGTCCCGCCGCCGAACAGCAGAGCCCAGCCGTTAAAACTGTCGGCGTGATGCGCCAGCACCTCGATTTTCTCGAGAAACTCCGCTGGAACCTCTGCTACCTGCAAACCGAAGAGATCGCGCAATTGCCCGGCAAAGATGATCAGGGCGATCCCCGAAGTAAAGCCGACAGTGACCGGATAGGGGATGTAGCTGATCACCGCACCGAGCCGCGCCAACCCCATCACCAGCAGCAGCCCCCCCGCCATCAAGGTCGCCAACGCCAGACCGTCAATCCCGTAACGTTGAACGATGGAAGCAACCAGAACAACAAATGCCCCTGTCGGGCCGCCGATCTGCACCCGACTTCCGGAGAGAAGCGAAATGATAAAACCAGCGACAATGGCGGTGTAGAGCCCCTGCTCGGGGCTTACCCCCGAGGCGATGGCAAAAGCGATGGCGAGAGGCAGGGCAACGATCCCAACAATGAGACCGGCGAGCAGGTCGTCGCTCAACTGGCGACGGCTGTACCCTTCGCGGAAGACAGTAACAATTTTAGGAACGAGAAGGGACGATGAGGACATCTGCAACCTCCGAAAGAGTCAGGTTGAAGTGTCCGTCGGCAGCGAGGGCAAAACGTCCAGGTGTCGGCGGAAGCGACCGGGGAAAAGCTTTTAGGGGGGATTTCCAAGGTCGAGCGGCAGAGATTCTAACGCAAAAAAGCGGCGCTGCACACCGCTTTTTCGTTGAAGAACAGTCCTAGTGAAAGGTACCGGAGGGTTTGTTTAAAGGGGGCGGGGTCGGCGCCGGGGTGATGGCCCCGAAATGCTTTTCAAAGTAACGCAGGTTTTCCTGCCCGGCGTGCAGCAGGCGCTTGGCGTGGCGATCGCTTAAAAGAATACGGCTGCGAACCTTGGCCCGAGGCGCCTGCGGCTGGAGGAAGATGAAGTCGATAACGAACTCGCTCTCACCATGAGCGAGCATGATGAGGTTGGCGTAGACCCCTTGCGCTACCGCCTCGTCAAAGACGATATCGAGGGCCGGAGGCGCCTCACTCTCCCCCTTCCCTTCCCCGGTTCCCGCTGACTCGGCTACCGGGGTGGCCGGAGTCTTGATCTCGCCCCACTGCTGCTCGTAATGCTGCAGCGACTGCTCGAGCAGGGTCAAGAGCTGCTTGAAATGGCGCGGTGCGAGGATCACCCGACTGCGCAACTGAGCCCGCGCCCCTTGCGGCGGACGAAAGATGAAATCGAGCAAGACCTCACAGTCGCTGTGGTTAATCAGGACCAGATTGGAGAAAGAACCGCTGGCAAGCGCCTCGTCTATCTGGATCTCAACACGCTTCTCCGCCGCTTCTTGATTCGAATTTTGGCTCATTCCTACGCTCCTGCAGATCGGGTTGTGGCAGTCTCGCTGCCTCGTCGGCTCTGAACCATGCCACTTCCCGACGCAGGACGTCAACCTCGGCGTTCCCATTTTAGCCAAAGGGACCAATTCCTAGAGAGGAATCCTCCACCTCGACAACTCAGGGACGGGCCACCGGAAACCCTGACTTGACCCACTGAATCATCCCACCACTAACCTTCACCAGATTTTTGAACCCCTTGCCGTGCAGATAACGGCCGGCAACCGGCGAACGTTTTCCATTGGTGTCAAAAAGGACGATTTTTTTATCCTTCGGCAATTCATTAAGATGATCAATCAGGTCGGTCACAGGGATTTTTATCCGTCGTGTGGAAGCGATCCAAGACTTCTTGTTATCGACCGAATGACGCAGGTCCAACAGGACAAAATCTTCATTCCCTTTGAGCATCTGATCAAGTTCATTGACCAAGATTGTCGGTATCGCAACCGCAGGAAGGGGTTCGTTCACGTCAACAGGGTAGCCTGAGGTAACCCAGGCCGGAAGTCCGTCACGAAAAACATAGATACTTTTGTAACCGAGTTCAACCGCCAGACTGGCAGCAGAGGGCGCGGCCGTTCAGGTTCGACCTAGGCAGTAAAAAGCGATCGGTTGATTTTTATCTGCCGGCAGACGCTCTTCCAGATATTCAAGGGGAATATTGACGGAACCGGCGATATGCAGATTATTGAACTCAATCGGACTTAGCGGAAAAACCACCAAAACTTCGCCCCGGCCCATCATGAGATTAAGCGTCTCCGCATCAATTTCCTGTTCTGCCGCCTGGGCCACCCCCGCCAGGCAAAAGAGAGCGAGAAACCAAGAGACGATTTTCCCAAAAGATTGTGGACATCCTTGCCGCATTGACTACACCTCCGCTTCATAAGTTTCTTGTCAGGAATTCCCCCTAATGTACGACCTTAATCAAGACATAGCAAGGCCTTTATCCCACACAAAAACAACAAAACGGAAATCGAACTTTCCCGCCCTCAATTCGCGGAATAATGCTGACGGGTACGAATAAGCCAGAAAAGGCCAAGTAGAAGGGAGAGGATGGCCGGAGTGTCACCGAACGATTTGTAGAGGGTCGGTGCAGAACCGAGTCCAACTTGAGCGTTTAATACATCAGGTGTAAACAGCAGGGTTGATGCGATGACCTCGCCACTCGGGGCAATGATTGCCGAGATACCGGTGTTTGCAGCCCGAGCAAGCCAGACCCGGTTTTCTACCGCCCGCATTCGAGCAATCGCGAGATGCTGAAAAGGAGCGGAGGAGCGGCCGTACCAAGCATCGTTGGTAATATTGACCAACAGATCACTGCCACTGTTGACATAGTCACGAGCGATCTCGGGGAAGATCGCTTCATAGCAGACCAACACTCCAAAGAGACTTTGATTAAGCGGTAGAGGTGAAACCGTACCGGGGGAGAAATCGCCTATCCCCTCCACAAGTTTGTGAACAAAAGGGAGAAAGCGGGCCATGGGAACATACTCACCAAAAGGGACGAGGTGAATCTTGTCGCTACGCCCCATCAACACACCTTCTCCATCCAGAAGGTAGGCGCTGTTGAGAAAACGCCGCTCACGATTCACCCAGGTGTAGGCAGGGCTGCCGAAGAGGAGTGAACTACCACCGCTGCGTTCCGGTATCGCGGACACTTGCTCTGCCAGAGGCCCGCCGTCCTGAAAAAAAACCGGGGTGGCACTCTCCGGCCATATCAGCAGTTTTGCCCCCATTTTCGCCGCCCTCAAAGAGAGATCGGCATAGGTCGTGACGATCCGCTGCTGCAGGTCGGGGTTCCATTTTTGTCCCTGTTCGATATTTCCCTGAATCAGCCCGACCGCCAGTTGCCTTTCGGACTCATCCGGGAGTTCCGCCAAACGCCAACGGCCGTAACCAACTGTCAGAGCCAATAACAACACAGCCGTTGCCGCCAGGCGCCACGGCCACGAAGAATGACGCCGTCCTGCCACGATGAATGCTGCCAGCACCGCGTTGACAAAAACGATCAGGGCACTCAGGCCATAGACCCCGAAGAGGTCAGCTGCTTGCAGCAACGTCGATGACTCAACAAGCGCATAGCCGAGAGAACCCCAAGGAAAACCGGTAAAAACAAAAGAACGCAGAAACTCGCAAGCGACCCAGAAGATTGGAAGGGTGGCGGCATAGGGGAGTCCGAGCTTTTCCCGAACCCGGGATGAAGCCCAGGTGGCTGCGGCGATATAAAGGGAGAGATAGGCCACCAACAGAAGGTAAACAACCAGCGACAACGGCGCGGGAAGTTTACCAAAGGTGGTCATGACAATATTGAGCCAATAAAGCAGCAGGGAAAAAAACCCAACCCCAGCGGCAAAACCACTGCGAAAGGGGCGATTTTCCATCACCAACAGCAAAGGGACGAGGGCAATCCAGCAGAGATGGGTGGCATCGACCCGAGGCCAGCAGAGCGCCAACAGAAGACCGCTGACCAGAGAGATTAGGGTTGTCCGGTCAGGGAGGAAGAGACTCATGCGTCGTGATTCTCCCCACTCTCATCGCGGGAAGGGGCCCGTTGCACCCGGACCTTGCTGATCTTGCGTTCGTCGGCCGAGACAATGGTCATCAGAAGACCGCTATCTTCAATCTCCTCATCGGCCTTGGGAACATGACCAAAAAGATTGAAAAGATAGCCGCCGATGGTGTCGAACTTCTCTCGGGGAATTTCAAGATCAAATTCCTCCTCAAGATCCTCAACATTGAGTCGCCCGTCGACAAGAAACGAGCCGTCCTCCTGCGGCTGCAACCACTCCTCCTCGACATCATACTCATCCTGAATATCGCCAATGATCTCCTCAATAAGGTCTTCGATGGTGATCAAGCCCGAGGTGCCACCATATTCGTCGATGGCGATCGCCATATGGACCCGCTGGGTGCGGAACTCTCGTAGCAACTCCTCGATATTTTTGGTCTCGGGAACAAAGTAGGGGTCACGCATCACCTTTTCGGGGGTGATCTCCACCGTCTGCTCTCCCCAGTAACGCAAGAGATCCTTTGCGTAGATAATCCCGACGATATGATCATTGCTCCCTTCAAAAACGGGAATCCGCGAGTGTCCCGAAGCGAGAATCGCGCTCAAGACCTCCTGCAGCGTCGCCTCGACCGGACAACAAACCATATCGGTACGCGGCACCATGACCTCACGGACGATCGTCTCGCCAAATTCGAAAATGGAGTGGAGCATCCCCCCCTCCTCTTCGTTGATGATCCCCTCTTCTTCCGATTCGTCGATCATCTCCTGCAGCTCCTTCTCGGTCAACGCCCGTCGGCGACCGGGGAGGATTTGCCGCAGCAGTTCAGAGAGGGGCGAGCGCCTCCCTCCGGGACTGTCACTTTCCACAGTGGGTTCTCCTTTTTTTCATGGTCAAAACCATCGATAACATCATCACTTCAAAACAGCCCAGAGCAAAAGCGTGATCACCGTTCCAAGCAGGGAACCCGCAAGGACTTCACGTAGGGAATGAATCTTTAACAGGAGGCGGCTATGACTCACCATCGCCGCCAGCACCACTGCCAAAAGGGCGATCATCGACCCGACTCCGGAAAGTAAAACGGAGGTCGCAATCGACCAAGAGACCGCTGCGTGCCCGCTCGGCATCCCACCGTGCAACGGGGTACCATGCGAACTGCGCGCCTTAAGCAGGATCACAACAAAAGTTGTGATAAGCACCGCCACCAGAGCGAGCTCTCCCTCGGGACGACCAAGCAAGGCGAGGCGATCCCCCACCGGCGCGAAGAGATGGGGAGAAAGGGCCAGATAGCCGAGGACCACCGCCCCGATGCTCGCCGCCAGAACCGCCCCGGCCGCCACATCCTTAGCCCGTTTGGCCAGCGGATGGTAGTCAGGAGAGACGAGATCGACCACCACCTCCACCGCCGTGTTCATCAGTTCGGCAAAAATCACCAGAGTCACCGCCAAGACCAAAAGGATAAACTCAAGGGTGGACAGATGCAGCAGATAAGCGATGCAAAGGACGATGATGGCAGCGAGACAATGATAGCGCATGTGGCGCTGGCTACGCACCGCCCAGAGGATTCCCTCAATGGCGCAGTTGACGCTCTCGAGCCAGCCAGCCGGCTTCATCCCGCGGCAACCGCCTCGGACAGAAAAAGATCGCGAATCGTGGCGAAGATCTCACGCTCTTTTGCCTCCATGGCCTGTGCCTCCTCCTCGGTCCCTCGTTCGTGATCGTAGCCGCAGAGGTGGAGGATGCCGTGCAGCAAGAGAAAGTAAAGTTCGCTCTCAAAGGGAAGTCCCGCCTCGGCAGCATCGCGGGCGGCGGTGTCAGCAGAGATCACCACATCCCCAAGCAGATCGGGATTGACCCCACCCCCCTCCCCTTCCTGCATGGCGAAAGAGATAACATTGGTGGGACGATCGCGCTGCAGATAATCACGGTTGATGATACGAATCTCTTCGTCGCTCACCACCACAACCGACAGTTCGGCGTCAGGAGATCCCAAGTCGCTTAAGATCTTCTGCGCCACCTTCCGCATCGGAAGTTTCACGATCTTTTGTCTCTTTTGCCGGTTCTCGATGGATATCTTCACTCTGTTTCCTTTTGGCGGCAGCTTCCTTTTCGCGGTCCCGGTAGGCCGGCTCAGGATAATCGACCCGATGGTGGAAGATCCCGGCGAGGACACGGTTGAAGCTCTTGGCAATGTTATGCAGATCTTTGAGGGTCAACTCACACTCGTCGAGCTGGCCATCGATGAAAATATTATTGATAATCTTTTGCACCATCCCCTGAATCCGGGCCGGGGTCGGGTCAGTCAAGGTCCGGCTCGCTGCCTCCACCGCATCGGCAAGCATGATCAACGCCGCCTCGCGGGTCTGAGGTTTGGGGCCGGGATAGCGGTAAGCCCTCTCGTCGACGGAGTGGACGCCGGGGTCTTCTTTGCTCTTCGCCTTCTCGTAAAAGAACTTCATCAACGCGGTGCCATGATGCTGGCGTATGATATCGACCAATTTCTGGCCGAGTTTGTTTTCTTTCGCCATCTCGACCCCGTCCTTGACATGCGCCATAAGGATCAGGGCGCTCATCGACGGGGTCAGCTTGTCGTGACGGTTCTCCAACCCCTTGGTGTTCTCAATAAAATAGAGTGGTTTCTTGGCCTTACCGATGTCGTGGTAATAGGCCGCAACCCGGGCCAGCAACGGATTGGCGTTGATATTCTCCGCCGCAGCCTCGACCATGTTGCCGACGACAATAGAGTGATGGTAGGTCCCCGGCGCCTGAATCATCAACTCCCGCAACGCCGGGGTGTTCATGTTGGCGAGTTCGAGCAGCTTGATATCGGTGGTGTACTTGAAGAGGGACTCCACCAGAGGAATCGTACCGGTGACAATCACGGCGCAGAGAAAACCGCTCCCGACCCCAAAAGCCATTTTATAGAGGAGTTGCCAATCAAAAAGGTGGCCGGCAAGCAGATGAATGCAAGGAATTAACAACAGGTTGAGCAGAGCAATACGTAGACCAGCTCGGTAAAGGGTCGCCCTCTCATTGCAATGCCGTACCCAGTGCGCCCCGGTGAGACTATCGGCGAAAAGGAAAAGGACGATGAGCAGATTGTTGCCAAAAAGAATCCCGAGAAGCAGCGAGACCAGAAGGGTATAGACCAACGCCACCTCGGCATTAAGAACGATCCGCACCAGCATCGCGCCAACAGCGAAGGGGAAGAGGTAGTAGTAACTTGCTGAATCAACGTAGGGAAGAGCGCTCTCAAGAGCATTGGCGACAAAAATCGCGACTTTGATCAGAAAGAACTGGCCGAGTACCGCCAGCGCCAGAAAGAGGAGGTCCCGGTTGTCGAGGTGGTATTTGCGGATATTACGCACCGCAAAGCGCTGGACCACCAACAGAAGCAGGATTGTCGTTAAAAAGAGGCCTGCGGCGACCCGGAAGGTACTGATATCGCTACCGACATCACGCAAGGCTCGTAACTTTTTGATCTGTTCTTCACTGACCCTCTCCCCCTCGCGAACGATCATCTCCCCCTTCTTAACCTGAAAGAGGACCGGCTTGACACTCTCACGTGCCAATTGCCGCCGTGCTTCGGTCTCGTTGCCGTTGAAGGTGAGGTTAGGACGTAACAGCTTGCCAAGAACCGCCACCACCCCTTTACGGGTTGGGGTCGCAACATCCTTAAGAGGAATCAGATAATCACCAATCCGTGCAAGGAGAGCGGGGACGTCGGTAACGTTCTCAGGCTTAACGAGCGGCGCCTCACTCTGGTCGGCGAGGTTGCGCACCACGACCCCCTTTTCGAGATCTGCCTGAAAGAGCATGAGGTTTCCGACAATGCGCCGAGAGAGTCCCCCCTTCAACTCGACCTGCAGACCCGCCAATGTCTCCGGGGCAGACGCCAACGCCACCAGCGCGGTGAGTTCCCCCTCACTGAGAGCCATCCCTGTTTGGGCTGTCACCTGCTGACGTAGCAATTGACGCTCTTCTTCGTTCAAATCGCGCCAGACCCTCTCACTTAGCAGCAGCATCCCCTTCTGAAAACGCTCACCACTTTCTTGGGCCGTTCGACTATCGAAATCATAGAGGGCCGGCACCGCGTCCTGCGCCCGCTGCCGCTTCTTTTCGGTCAGAGGAGGGTCAGGGACAAGCAGATCTTTGGGCGCCTTGATATCGCGAGACGCAATATCTCCCGGCGCATAATAATCGGGAACAAATCCCCCTTTGGGAACGGTGATCACCGTCACCAACAGGGCGAGCAGCACCATCAACAGCAAGCGTTGCTGACGTTTTTCCAAAGCGAAGCGTTGCCAGAAACTACTGTTCCCATTTTCAGAGCGGTCACCCTTGGTCATCGACTCCTCCTTCGCCGTTCGGGGCACAGGCACCGCTTTCATAGGCCCGTACGATCGCCTGAACGATCGGATGCCGCACCACATCCCGCTCGGTAAAGGTGTTGAAATGAATCCCCTCCACCGCCCGAAGTACCCGTCTCGCTTCAACCAGCCCGGAGAGTCGACCGCTGGGAAGATCGATCTGGGTAATGTCGCCGGTGACCACCGCCCGGCTGCCGAAACCGAGACGGGTGAGGAACATCTTCATCTGTTCTGCGGTGGTATTTTGCGCCTCATCGAGGATGACGAACGAATCGTTCAAGGTGCGCCCACGCATAAATGCGAGCGGCGCAACCTCAACAATTCCGCTCTCGACAAGCTCTTTCCCCTTATCGAAATCGACCATGTCGAACAGGGCATCATAGAGCGGTCTCAGGTAGGGGTTCACCTTTTCGGCAATATCACCGGGAAGAAAACCGAGTTTCTCTCCCGCCTCGACCGCCGGACGCACCAGAACAATCCGACTGACCTCCTTCTTCATCAAAAACGCGACCGCCATCGCCATAGCGAGATAGGTCTTGCCGGTCCCGGCGGGGCAAATACCAAATACCACTTCGTGCCGACGGATGGCGTCGATGTAGGTTTTCTGGGCCAGACTCTTGGGGGAGATCATCTTCTTGCGTGCCGAAATATAGACGGTATCAAGGAAGATCTCTTTGAGCCGGGTACGAGAGTCGGCACTGAGGATTCGGATAGCGTAATCGATGTCGGGGGGATAGAGAGGATAGCCGTCGCGCAAAAGCAACGAGAGTTCTTCAAGCAGGCGGCGAACAAGATGAATCTGATGTGTTTCACCCTGGATATGGACGTCAGTCCCTTTGGAACCGAGGCGGACACCGAGGGTACGCTCGATCTGTTTCAGGTGACGATTTTGCTGGCCAAAAAGGAGGGTGGCCAGGTGTGGGTCGGAGGCGGTAAAGCTCCCGGAATTTTCGTTTGCGTTCAAAGGGTTCCCTTGCATGAATGGACAACACCCGTGCTTCGATTTTGCCCCTTTATCTTCAACCACAAGGACACAAGAAAAACACGAGCGTTAAACGTAGCACCGCTAAAGCGAGAAAATCAACCGCTTTTGCACATCGTCGCCCGTCTGAAACCAAGGAAAAAAGAGATTCCCCTTTTAAACACTTTTTTGTTATAACGTATCGTCTTTGTGCCGTGCTGACGGCACCTTACTACTTTCATAAGGGGGCAACACCTATGAGCGAGATCATCGACATTTTTGCCCGGGAGATCCTCGATTCCCGTGGCAATCCCACCGTTGAAGTCGAAGTCTATCTCGAAAGCGGCGCCATGGGGCGTGCGGCTGTTCCGAGCGGCGCTTCGACCGGCGAGCGTGAAGCACTGGAACTGCGTGACGGCGACAAAAGCCGCTATCTCGGCAAAGGGGTTCTCAAAGCGATTGAGAACGTCAACGAAACCGTCGCCGCCGCCCTAGTCGACTGGGAGGCCTCGGACCAAGCTGGGATCGACCGCAAGCTTCTCGACCTTGACGGAACCGACTTCAAAAGCAACCTCGGCGCCAACGCCCTGCTCGGTGTCTCCATGGCCTGCGCCAAGGCTGCAGCCGAAGAGGCGGGGCTCCCCCTCTACAACTACCTCGGCGGCGCCAATGCCAAAGAGCTGCCGCTGCCGATGATGAACATCCTCAACGGCGGCGCTCATGCCGACAACAACGTCGACATTCAGGAGTTCATGGTCATGCCAGCCGGTGCCAGTTCCTTCCGTGAGGCGCTGCGCATGGGGGCCGAGATCTTCCATGCCCTCAAGAAGGTCCTCAAGGATAAGGGATACAACACCGCCGTCGGTGACGAGGGTGGTTTCGCCCCCGACCTCAAGAGCAACGAAGAGGCCCTTGAGGTGATCATGGAGGCGATCACCGCCGCGGGTTACAAGCCGGGCGAAGAGGTCCTCCTCGCCCTCGACGTTGCCTCCTCGGAGCTTTTCAGGGATGGCAAATACACCCTCGAGAACGAGAAGCAGCCGGTCAAGACCGCGGCCGAGCTCGTCGATTTCTACGAGGACTTGGTCAACCGTTACCCGATCATCTCCATTGAAGACGGTATGGCCGAAAACGACTGGGACGGCTGGAAGCTCATCACCGACCGCCTCGGCCAAAAAGTCCAGATCGTCGGCGACGACCTCTTCGTCACCAATACCAAGATCCTCAAAGAGGGGATCGAGAAGGGGATCGCCAACTCCATCCTGATCAAGGTCAACCAGATCGGGACCCTCACCGAGACCCTCGAGGCGATCGAGATTGCAAAGCGCGCCGGTTACACCGCCGTCGTCTCGCACCGCAGCGGCGAAACCGAAGACACCACCATCGCCGACCTCGCCGTCGCCACCAACGCCGGTCAGATCAAGACCGGCTCCCTCTGCCGGACCGACCGCATCTGCAAATACAATCAGCTGCTGCGGATCGAGGATGAGCTCGAGAACGTCGCCATCTTTAATGGTCGCGAAGTCTTCTACAACATCAACCGCACGTAACCGTTGAAAGTCATTTATGACAATAAAAAAGCGAGTCCGTGAAAACGGACTCGCTTTNCTATGGGTGGGGACTTTGTTTATTTAAAGGACGAATTTCCCAACGAGCCACGGGTCAAACTGCTTTAGCTTTACCTTGCGTTGCAGAAAACCTCGAAGAAATGGACTCTTCCGATCCGAATTAGAGGGCCACGTTAAACCACGTTAAACCTGTTCTCCATCATGTTTGAAAAACGGATTCCAATACTCTAACCCATGGGCCATTTACACTATTCTATCTTACAGGCCTCATGACCGCCTTCATTTGCAAGAAACGAGAAAAAATGTTTCTAATTCAACACTTTTGACGTATCTCAGAGCCACAATATCATTTCTAATTCCGTTAAATCGTTTTTACAACCGCGTCCCCATTTGGCCTCAAAATCCTATCAACGCGACAAGTCAAAACCGACATCTTCAAATGCGTCTTGGAACCACCCATAAGGCGATCTCACGTTTTTGTCTCCCCGCCATTCACGCCTTCTTTTCACGCCACCACGACATCAAGCCTTAAACATTCCATTGTCAGTTCTCTTTTTTGTGTATCAATATCCTTCCCTTTATCACGACACAAGATAGATAAACCGCCATATTCCAACAACTTGAACCACAAGGGCAACCTCACCCGCCAAAAGACCATCCATGGTGACATTTTACAGATTTGACACAGTCAAGTTTAATCCATAAAATACGGTGCCATTGCGTTGAATTTAAACGCATTTTTCATCAGGGGGGGGAAATCGCAGCGCTGCTGTTTCCCTACGATTTTGCCTATTTGCTGTAAGGGAGAAAAAATGAAGTTACTGTTTTTACGTCTCATGGGATCTGTACTGTTACTCAGTTTGGTTGCCTGTGGGGGAGGTGGGAGCTCGGCCCCGGCAACTGTCACAGGGACACTGGTTGACAGTTTCGTTGCCGGTGTCAACTATACCTGCTCCTCGGGAATGAGTGGCATCACCAACGCAAGTGGTGAATTCACCTGCGGTGCCAACGACACCGTAGAGTTCTTTTTGGGGGCCTACTTGCTGGGAACCTGCTCAGCCCAAGAGACTGTCACCCCGTATGACCTTTTCCCCGCTGACGAAGCCGCCGCAGTCAACGTCGCGCGGCTCCTTCAGACCCTGGATGAGAATGGCGACCCCTCCGATGGGATCACGGTCCCCGCTGACTTCACCCAACTCGACGCGGTGACGGTCGCCCCCGGTGGCGCTTCCTTTGATACCGATGTGAACACGGCCCTCGGTACAACTTTGGTCACGGCGCTTGACGCGCAGAACCACATGGACGGGGTCATCGTCACCTCTCTCTTTGCAGGAAAAACACTCTACACCACCATCTACGACGCGATGGGGACTCTGGAGCAGTGGGCCTTCAGTGCCGACATGACTCAGGCTGTCTGGACGGAGCTGGTGGGCGGCAGCGATTCAGGCTCGGCGACGCTCTCTGTTGACGGCAGAGTGCTGACCGCTGACGATGGCACCGGTACAGAGACAATCACCATCGCCGAGATCAACGATGACTATATCGTGATCACCTTCTCTGACGGGACCTCTCAACGCCTCTATTTCAATCGCGCAGCCGCAGAGGCCTATTTTCAAGTTGTTGTTGCGGAACCCCTTGAATCGATCATCGGCGGGCAGACCTTCTACACCACCATTGACGACACCATGGGGACTCTGGAAAGCTGGGCCTTCAACGCCACCGCAACCCAGGGAACCTGGACCGAACTGGTCGGCGGAAGCGAGACGGGGAATGTCAGCGTCTCGATCAACGGCATGGTCATGACATTCACCGAGCCCGAAGGGACCGAGGTCATCACCGTAACTGAAGTGACGACCGACTACCTCATCCTCACCTTCTCGGACAGCTCGACCCTGCGTATTTATTTTGATCGCGCCACAGCAGAAACCTACTTCCAGGTCGCAACGACAACAACGCTTCAGTCGATCATCGGCGGACAGACCTTTTACACCACCATTTACGACATGATGGGGACGCTGGAGAGCTGGACCTTCAACGCCGACGCGACCCAGGGGACCTGGGCAGAACTGGTTGGGGGGAGCGAGACGGGAAATGTCAGCGTCTAAATCAACGGCATGGTGATGACCTTCACCGAGCCCGAAGGGACTGAGGTCATCACCGTAAGCGAAGTGACGACCGACTACCTTCTCCTCACCTTCTCGGACAGCTCGACCCTGCGCATCTACTTTGATCGCGCCACGGCAGAAGCCTACTTCGGTGTTTCAACTCCGAACACCTCCACCGCAGATGCCGCCCTCGTCGGCACATGGGTCTTAAGCACCATTTACTCCCTTTATGACGGTGTGACCTATTCCGCTGGACCAGCTACGATGGAAATGACCATTGCCTTGAGTGCTGATGGGACCCATTCTGCCTCTTACACCGACGAAGATGCCGCTGGCAATCCTGTCACCTGTTATGAGACTGGGAACATCACAACATCTGGTAGCAGTATGATGATCAACGCGATCACCAACTCCTGTGGTGATACGGGCGTAGAGACACTCTCTTACCTGCTCACGGG
This sequence comes from Desulfuromonas sp., assembly GCA_002869635.1. Classification (GTDB taxonomy): domain Bacteria; phylum Desulfobacterota; class Desulfuromonadia; order Desulfuromonadales; family BM515; genus BM515. Next base: position 12,690 of record PKUF01000124.1, on the reverse strand, counting down.
CGCTACCAGCCTTACGATTACAGATCCAAACGACAATACGATCTTCAGCCTCATCAAACAGTAATCGAGGGTATCGGTTACATAGAACGCTTTCCCCCGAGACCAGATGAATCGGAACCGGGGTGTTAAAAAAGACGATAAAAAGAGATGGCCGACGATGCAAAAAGCATCATCGGCCATCTCTTTTTAAAGGAGAGTCCCCGATCGAGGCTCCCCCCGTTCAAGCAATACTTCCATGAAGAGACCAAGAGGAAAAGCAAAGAGAAAGGTGAGGAGCGTGCGGGTCAACGAGAAGGGCCAGCCGAGAAACTCGATCTCAATGGGGAGCATCTGCAGTTTAACGGCGTAAGTGGAGAGGACGATGACGATCACTGCCCAGCGCGCCCCCTGGCGCCTGATCCCCATAAGCAGAGGGAAGATGATGTAGGCGGGACCGATGAGAATCGTGCCGCAGAGCGCCGCGATCAAAAGGCCGCGTACGCCCCCTTCGCGACCGAGGAGTCGGGCGATGAGGTCACGGCTGATCCAGACCTGCAGCACCCCGACCAGAGAAAAGACCGCGACGATCAGCAGCAACACCGAAGCGAAGGTGTTTGCCCCGACCTGCAGCGCCTGAAGCGCCCGTGAGGGGTCAACGAGGTACGCCCAGAGATAAAGGAGCAGGGTCAGAAGGAGCAACCACTGGGAACGCAGCAGCGCCCAGAGAGAGAAGGAGGCGTTGGTCACAGCACCCCTCCGAGCAACAGGCCGATGAGCATGGCGGCAAGAAAACTCAGCCCGTTGCGGAGCAGGGAAAAGCGCAGGGAGAAGGTCTGGGCCTCGAAAGGGAGGGTCACCACCCCGACAGAAATCCATGAGACGATAAAGGCCGCGACCGCCGGCGGCCAGGCCCCGGCATCGAGCAGAGAACCGGCGAGCGGATAGGCGGCAAGTGGCGGGCCGATGGAGATCGCGCCGGCAAGTGCGCCAACCAGGAGCGAAACCAAACCGCCGGAAGCACCGAGCCACGCCTCCACCCGCTCAGGCGGCAGATAGACCTGAAAGAGTCCGACCAGACCGAAGACCGCCAGCAACAGCGGCAGCAGCTTGGCGAGCGCTTTCCCCCCCACTAGCAACGACTGCCTCACTTTCGCCGGATCTCGGCGCCAGAGGACGAGGTAAACAAGGGTCATCAGCGCCAGATAGACCAGGCCAACACGCAGCATCCGTTACTCTCGCACCCGACCACGTAACGACTTAACCGCACCGCGGCGGGTCTTCCCCTCGACCCGTCGTTTCTTTGACGCCAAAGTCGGCCGGGTCGGGCGGCGCGATTTGCGCCGAACCAGAACCGCCTGAATCAGCTGCGCCAGCCGCTCAAAAGCATCGGCGCGGTTGAGCTCCTGGCTGCGGTGCTGCTGCGCCTTGATGACGACAACACCGGCGCTGCTGATCCGGCTGTCGGCCGAGCGCAGAAGTCGCCCCTTGACCTCATCGGGGAGAGAAGAGGCACGAATGTCAAAAAAGAGGGTGACAGCGCTCGCCACCTTGTTGACATTTTGCCCCCCGGCCCCTTGAGCCCGTATGGCTTTCAAGGTGATCTCCCCTTCGGGAATCGCGATGTCGTCTGTAATGCTGAGCATACGTCTCCTTTCGCCTAGAAACGGAACCAGAACGAGAAGTATCCCTGTTTTTCGCCTCCCGCGTCAAACCCTTTGGCGTAGACAACCCGCACCGTCAGAGGCAGACGGTAGGCGAGATCGAGATCGAAACGCAGTTCAGCTCCGGCCGAGGTGCGATAACCGTCCATCGACGGCCCCCCCCGATCGAAGACCTCTCCCCCTTCGGCAAAAAGCGCTCCGTGCAGCTGGCGCGAATAGAAAGAGCCGTTATGATGGCCACGATCAAGAAAATAGAGGGGAAAGCGGTACTCAAGACTGGTCAGTAGAGCCCGCTCGCCACGCAGACTGTTCAAGGGGTAGCCGCGTAAGGGGAGAAGGGTCTCCTCGGTCAGCAACGGCAGATCCCCCGTCAGGTCACCCCCAAGTTGAAACGCCCCTTGCGGGAGAGAGTCGCCCCAACTCCGGCCGAAAAAGAGCCGGGGGGTGAGAAGCTGATGTCTCCAGGGGAGAGCCAGATACTCACGCCAATCAAACCTCAGCCGGGTCGTCTCAAGATCGCTACCGAGCCCCGGAGCGTCATGCCGCAACGCCAGTTCAAGGCGCCGCCCATCTTCCGGCGCCACCGCCGCCGGTGCCTTGGCGCTCTCATCGTAGCGCCAGAGCAGTTGCAGCCCGGCGAGCGTCCCTTCAAAAGCTGAGATCGCCCCGGCAGGTGGTGCGGTCAGTGGCGTGAGCCGCTCGTAGCGTCCTCCGAGGGAGATCTCCTGATGCCCCCAGAGCCCTGCGCCGACCCAGGTCAGGTCGAGACCGAATCGGCGACGGCGCTCCCAGAGGTTGCGCGGCGTCGGGCTCTGCGGCAGGTAGAAGTCATCGTAAAAGCGGGCGCTCTCTTCGGCCTGCAGATCGAGCAGGGGCCGCCACCCCTGATAACGGTAACTGGCGCTGTAGGCGGCCCGTTCGCTCTCACTCCCCCACCCTGTCGCAGCACTCCACTGATGCTGCGCCAGCGGGTCGCTGCCGGAGAGGGCAATCCCAACCTGCAGACCGTACTCATCCGTCCCAAGCCACGGCATCCAGGCATGGGGAAGGATATCGCGCCACGGTTGGTAGGGGGCCGACGGTTCAAGGATCAATGCCGGACGCTCTTGCACCGGGGCAGGCTCTTCGCCCGACTCAGTGGTTGAAAGCACGGGGCGCCCTAGAGAGTCGCTCAGTGAAAAGCGAGCAATGTCGAAACCACGAGCGCTGTAACTGCTGAAGAAGAGGCGCTCCCCCGTCGCATCCGGTACTGGCGAGAAGGCCCCACCGAGCAGGTTGCTGAGCTGGACGATCGCCCCATCGGCAAGGGAACAGGCGTAGAGGTTGAAGACGCCGTCGCGGTCGGCGACAAAATAGAGACTCTCCCCGTCCCGGCTCCAAACCGGCGAGGCAACAATCGCCTCTTCCAGCTGAATCCGCCGCAGCAGTCTCCCGGCGAGATCGAGCACAATAAGGGAGAAACGCCCATCGGCATCCTTGCTGCCGACCACGATTTTGCTGCCGTCGGGGCTCCAGCGCGGCATGAACGGGAGCGGCAATGGCGCTTCAAGAGGATAGGGGCGCACCGTTTGATCCGCAAGGGAGAAGAGGAGCAAGGTCGTCTCCCCGGCTTGTGCCGAAGGAAACAGCAAGGTGGTGCCATCCGGCGAGAGGTCGGGGCGACCACTGCGCAGATGGTGACTGAGGCGGATCTCCTCATTTTGTTCAAGATCGTAGCGGTAGAGGTCGCTGTAGAGATTATCGTTACCGTCGCGCTCGAGACGGCTGTAGTAGAGCTGGCGGCCGTCACCGCTCCAGGAGAAACCGGCGTTGCCACTCTGGGCGAGATAGCGCACCAGGTCCCGTTCTTCTCCCGTTTCAAGATCGCGCAGGCGCAGCGTCGGCAGCGCATCAAGGGTGCGGGAGGCATAGGCGAGCCAGCGTCCATCCGGTGAGGGGCTGGGGTAGAGTTGACGCTCGCCCACCTCGGTCAAAAGCACAAACGGGGTCGTCCCGACCGCCTCGATCGCGTCCTTCTCGATGGCTACCCCTTGCTGCAACCCCCTGCGCCAGTCGTTCCAGAGGTCAGCATAGGTCGTTCCGAGCACCTTGGTCGCCGACGCATCGACACGCAGAGGCAGCGCCCGCCCCGCATAGTCGGCGCTCAACGGTGCTGTTACCCCGTCGCCATAACGGTCGACCAGATAGCGGTAGAAGGACTCACCGAAAAGATAGGGGACCTCTCCGGCCGGCCAGGCCGTCGGCGCCACCCCGAGTTGGGCAAGCTCAGGGAGTTTCCCTTCAAGAATCGCCATCCGCCGCAGCATCGCCGCGTAGCTCCCTCGCCCCCTTCCTCCTTCGCTATAGGAGGTCTCGAGATGGGTCGCCATCCCCTCGATCAGCCATTCAGGCTGAAAACCTTGCGGAAAATAGACCCGGCCGAAAAGGGCACGGAGAAAACCGGGGAGCCCGGAGGTGGTATCAAGATGCAGGGTGTGGACATACTCGTGGAGGATGACAAGGCGCAGCCAAGTCTCGCGGTCGGTCAGCGAAAACGGCTCATCAAGCGCAACAAGGGGAGAGATGACGATGCGATTGGCGGGATAGGGGGTGGCGTAGCCGTTGCTGAGATCGCCATCGTCGGCGAGAACAAGAAAGGTCTTCTCGGCCGGTGTCCAGTTAAGGCGCGGAGCCAACAGACGGTGCGCCTCTTCGGCGTAGCGGGCGGCCTGCGACGCCAGGGCTGCGCATTCGTCGTGGAAGAGGATAATAAAATGCTCGCTCTCAAGGCGCTGCCAACGCCACTCGGGAGAGAAGCGGGCCAGCGCCGGTGAGGCGAGCAGAAGCAGTAGTAGGACGAGCAGGATTGCGGTGCGCCAGAGAGGGATCATCGTCACTCCTAGAAGGCGCCTCCGTGCGCCGTTATGAGAGGGTCACCAGCTTCTCTCGCGGGCCGTCGGCGACGACCTTGCCGGCATCGAGAGCGATCACCCGCTGCACTCCCTTGATCATGGTCGGGCTGTGGGTGGTCATGATCAGCACCGACTGCGGAGTGAGGAGCTGCGGCAGACGCTCGGCGAGAAGGCGTTCCCCTTCCGGGTCAAGGCCGAGAGTCGGCTCATCGAGAAAGAGGAAACGGCTCGGCTGGGCCAGCGCCCGAGCCAGAGCGACCTTCTGCCGTTGACCGCCAGAGAGGTTCCCCCCCCGCTCTTCAAGGGTCATCCCCAGCGACATCCGCCCGCTCTTGAATTCGTTCTCCAAGCCGCTTGCCCAGATCGCTTTTTGCAGTTGGTCCGGATCGTTGCAGCCGGAGACCCGCAGGTTCTCTTCCAGGGTTCCGGCAAAGATCGCCGGGTCTTGCCCCTTGTAGGCGAGCCACTTCACCCGATCAAAGCGGGAGATATCGTCAAGCGACAGACCGTCGATGAGGATCTGGCCACTGTCGGGGGTACATAGACCGGCGAGGCAACGCAGCAGCGTCGACTTGCCGGCGCCAGGACGCCCGAGCAAGGCGATGCGCTCTCCCGGTTTGACGGTCAAGGAGACATTCTCCAACGCCGGTGGCCGCCCCTCGTACTGCTTATTGAGAGCGATCACCGCCATCTCTCCCATCACCTCGGGACGGGGAGTATAGACCTTTTCCGCTACCGGCGCCAGACTCTCCTCCATCCGCTTGGCCGAACGCACGAAGTCGCGACGCTTGCCGAGAACGGCAAAGAGGGAGGCGACCTGAGCCATCGCCCGGCCCGCCAAAAGGTTGCAGGCGATCAGTTTGCCAACGGAGAGCCACTGACCATAGATGAGATAGACCCCGAAAGAGAGGACGACCACCGAGGTCGTTGTCTGCATCACCGAGGAGAAGAGCCCGAGCTGCTGGGTCGCGACCCTCTTGGTTGTCTCATAGCGATTCGAGACACGCGCCAGTTCGCGCCAGCGCCTTAAAAAAGCGCCGGCACCAGGGACGGTGCGGACTACGTCGAGGCTTCCGAGGCTCTCCCCCATAAAGGCGAGCTTCTGAGTTGTCTGGCCTTCGGCTTCTTTCGACAGCTCGGAGACCCGACGCTGCAGAAAAAAGCCTCCGCCGCCATAGATCAGCATCAGGACCATCACCGCCAGCATCAAGGGCCAGGAGATCACCCCGATCACCGTCAGGTAGAGAGCGAGAAAGGGGATGTCGGCGATAGCGAGCAGATAGGTGGAGGAGACAAAATCCCGCGACAGGGTCAGGTCACGGTAGTGAGCGAGAAAAACGGGGAAACTTCCGGCCGCGAAATCGGTCTGAGCCACCAGCTTCGACCAGAGCCGATCATCGCTGCGCAAGGCCAGATCAGCACCAATCCGCTCTGTCGACCAGCTCCGGATCAGGCGCATCCCACTGTCGGTCAACAGGTAGATCACCATCCCGAAGACCATCGCCCAGAGGGTCTCGAAGAGACCGTTAAGAGCGATCTTGTCGTAGATCAGAAGGGCAAAGAGGGGAAGGAGAAGTTGTCCGGAATTGATAAAAAGGCTGGCGATCCCGACCTCAGCCCAAGCGGCCCGTAGCTCCGGCCAGAGGGCGGCAAGAGAAGCAAAGCCCCCCTTCTCCTGAGGGAGAGCGTCAAAGGCAATGACCACCGCCTCGACCGGCGTCTCGTCATCGGTTCGTACCGGATCGTCAAGAGGCTCCCCTTTAGGATCGAGATAAAGCCACCGTTCCTCGCGCCGCTGCAACAGGGAAAGTAGCCCCCCTGATGCACGGACCAGAATCACAGTCCCGGGGATCTGCAACGCCTCGGCAAACGGCCCGTGATACGCCTGCAGATCTATCCCCTTCCCCATCTCCGGAAGCTTCTCCCAGCTCTCCCCTTGCGCAAGGGCCGGNGGAAGCAGCGTCGGAGCGAGGGCCGCCAGAGCAGTGGCATCAAGGGTGCGCTCCGCACGTTGCGTTGCCCCTTGGGGGGGGATTCCGATCATAACCATGAAGAGATCTGTGCCTTCCTGTTAGGCGACATCCCAGACCAGCTGGGCGACCTGAGTCCCACTCAGGGAGATGGTGTAGGTTGCGGTGACATCAGGGGTAAAGGGTTCCGAAACGGTCTCACCCAGCCCCGTATTCAAATCAAGAACCAGTGTATCCCCGACGTTGGCATGCACGGTCAAGACCGAATCAGCACCGTTCCCCACCATTCCCTGAATATCTGCACTGGAGATTGTGATATCCGTGTTTGTTGTCGGATCAGGGGTTAGGTAGGACTCGCTGATGTCGAGTTCCTCGACGTTGGCTGAAGCGCTCGAAAGTGCAGTCAGATCATAGGTGCCACCAAGATCATGCAAGACGATCTCATCGGTTCCCGAACCTCCATCCACCGAATTTGGCAAATCATCGGCCGCAAAATGGAATGTATCATTCCCACCCAGACCATCCAAGTAGTCGGGTCCACCACTGCTACTGATGATATTGTTCCCATTATTTCCTTCAAGGCGGTCTGAAGAGGATGAGTTAGAACCATATATATTTTCAATACCCTCGTATGTATCTCCAAACGATTCACCGGAACGGAAATCGACGTCACCTAAAGAGACGTAGACCTTATTCGTGGCGTTTTCGTAGCTGACCGTATCACTGCCTTCACCGCCGACCAACGTATCTCCACCAAGCCCACCGACGAGAATATCATCGCCGAGACCACCCTCAAGAGTATCTCCACCGGCGCCGCCATAAAGGGTATCATTGCCGTCCATCCCGTAGAGGGTATCGACGAGGTCGCCCCCCGTCAGAATGTTATCGTCACTGTTCCCTGTGAAGTCGTTGGTTCCGCTGCCACCGATAAGGTTCTCAATACTGATAAAACTGTCACCCGCCGCATCTCCCAAGGTTCCGGCACCGACCCCACCGCCAGTATCGAGATTGACAACCAAGTTATTGTTTGAGCTGCTGTAATCGACCGTGTCGATGTCACTGCCACCGTCAAAGGCATCAGTCCCGACTCCGCCGAAGAAGGTATCATCCCCGGCTTCACCATAGAGCGTATTGATCCCGCTGCCACCGGTAAGTTTATCGTTGCCCCCCCCACCATAGAGGATGTCGTCGCCTCCCAGGCCACTAAGCGTATCGTTTTCGGCTCCGCCCCAGAGGGTGTTGTCGTAGTTGTCACCGGTGATATCGTCTGCGGCGCTACCACCTTTGACATTCTCGATCGCAACGTAGCTGTCTCCCGCCGCATCACCGAGGGTTCCACTCCCATCAAAGAGGGAGAGTTTTAGGGCTGTCGTCGAAGCCGAGTAATCAGCCACGTCGGTGTCACTGTCAACGGCCCCACCGTCCATGCTGTCGATGCCTGTCCCACCGATGAAGGTATCGTTCCCCGACCCTCCGTAGAGTTCGTTGGTTCCACTGCCACCATTGAGGATGTCATTGCCAGCATCGCCGTAGAGCGTATCGTTGCCATCAAGCCCGTTAAGTGTGTCGTCACCATCGTTACCAACGATAATATCGTCAGCAACGCCGCTGACGTCACCATTGACCGTGTTGCCGTTCAGATCGTCCTTGATAAAAGCCAGCAAAGATGCGGCGCTGACATTGCCAGCGAGGTCGGTCTGGCGAACATAGAGCGGATAGGTACCAGCACTGCTAATATCCGTCTTGACACTGGTCCAGCTGCTGTTGTCGAGACTGTACTCAATCAGAGCCGAGGTTTCTGTATCGGTCACGGAGAAGGTTCCCAAAGTATCATGTGTCGATGAATCGACATCGAGGGTCACTGTCGGAGCCAACGCGGTGGTGTCAATGGTGACGCTCAACCCTGCCGATGCGTCACTGACATTGCCGGCAACATCTGTCACCTTGGCGGTCAGAGTATGTGTCCCTTCAGGGAGGACACTGCTGCTAATATCGACACTCCCGGCACTGATATCATCGCTGGTCATTACAAGTGAGCTAACTTCGCCCCCATCGGAATAAAGAGTGACGGTATCCCCGACCTGTACCGCCTGATCACCACTGCCGTTAAGGGTGATGTTGAACGACGGTGTCGTCACATTGGTCAGGTCGTCTGTATCGCTGCTGCCACTGTCAGAAATAGCATTCATCTCGACCGTCGGCGCGGCAGGAGGAGTGGCATCAACAGTGATGGTCAGGCCGCTTGAGACTTCTCCGACGTTCCCAGCCCTATCCGTTACCTCAGCGGTTATCTCATGGGCCCCCTCGTCGAGAATACTGGTGACGATGCCGACATTCCCGGCAGAAATGTGCCCGGCATCCAGAACAGCACTGCCAACTTCAATATCATCCGCGTAAAGAGTTACCAGGTCACCGGCCTGAGGAGCGAATTCATCTACACCTCCCAAGGTCACGGTAATCGTCGGTGTCGTCAGTTTGGTCAAGTCATCACTCGTGCTACTCCCAGTGTCAGAGGTCGTGGCCAGATCAACCGAGGGCGTTGCTGGAGCCGTGGTGTCGATGGTGACAGTCACCTCAGACGACGTGTTACTGTTGCCAGCATCATCGACGGCCATCGCCGTAAATGTATGGTCTCCCTCGACCAGAACCCCTGTCGTCAAGTTCCAGCTATTTCCACTGACTGTCGCCATGCCAAGAGAAACCGCACCATCGAAAACCTCAACCGTATCGACCCCATAGGTATCACCCACCGTGCCACTGAGAACCAGCGCCGTATCGTTGGTGAGAAGATCGCTACTGTCACTCCCGGTATCGACGCTGATACTCGGCGTCACCGCCACACTCGGGTCTGTATTATCGATGGTTATGATCAGATCAGACGACGCGTCACTGATGTTTCCAGCTTGATCCGTCACTGTCGCCGTCAAGGTTTGCACCCCTTCAACCAGAGCATCTGTAACAATATCGATCTCACCAGCGAGAATCGCCACGGCATCAAGGACCACGCTCCCCACTTCTGTCACGCCGGAGTAGAGTCGGACAGTATCCCCCGCCACCGGTGCATAGTCAGCTACCCCATTGAGGGAAACGTGAACCGTCGGCGTCGTCACCAGAGTCAGGTTGTCCGTATCACTACTTCCGCTGTCTGAACCGGCTGTCAAATCAATGGTTGGTGCATCAGGTGCCGTCGTATCGATCACAACGGTCAACCCCGTCGATACTCCTCCCTCATTCCCTGCGAGGTCAACAATTTGAGATGTGAGATCAACACTCCCGGCAGGAAGAATGTCACTGGTCACAAAAGCATAACCAGCATCGATGTCTGACTGTTTCAGGGTCGTAGAACCGACCTCAACTCCGTCGGCATAAAGAAGAACCTTGTCACCCACTTCCGGACTTGTCGTTCCACTCCCATTCAAAGAGACCTGGATGGTCGGGGTCACGTCATTGGTCAGTTCATCGGTATCACTATCCCCTGTGTCCGAAGAGCTGACAAGATCGACTCCTGGAATAGCTGGCGCTGTTGCATCGATGCGCACATCTATCCCGTCCGAGATACTGATATTCCCGGCAACATCCTGCGCCTGAACTGTGAAGGTATGATTCCCTTCGCCAAGAGGGCCAGTATCGAAACTCCAGAGGCCATCGACAACGACGACACTTCCAAGCGAGACGGCTCCATCATAGAGTTCGGCACTGTCGATGCCACTGGCATCGCTGATTTCACCAGAAAGGCTTAAGGTCGTATCGCTGGTGATCAGATCCGTTGAACTGGAACCGGTATCCGATGTGATGGCCGCATCGATTGTCGAGACCGGGCCACTCACATCAATGTTCAGGGTGACGCTTCCGGGAAGACTTTCGTTTCCGGCCTGGTCAATAACATTGGCTTGAACCGTCTGACTCCCCTCTGTCAACGCATTACAAACCACATCCACATATCCCAAAGAGATATCACCAACAACCAGAGTGGTCCGTCCAACCTCCACACCAGAAACACTTAAAGCAACTGTATCTCCAGCAACAGGGGGGCTATCGCCCGTCATATCAAGAGTGACACGGATCGTAGGGGTCACGTCGTTGGTGATTTTGTCGCTGTTACTGCTGCCGGAGTCCGAGCTGGAAAGAAGGGTTGAAACGGGGGCCTCGGGGGGAGTCATATCAAGAAGGATATCAACCACATTCGACAGGCTGCTGGTGTTCCCCGCGACATCCATCACTTCAGCCGTAAAATCGATAGGGCCCTCGGCAAGGGTGTTACTTGTGACATCGACAAAACCCGCTAGGATATCCGCTTCGGTCAGAATCACCGTACCGACAGCAACTCCGTCAGCAAAAAGAGTAACTTGTGAGCCCACATCAGCTGCCGTTGCTCCATTCCCGTTCAGAGTAACGCGGAAGGTGGGAGTACTGTCATTCGTCAATCGATCACTGTCGCTATCACCTGAATCTGAGGTTGAAAGGAGATCCAACGTTGGCGCATCAGGTCCCGTCAAATCGATTTTTACTGTGAGTCCTGAGGATGTTTTGACATTACCGGCGTTATCTGTAGCAACGGCAGTAAAGTTATGCTCTCCTTCAGACAAAGACAATGCCGTATATGTCCAATCTGAACCAACGATTGAAGCCTCACCAAGAAGCGTAGAGTCGTCATAGACAAAAACAGAGCTAACCCCGTTTGCATCAGAAACAACACCTGAAATAGAGACTACGGTTGAATTTGATACATTATCGTCACTATAAGTACCACCGTCCTCATCAAAAGAACTATTTATTTCAATATTTGGCAAAACGAAATCTAAAGCTACAGTATTATTACTATTTACAGCTCCGCTATTTCCAGCAATATCAAAAGAGGCCGTTATTATATCATAAGACCCACTCTGATTCATGCCACTCACATTAATATCTATATAACCCGCCAAGACATGGGCCTCACCGATAACTATAATCCCCTTATAACTTCCATTTACATAGTATCGGAAACGGTCACCTGCCACAATTGTACTTGTACCATCATTTGCAAAATCGAAACGAATCGTTGGGTTAGCAACATTCGTCAAATTATCGCTATTTGAAACACCACTGTCGTCATTAGGGTCAAGCTTGGGAGTTGGGGATTCAGGGGGAACCGTATCAATCACGACATCAAGGGGGAGAGAATCTTCTCCGACATTTCCAGCACCATCTTCGATAGAAGCTACGAGATTTTTTGTACCATCGACAAGGGTCGAGCTTGTAATGCTTACTCGACCGTTGGTAATGTGCGCAGATGTGAGCGTTGCACTTCCAACAGAGGTTCCATCTGCAAATAAAGTTACAACATCTCCTTCGACAGGAGAAGAGGCTCCTGCACCATTTAGATAAACGATAATGGTAGGAGTATTATCGTTTGTAATATCGTCTGAGTTACTTGTTCCCTTATCCGATGTCGAGTAGAGGTCGATCGTCGGGGCGGCAGGTGCCGTCGTATCAACGGTAACCGTCAAACCCTCGGATTCCGAGATATTACCAGCCTTATCAGTCGCCACTGCCGTGAGTGTATGTTCCCCCTCCGTTAGAATTTCCGTAGTAAATGTCCAGCTGTTCCCCACAACAGTCGCTGTTCCCAAAACGTCGAGCCCATCGCGGATTTCAACTGTCTGCACACTGTGATTATCATCCACAGTCCCACTCAACAGTAAGGTTGTATCGCTGGTCAGCAAGTCACTGCCATTACTCCCCGTGTCATCGCTGATGCTCGGCGTAATTGTTACCGTCGGGGCCGTCACATCAACCGTCACATCCAACCCTGTTGAAACATCGCTAACGTTACCAGCATAGTCGGTCACTGTCGCCGTCAGCGTCTGGAGGCCTTCACTCAAAGCCTCGCTGACAACATCAACACCACCGGCACTGATATCCCCCGCGCTCAGCCCCACGCTACCAACTTCAATCCCATCCGAGTAAAGCGTTACGATGTCTCCTGCCACAGGAGCGTACTCGGCAACGCCATTAAGACCCACATGCACCGTAGGCGTCGAGAACTTGGTCAGGTCATCGCTGCTACTAACGCCGCTGTCTGAGGCATCTTTCAGATCAACACCTGGGGCCGCTGGTGCAGTTGTGTCGATCGTCACCGTCAGCTCTCCGGAGGTCGTGCTGTTGCCAGCATCATCCGGCGCAACCGCCGTGATCGTATGCCCGCCT
>PKUF01000078.1 GCA_002869635.1 Desulfuromonas sp. | reverse complement strand
CGGGTGGCGCGTTGACCAGTCGCTTATCAAAGAGCGAAAAGATTTAATCTTTTTCGTGTGCGGATATCTCTACCCCTTGACAGCCGGGGGCCTGATACGGGTTAGGCATGTATTCTTTCATTTTTTCTACAATATCAGAGCGAATAAAACTCCAAAAAACATAACTAGCCCAGCATATTGCTTAATACGTATTTTTGTAAAAATGCTTTTTTCTGGTTTTTTATATCTTTTTATCAACAAAAAAGTGAGGAGACTAAAAACTAGCAAATAACCACTACATACATGAAAAGACCAGCAGGGTTGAATCGATTTAAACGTAAAAAATACAGAAAAAACAAACACAGCTAATCCGAGCTTCAAATCATCAGTCTTACTTTTGATCAAACCTCTCCCCCAATAAAAATATGCGATTCCAAAAAGTATCGGGAGGACATAGATAACATTCATTTTTTTATTTTTTCATATGCATAACGGATTGCGATAACCGGCGACGGTGTACTGGTTCGACTTCGTAGAGCCCTTTTCGAAAAGCACCTCTGTTTAGTTCGTCCGGTTGATTAGTGGGTTAGCCGCTTTGTCCGTCAAGCTTTACCATTGCCTTTGGCATTAACTCAATAATCGATTTATTTGTACCTGAATTAACGCCACCCCCTTTTGAATAACCTGTCTCCTGGGGTGAAAAAATACACGAGGAGGCATAAGCTAGAATTATTTCTTTATTTTCATCTACTTTGGCGGCGTCGGCCAGGGCCTTAAATGTCATCAATGCATTTTGTCTGTGTTTGTTTACTATTGCATTATGTTTGTGGTTTAAATAGTTTTTTGCCGAAAGAAACAGCATATAGCTAAAAACGCCAAAAATAAGAAACTTGCTAGTTACAAGTTGAATGGCCTGCATAGTGTTTTTTGGCTCAAGCCATGGAATTTTATGAAAGAAAATGCTTAGAAAAGCATAAATACCAAGTGCCCATGCGGCTTTTAAAGTAATTTGCCGCCATTCTTCTGCTTGTGTCGTGTGCTCCTCGTTTTCTTCTTTAAAATATATTGCTTGTTGAGATACACCTTGTTCGGCAGCAACTTTCCTGACGTCTTCGAGAATTTGGTTAGCTTGTTCTTTATTTTTGTCTAATTCTGACATCAGCTCGTCTGCCCTATCTTTGACCGATTGAACTAATGCCCGAGCTTCATTTTCCATTCTCTGGAAATCGACAGATACGCTAGCGCTATATGAAATGAAGGGATAGAGTTTCTGAAATGCTGGGTCGTAGGCTGCTATGATTTGGTCAATGAAAGATTGTCGTACTGATGCGGGGTTCTGCTGGTCTGGCACAAAATCAAGTATTTGCGAAAACTTACTGAAATCCGCGTCTGCTTGAGTTCTAATTTGATTCAGGATTGGGTCAGGAAGGTCACCGAGGGCTTTTATAGAAATTTGTTTGTAAAACCCGATTAGCTTATTTGCTGGTGAGACTACTTGGCTAAAATTAAGGCCAGTTCCTAATTCTGATTCACGAGCGAGTGTAGTAGGGTCAAATTCCTGCATCCTAATGACAGACTTTTCTGCTTCCTTCAGTATTTCTGACATTTCCTCGCTCCTTTTATTAAATTATTGCGGCTAACTAGTTATTAGGCGAACGATTGTTCGTATAATATTCCTGGCAGAATGCCGGGGAATGCCAATATTATCTTTTGATTTTATGAGGTTAAGGCTATTCTAGCCAAAATATTGAAGATGCTAAAACGAACTCTCTCATGAGAGACATTTGGCACGATCCACCAGAACCAATGTAACCCAAGACGATTCTTTTATCCTCAATAATTTCATGTCATTATAGAGATAACCCCTTACAAAAATCTGATATGAAGAGCTGGCGCGAAAAATATTTGATCCCCCTGCTGATTCTCGGTCTTGTCGCCGCTTTTCTTTTCGACGATGGTGTCGTCACCGTCAATTCAGATGAAGAGCCGGTCGCGGTCGAAAACGAGGCGGCGCCACTGACCGAGGTGGTGCAGTCACCAGCGGCGGTAGAGGTCGGGGCGACCTTTGCTTCGCACGATGCCTTATTGACCACACAGCAGTTCGCAGGTTTCGTTCGCATCGGCAGTTTCGGCGAGCACTGGCCGGCGACGGTGACCGAGGTGATCGACGGGAAAGACACGATCTCTTTCGTTCGCGCCAACGGCACACCCCATGAATATCGCGGCTTTGACGGCTACCGACTGCAGGTGGTGCGGCTGCGCACGGCGCAGGGGGAAGAGACGCTGATGGTCTTTCGTTCGCTGTCCAAAGAGTGACATCCTTTCTCTGTTTGATCCTCGTTTCTTGTCAACCTTGTGTGGCTTGAGTCTGGTTGACAATGCCCCCTCCCCATGCTACTTTTCGCCCCATGAATTCCCCCCTTTACAGCATCCGCATGCACGCCACCCGACAGGGGCAGCACCTCTCCGGTGCCGAGCATCTTACCCCGGCTGAGCAGCTCGACGCGCTGGCGGCGAAGTTGGTGCGGCGGGCGCTGGAGCATCCTCGCGGAACGCCTGAGTCGATTCAGCTGACGGTTGATCTGCTTGAGGCAGAGGCGGTGCAGCGGGCGACGCTGCCGGCGCTGGCGACACTGCCGGTCACGACGGTGGCGCAGGGGCGGCAAGCGGCGCTTTCGGCGCTGGTAGAGGCCGGGGTTTCCCCGGCGGTGGCGCAAGCCGGGATCGATTTGCTGATCTCCGGGGCCGCCCCCGGTGGCGGGGTGATGCGCGGCGCGGTGCTGATGCAGGCCGTCAGTGGCGAGAGGCTCGAAGCCGACCCGGCACGGGGAGTGCGGGTGAGCCGGATGGACCTTGACCCGAGCGCCGCGACGACGCTGCGGCAGCAACTGGCGGTGCGCGGTCTCGACAACGCGCATGTGCGCGAGGCGCTGGTGCTGGCAGGGAAGGTGCTGCTGGCGCCGGGGATGGTCGCCGAGCTCTGCTGGTCGGATGACCCTGACTACAGCGCCGGTTACGTCGCGTCGCCGACCTTCGGTTATCGCCGCTTCCCTCATCTCAAGCCGCTCGGCGAAGAGCGGGGCGGGCGGATCTTCTTCTGGCGCGGCGTGGCGAGTGAGATCGCCGCGGTGGTCGCCTTTCTTGAGCGGACTCCGGTTCTCTTTGACGCTCTCGGGGAGCTTCTCCCCGATCTCCCTTCCCCTCAGGAGGCGTGATGGAACGCTGGCAGCAACAGCTTGAGGCGCTGGAGCAGGCGCAGATGCGGCGCGCGCTGCGCTGCGTTGATGGACCCCAGTCGGCGGAGGTGACGCTTGAGGGGGCGCAGGTGTTGCTGCTCTGCTCCAACAACTATCTTGGCCTTGCCGATCATCCTGCCCTGATCGAAGCGGCCTGTGACGCCACCAGGCGCTACGGCGTCGGCAGCGGCGCCAGCCGACTGGTCTCCGGCTCTATGACGTTGCATCACCGCTTTGAAGAGCGGATCGCCGCCTTCAAGGGAACCGAGAGCGCGTTGCTCTTTAACAGCGGCTTTGCCGCCAACAGCGGCATCCTCCCGGCGCTGCTTGAGGAGGGGGATGTCATCTTCTCCGACGGACTCAACCACGCCTCAATCATCGACGGCTGCCGTCTCGGCGCTGCCCGCACGGTGGTCTACCCCCACAACGATGTTGCAGCCCTTGAAGCGCTGATGGAAGAAGAGGCGAAGAAGCGGCGCGGCCGCTGGCTCATCGTCAGCGACGGGGTCTTCAGTATGGATGGGGATGTGGCGCCGCTCGCCGAGCTGGTGCGGCTCAAGGAGCGCTTTGAGGCGCTGCTCATGGTCGATGACGCTCACGGTACCGGGGTGCTCGGCGCGACGGGGCGGGGGAGCGCCGAGCTCTGCGGTTGCCTCGATCAGGTCGACCTGCACATGGGGACTCTCGGCAAGGGGCTCGGTGGGGCAGGGGCCTATCTTGCCGCTCCGCAGGTGGTGATCGACACCCTGATCAACCGCTGTCGCCCCTTTATCTTCTCCACCAGTCTGCCGCCAGCGGTGGCGGCCGCCGCGATTGCTGCCCTCGATATCGTCGCGAGTGACGAGGGGGCACGGCTTCGGGCGCAGCTGCAGGAGAACCGCGCCCGCTTCGTGGCGCCGTTGCAGGCGGCGGGGCTGGACCTTGCCGGCAGTGTCACCCAGATTGTTCCGATCCTCACCGGTGAGCCGAAGCCGACCATGCAGGCGGCGGCGCGACTGCTCACTGATGGGATCTTCCTCTCTGGCATCCGCCCGCCGACGGTGGCGCCGGGGCGTTGCCGTTTGCGGGCGACGGTGATGGCGACCCACGACCCCAAGCGTCTTGAGTGGGCGGCGCAGCTGATCGTTGCGGCGCTGCAGGGGGAGGGGGCGTGAACGAATTCACCCTGGCCGATGGCCGTAAACTGACTTGGCGCGAGTCCGGTTCCGGACCGCCGCTGATTCTGCTGCACGGCTGGTCGATGTCGTCGGCGGTCTTTGCCGAGGCGCTTAGCAACTTGAGTGACAGCTTTCGTGTGCTCGCACCCGATCTGCGCGGCCATGGCGGCTCTGACGGCGGGCAGGCGTACACCCTCGACGCCTTGGTCGCCGATCTGCGTCTGTGGGTCGAGCATCTCGACCTTGAGCCGGCGGCACTTGCCGGTTGGTCCCTCGGGGGAGAGTTGGCGCTGCGCTGGGCTCTTGACGCGCCGCAATGCTTCTCACGCCTGCTGCTGCTCTCCACCACGCCGAAGTTTGTCGCTGGCGACGACTGGGCGCACGGCCTGCCGCCGATTCAGCTCAAGGCGATGGGGCGCGATCTGCGCCGCAACTACCTGCTCACCATGAACGGTTTCTTCAACCTGCAATTCGAAGGGGAAGCGCTGAGTCGCGAGCGTCATCGCGAGATCGTCACCTTTGCCGTGCGCGGCGGCAACCTGCCGGAAGCTGAGGTTGCTATCGAATCGCTTAAGACCTTGCAGCAAAGCGACCTGCGGGGGGAGCTTTCTCAGCTCACTCTGCCGACGCTGGTGCTGCACGGCAGTCTCGATAAGATCATCCCGCTGGGGGCGGGGCGCTTTCTTGCCGAAGCGATCCCTCAGGCCCGCCTGCTGGAGTTCCCTACGCTCGGCCATGCCCCGTTTCTCAGCGATCCGCAGGGTCAGTTTCGCCTCTGGCGGGAGTTCCTCGTATGACCCCGCCTGATATCCGTCGCGATGAAGTAAGGGCCCACTTTTCGGCCCACGCCGACGAGTACGACCGCTATGCCGTGGTACAGAAACGGGTGGTGGCGCAGTTGCTGGAGCGTCTCCCCGCCGCGCCGCCGACCGGGCTTTGGCTCGATCTTGGCTGTGGCACCGGCGAGCTCGCTCAGGCATTGCGCCAGATACAGCCGTCTCAGCCGTTGTTGGTCGCCGATATCGCCCACGGCATGACCTGTCACGCCGCCGAGCGGGTTGCCGATGTTTTCGCGGTCGATGCTGACGCCGAAGCGCTGCCGCTGGCCGATGCGAGCTGCAGCCTGATCCTCTCCTCCTCCATGTACCAGTGGGTCGACGATCTTGGCCGTGCTTTCGCCGAAAACTGGCGGGTGATACGCCCCGGTGGCACCTTTCTTTTTGCCCTCTTCGGTCGTGCTACCCTGCACGAGTTGCGCGCCTCACACCGTGCCGCACTGGCTGAAGCAGGGAATCCGTACCCTTCGCATATGCAGAGCTTCCCCGAGACTGAGGCGGTGCAAAAAGCTCTTGCCGCTGCCGGTTTTGCTTTTGATCTCTGGAGCAATGAGGAGGTCGAGCATCATCCCGATGTGGCAACCCTGCTACGGCATCTGAAAAAGATCGGGGCGCAGAACGCCTCGAGTAAACGGCCGCCGGGGCTCGCTTCGCGCCGGGTGACCCAGCGGATGATCGATCTTTACGGTGAACGCTTCGCCGCGCCGCAAGGGATCCCCGCCACCTACGAGGTGATCTGCGGGATAGCTACAAAAAAAGGGGACGCCTGAACTCAGGCGTCCCCTTTTACATTTTTGTGATGTGGCGTTTAGGCCGGTTTGATCGTTCCGAGGTCAAAGGAGACCTCTTCATAGTCACCGCTCGGTAGGTTGATGGTGAAGTTCGCCAGCCAGTGGCCGTCGCGCTCGAAAAAGACAACGCCACTGTAAGTCCCATCCTTCCCTAATGCTTTGAGTTTCGGCTTATTCCAGCCGGTCGCCACCTCGGGCATGAAGAAAGAACAGAAGATCAAGGCGTCGGAGACCGGGGTGCCGTCAGCGCCGACGATCCTGACTGTAACATCGACCGGGGTGTAGACCGAAAGCGTCTCGCTTTTGAAGCTCATGGTGACCGTCACCCCTGAAGCGCAATGGCTGATAAAGGCCTGGCCCGCCGCGTTTGCCTCTGCCGACTGTCGGGTTTCACTGGCGATCAGCAGAAATGCCAACGCCATGATGCCGATAAAGTGCAAGATCGCCTTGAACATGAATGGTCCCTCCCGCAATATGCTATTTTTGCGCACCTTTTGAAAAAGAGTGAGGGAAGTCTAACGCCCCATCGCGAGATTTCAAGGGGTGAGAAAAAGAATCATACCTGTGATTGAGTCTCATGTTCTTGAGAGTACATTGACCGACTCTTACGCATCGACTATGCTGACGTCTCATGTCTTGACTTAAGGAGGGTGTACGATGGACGCGATGGAATGGAATCCCGGAACGCTATTGCAGCTCTCCGGGAACTATTGGGCTGGCTGTGCCTTGCATGCCGCGGTCAAACTCGATCTCTTCAGCCATCAGGGGAGTGCTGAAGAGATCGCCGAGGCGAGTGGCAACGATCCGCGCGGGACCAGCATGCTGCTGAACGCCCTCTGTGCTCTTGGATTGATGGAGAAGGAGGGGGGCGTCTACCGTTCCAGTGCTTTTGCCCGTGAATTCCTGATCTCCGCCTCCCCCCGTTTTCTCGGTCATATCATCTTGCATCACCATCACCTCGTCGCCGGTTGGGGACGGCTTGCCGAGGCGGTACACGAAGGCGCTCCGGTACGAGATGCCATCTCACACACGGGAAGCGAACAGGAACGCCGCAGTTTTGAACTGGGGATGCGCAACCTGGCGAGCCTCTCCGCCCCGAAGGTCGTCCCGCAGATTGACCTCTTAGATCGTCGTCGTCTTCTTGACCTTGGTGGTGGCCCCGGTACCTACGCCGCCCACTTCTGCCAGGCCAACCCCGCGTTGCAAGGCTGCATCGTCGATCTTGCCGCCAACCGCCCTTTTGCCGAAGAAACCATCGCTGACTTCGATCTTGCGGGGCGTCTCGACTTTGTCGCCGCCGATTTCATCACCGACCCGCTCCCCGGCGGCTTCGATGTTGCCTGGCTCTCGCATATCCTCCATGGCGAAGGGGAGGCCGGCTGTCGTCTGCTGCTCGAGAAGGCGGTCACGGCGTTGGAGCCGGGGGGACTGCTGCTGGTGCAGGAGTTCATCCTTGATAACGACAAACGCGGTCCGCTCTTCCCAGCTCTCTTCTCCCTCAACATGTTGATCAATACCCCAAACGGCGCCGCCTACTCGGAACGGGAGATCGAACGGTTGATGCTCGACGCCGGCTTGACTGCGGTGCGTCGCCTTACGCTTGATCTCCCCAACGGGGCCGGGATCGTTGCCGGGATCGTTCCCGAGAATCGCTAGGAGGGGGCGATGGCTCTGCTGCCGACGGTGATGGTTCTTGTCGATATCAGCGGTTACACCCGCTTTATCACCTATCGCACCATCAGCCTGATTCACGCCGAGCAGATTATTACCGAACTCCTTGAGTCGGTGCTTGATCAGGCTGAATTCCCCTTGCAGCTCAACAAACTCGAGGGGGACGCTGCTTTTCTCTTTGCTGTTGTCCCTCCTGAGGCTGAGCGGACAGCAGTGCTACGCGATGTGTTAGCTCAGGTCGAGGCGTTCTTTGCCGTCTTCGCCCGGCGTCGTGAGCAGCTCGGACATGATGTGGAGCGTTGCCGTTGCGACGCCTGCCAGGGGGTCCTTGATCTGCGTCTCAAGGCGTTTATTCACCCCGGCGAGGTGCTGTTCAAGCAGGTTCATGGTCTTGAGGAGTTGGCGGGGGAGGATGTGATCCTGCTGCATCGTCTGCTGAAAAACAGGGTCGGGCTGGACGAATACATTCTGATGAGCAAGGAGGTTGCCACCGCGGCACTCTGTGATCGTCGTGCCGATTGGGGGCGGCCGCACCATGAGTCCTACGATGTCGGCACGGTGACACTGCATCTCGCTCCGCCGCCGGGTACGATGTTGCCGCCGCTTCCACCTTCGACCTTTCTTTCACGCCTGCGGCTGCGGCTGCGCTTTATGACCCGCCTTTTACGCAAGCTTTGGAGCAGACGGCGTCCGAACTATCGACACCTCCCGGCGGCGGAGGTCTCCTTCGGCAGCTTTGTCGCCGAGGCAAAAGAGATGCACCGTCACCCTTAATCCTTTACCGATCACGCGGCCATGTCGTCACTCCCCTATCTTGCAGGGTATCCTGCCAACATCATCGCTCAGGTCGAGACACTGATCCGTGAAGGGCGTCTGCAAGAGTCGCTGCTGCGTAAGTTTCCCCAGCCTCATACGATCACCAGTGATAAGCGTCTTTACGATTTTGCCATCGCCCTGAAGAACCGCTTTTTGCGCAACACTCCACCGCTACAGAGCGTTCGCTACGACCCCAAAGTTCACCCGTTGCAGAGCGCTCTTGGGGCGCACCACATCATCCCCAAGCAGCAGGGAACGCGGACCAAGATCCGTCGTGAGATCCGCATCGCCCCGGTCTTTAAGGTCGCGCCGTTGGAAGCGCTGCAGATGGTGGTGGTGCATGAGCTTGCCCATCTTAAGGAGAAGGGGCATGACAAACCCTTTTACCAGCTCTGTCAGCATATCGCCCCCGACTACGCTCAGTGGGAGTTCGACACCCGACTTTATCTCACCGCTCTCGATCTTTTCGGCCCTCTGTACACGGATGTATAACGATGTTTTTGGTGCTACGAAACTCAAATTAATCAAAACTAAAGCAGATTGACAGAAGTATACGTGATCTGTACCATAAACGCTCCCTCCGGAAGCACAATCCCGTTCTGGAAAACAAGTGACTGTAATGTGAAGCCGGGAAGGCCCAGCATCCCTCGGAAATGTTTCTACGGGCCCCCGTTGATAACTAGCCTTGCGAATCGGGAGAGAGTGAATCATGGCAAAAGAGAACACACAGAGAGAAGAGTGCGCAGCGACTGAGAAAATGGCCCTTGAGATCGGAATCATCGGTGGCCCCTTTGACCGTATCACTACCGTTCTGCACGAGTTTTCACCGGGGCAGGACGATTTTATCAGGCCGCTGGAGAGCTACGGGGTCACGCCGCGCACGGTGAGTGAGGTGGTTGAGAAGGAGGTCGAGGTCATCGTTCCGGCCCGCCTTCATCCGACCGTTTTCGACATGAACCGCTTCAACCTCGACCGTGCCGGCGGGGGGGGATCGGTATCGCCATTCAGGTCTACTTCCACGCCAAAGTCCGCTCCACCAAAGAGCCGGGGATTGTCGTTAACGGCGAGCGGACCCTGATCATGGAGCACTTCTGTCATATCTTTAAAAATCTCCTCGATTGGCCGGGCGGGCTTGAGATCGAACTGCACGACCATAAGCGGCGTCATGTCGGTCTTGGCTCCTCTATCGGTTCGATGGTCGCGGCCTGCATCGGGATCAACGAGGTCCTCGGTCGCCCCTTTAACGGTCGTGAGTTACGCCGTATCGTCGGCTACCACTCCTGTGAAGAGAGCCCGCGCAACAACGGTTACCTGATGCCCGCCTTCGAGACCGGTATCGGTGCCATGGCCGGGGTCAACGGCGGTTGGGTTCTTGGGACCGATGACCTCGAGATGGTTTACCGGGTGCCGCTCCCCGACACCAAATGCATCGTCTTTATCCCCGATGTTCCTAGTCTCGAGGATGAGTTCCTCGGCAAGGAGACCGCCGCCGAGTCGGAGGTTGAGCTGTTGCTGCGGCGCGCTCGTTATCTCGACTCGATGCAGTCGGGGGTCAAGTCACAGCTTGTTCTCTATGATATGCTACCGGCGATGATCAAAGGTGACCTCAAGGGGATTGGCAACGCCATGTTCGATCTTACCTTCCTCGGCTCAAAACGGGCCGAGTGTGAGCAGCACGGGGTCAACGGCGCTCCGATCTACAGCTATATCAGCACCTTCCGTGAGATTGGCGCTGAGGTTGCGGGGATGAGTTCGGTCGGACCGACCATCTTCGCCCTGACCCAGTGTGACGAGACCTACGAGCGGATTCTCAAGTACCTGCGTACTCAGGGGATCCCCGAAAGCCGGATTATAGAAACCGCTGTTGATAATGTCGGTGGGCGGATCATCGAAAACGGTGTGGAGAGGATCTTCCAGCATGACGGTTGGCTCCAGGGTTAAACTTTGCGGCACCGCCCGCCGCACCGACGCCGAACTGGCGGCGGCGGCCGGGGCCGACTGGTTCGGAGTGGTGATCGAAACCGCCTTCTCCCCTCGTTCTCTGGCGGTGGAAGAGGCGAAGCCCCTCTTTACCAATCCGCCGCTCCCACCTGTGGCGTTGGTTTTTGAGATGCCGGAGGCGCGGTTACAGGAAATGATCGAGACCTTGCACCCTTTTGCGGTGCAGTTTCTCGCCCCTGCCGATGTTGCTCTACTCGGGCGATTGAAGGCAAACTGGCCGACGCTGCAGCTCTGGCAGTCGCTTCATCTCCCCCCAGCAGGAGAAAAGGTTGATCTCTCGGGGGTGGGACAACAGGTAGAAACCTATCTGCAGGCCGGGGTCGATCTGCTCCTCTTCGACACCGCCGCGACCGTTGCCGGCACCAAGAAGTTTGGCGGCACTGGCCTCACCGCCGATTGGGGGGTGATCCGTGCTGTCCTCGACAGCATTCGTGGTCGCGTGCCGGTCCTACTCGCTGGAGGGGTGCGTCCTGAAAATGTCTATGCCGGTCTCTGTGAGGTCCTCCCCGACGGGGTCGACCTCTGCTCCGGGGTCGAGTCGACACCGGGAAGCCGGGACCCGTTGAAGGTGGCCGCCCTGATGGCGGAAGTGAAACGATGGAATTCGGAAAGGAAGGGATGAATGAAGGCTGCCGTTGTTCATGGCAAAAACGATATCCGTATTGAGGAGTACCCGACGCCGAGCGCTGCTGCCGGGGAGATGGTGGTCAAGATCAAGGCGTCGGGTATCTGCGCCACCGATATCAAGACCCTTCTCGGGCAGGGACTGCCGAAAGAGCTCCCAACCATCCTCGGCCATGAAGTGGTCGGCGAGGTGCATGAACTTGGGGTTGGGATCAGCGGCTTCGCGGTTGGTGATCGCGTGGCGGTCTATCCTATCGCTGTGTGTGGTGACTGCTACTATTGCCGCCGCGGTCGCCACAACCTCTGTGAGAATGAATTTGGCCTTGGGCATGGGATCGAAGGGGGGTTCGCCGAATACGTCCGCCTGCCGAAGCAGATTGTTGCCGCCGGTGGTGTGGTCAAAATCCCCGCTTCTCTCTCCTTTGAGCGGGCGGTGATCTCCGAACCCCTTTCCTGTGGCGTTGCCGCCCTGCGCGCCAATCGGGTGCAGCCGGAGGATACGGTCCTGATCGTTGGCGCCGGGCCGATGGGGCTGATTCACCTCAAGGTCAATAAGTGGGCCGGAGCTCGGGTGATCATCTCCGATCTTCTCCCGCAACGTCTCGATGTTGCTGCCGCTATGGGGGCCGATCACTGCATCAATGTCGCCGAACAAGATCTGAAAACGGCGGTCAAAGAGCTGACCGGTGGTGCTGGCGCCGAGGTTGTCATCACCTCTCTCGGTATCCCCAAGGTGATTGAAGAGAGTTTGATGCTGGTGCGCAATGGTGGTACCTTCAACATCTTCGGCGGTCCTCCGGCAGGGCAGCCGATCAGCGTTGATCCTCGCTGGTTACACTACTGTGAGATCAACCTCACTGGCTCCTTTGCGGCGACCCCTGATGAATTTCGCAAGTCACTAGAATTGATCGCCAGCGGCGAAATCGTGGTCGATGACCTGATCTCTGACCGCTTTACCCTTGACAGCATGCTTGATGCGGTGGAGCGGGCAAAGAATCAGGAAATGATCCGGGGAATTGTCCTCTTCTAGTCCTCATGCTTTTGTGATGTGAATTTTTCGAAAGGAAGAATTGCGATGAATGGAATGGAATCCCGGTTGCGTCGTATTTTCCGTAAAGAGACCGGATGCAGCCTCGTTGTTGCCATCGATCACGGTATGGCTCTCGGTCCGATGACCGGTATCGTCGACATTCAAAAGACGGTGAGCGAACTTGACGCCACCGGGACAGTCGATGCCTGGCTTGTCACCAAGGGAATTTATACCCATGCGTTTGAACCGGCCGGTTCACCCGGTGTGATCATGCGCGCCAGTGGCGCTGCGACCATCGCTGGACCCGATCTGACCCATGAGGGGATCACCTCGACCGTCGAGGAGGCGCTCTCTCTCGGTGCCGATGCCGTCGCCGTTTCGGCATTTATCGGCTCCGACTTTGAGCATCAGACCCTCGTCGATACGGCGATGACCGCCACCGCCTGTCACAAATGGAATGTGCCGCTGCTTGGGGTGATGGGGCTTGGCAAGACCAACGAAGAGAAGAAGAAGGATCCTAAATTTATCGCGCTTGGGGCGCGGGTCGGGGCCGAGCATGGCGCCGACATCATCAAAACCTACTACACCGAGACCGATTTCGAGAAGGTTACCGCCGGTTGCCCGGTACCGGTGATGATCGCCGGTGGTCCCAAATGCGAGACCGACCTCGACACCCTTGAGATGATTTACAACGCCCTGCAGCAGGGGGCCAAGGGGATCGTTATGGGACGTAACGTCTGGCAAAGTCCGCATCCGGTCGCCTTGCTCGCCGCGGTTGAGGGCTTGATCCACGCCGGCTTCAAGGTTAGAGAGGCGGCTCAGCTTCTTGAGGAGAAAATAAAAGGGTAGCTTCCTCTTTCTCGATCCATCATGACAAAACGCCCCCGATTGCCTGAGCAGCCGGGGGCGTTTTTGTTTTGAATCTCACATAAAGATGACGCGATGTTGACGTTTCTCTAACGTGGGGAATTTAGTTTTGCCGTAACATGATGAGAAGAAAAGAAAGGAGTACCACCGATGTCTGCGATGCTGCAGCTCCCTTTGAGCGTTGCTCTGCTCTGCCCCTACTTCCGATCTGAGACCGAGAGTTGTCGGCTTAGCTGTGACGCCTCTTCCTTAAATAACCGGACCCGGAGGCGCTACTGTCGTACTGAGGATCACGAAGATTGCCCCCTTTTTTTGAGCCACATGTTGCGTAACAGTGCTCCGATGTTTCGGGGGGAACTTGATTATTTTACGAAGTGAAGCGAAAAAAATTCCGTTGGAGCATCTGCTGCCATAGATTGTCCTTAACGAGCCGATTTTTCGTGAAAAGCGAAGAGAGACGCAAGCAGAGAGTCTTTTTTGAAATATTGTATACGGCAAATAAAAACACTGTTTAATTGTTGGTTTTGATTGTGCTAGTCTCTCCTTTACTCTTGAGGGAGAGACTCTATGACAAGAATGGTGATTGATCCGATCACGCGGATTGAAGGTCATCTAAGAATTGACACTGAAAATCAGGGAGGGGAAATCGTTGATGCCTGGTCCCGTGGTGAGATGTTCAGAGGTTTTGAAGCGGTCCTGACGGGTCGCGACCCCTTTGACGCTCCCGTCATTACTCAGCGCATCTGTGGCGTTTGTCCTGTCAGCCACGGCATTGCTTCCTGCGAAGCGCTGGAAAACGCTTTTGCCATCGAAATTCCGGAAAACGCCCGCCTCCAACGGAACCTGATTCTTGGGGCCAATTTCATCGCCAGTCACCTGACTCATTTCTATCAGCTTAGCGCTCTCGATTTCATCCGGATTGAATCCCTTCTCGATTACCGTGGTTCTAACAGTACTCTTAATCATCTCAAAGGGTGGGCGGAGCAAGAAATCTCCTCACGCAAAATCCTTCCTGTTGCTCCCTTTCTCCCTCATCTTGAGGGGGACTACCCCAAAGACCAAAAATGGAACATTCAGGCGCTTGAGCACTATCTTCAATCTCTTGAAATCCGCAAAGAGTCGCACAAGATGGCGGCTTTGTTCGGAGGCAAGATGCCGCATACCGCCACCTTGGTCGCCGGTGGGGTCACAAGTTCGGTCCAGGCGGATGTCGTCGAAAACTTCCGCACCCGTCTTCTTCGGGTGCGCCAATTTGTAGACGATGTCTATCTCCCTGATGTTCAACGAGCGGCAGAGCTTTTTCCGGCATATCGTCGAATGGGGGCGGGGGTGAAAAGTTATCTTTCATTCGGTGTTTTTGATGAGAACGGTCACGATTTCCTCCCTTCCGGTTTTCTAAACGAGGGTCAATTGCATTCCCTCGATCTTTCCTTGATTCGTGAGGGAACTCGTTACAGTCGTTATCGAGATGGGGCACCGAAACATCCATCGGTAGGGGTGACCGAGCCTGACCCCGAGAAAGAGGGGGGCTATTCTTGGCTTAAAGCACCGAGGTATGGGGGGAGTGCCTGCGAGGTCGGTCCTCTTGCCCGTCTTCTGATTGCCGCCCACCATAACGTATTTCCCCTGACGCAGCAGTTGCGTCGACTGGGATGGAAAGAGGCGGAACTCAACAGTGTGATGGGGCGGCATCTGGCCCGGGCGCTCGAGACAGCTTGGATTGCCCGGAGGATGGAGGAGTGGCTTGATCGCTTACGTGGGGGGGAAGCGACCGTGTCTAGCTATGGTCCTTCCCTTTCGGGGCAAGGGGAGGGGTTGATAGAAGCGCCGCGAGGTGCATTGGGGCATTGGATACATGTTGAGAAGGGACGCATTCGCCGTTATCAGTGCATTGTCCCAAGCACCTGGAATTTTTCACCCGCGGGTGAAAAAGGGGACAAAGGGCCAGTTGAAACGGCTCTGATCGGAACCTCGGTCGCCAGAGAGAGTCAGGGCCTTGAGGCGGCACGGGTTGTTCGTTCTTTCGATCCGTGCATCGCCTGCGCCATTCATTAGAAAAGGGAAGATCATGTCAATAACGCGCCGAACCTTTCTTAAGGATGCCGGGCTGCTAATTGGCCTTCTCGGGTTGCAGCCCGTCGCGCTTGCCGAGGTGGCCGAGGCTTTGGAGCTTCTTGCGACGGGGCGGGCTCCCGTGCTCTGGCTGCAGGGGCAGGCCTGCTCTGGCTGTTCGGTGAGCTTGCTTAATTCGGAAAGTCCTTCTCCTGCCGACCTCCTTACTCGCTACTTGAGCCTCTATTTTCATCAGACGTTGGCGGCTGCCACGGGTGTCGCAGCCCAAGGATGTCTGGAACAGGCGTTGAAGGAAGAACGCCGGATTCTTGTGGTGGAAGGGGCCGTTCCGGCAGGGATGCCTCATGCCTGCATGTTAGGAGAGGAGTCGTTCAACGATCTCCTTCTGCGTTCGGCGCGCGGGGCTCAAGCCGTGGTGAATGTCGGATCTTGTGCCTGTTTTGGAGGGATCCCTGGCGGAGAAGAGAATCAGACCGGTGCGGTCGGTGTCTCCTCCTTTCTTAAAGGGAAAAAGGTCCAGACGCCACAGTTCTCTCTACCGGGCTGTCCGGTTCACCCTGCCTGGATTGTGGGGACGCTTATGCAGCTTGTGCGCGGAGGTTCTCTGCCCACGGACGAGCTTGGCCGCCCTCGCGCGTTCTATGGAGGTCTGCTTCACGACCAGTGCCCCTTTTTTGCCAAATATCAGGTTCAGGAGTTCGCCCGGCATCCGGGAGATAAGGGGTGTCTGTTCAAGCTTGGTTGTCAAGGACCCATCACTCACGCCGATTGCTCCTTGCGGGGTTGGAACGGAGGGGTCAATTGGTGTGTACGGGCGGGGGGTGTTTGTGTCGGCTGTGCTCGTCCGGAATTCGCCCAACATAAAAATTATCCTTTTTATCGTTTTAACGAGGGGGAGACCGAAGGTTCTTCTTCGTAGGGGGTGCGTGCGATGCGAATGAATATCCAGATCAAGGTAAGCAGTTTTCTCCTGCTTGTGCTCGTGGTCTCTTTCGGGATTGCGGGGTGGATCGCGACGCAGCGGACGGTGAGTGTCGTCTCGCATATCACCAAAGAATTCGGGAGCTCTCTGGAAAAGGTCGCGTATGAACGGGCCCTCAATGTATTTACCAGTCTAGAAACTGGCACTCGAGGCTCTTTGGAACGTGGGGAGATGCAGGTATTTGCCCGAATTCTCAACGACCTTGGCAAAATCAAAGGGGTGCAGGAGATTGGTTTAACCAACCCCTCGGGGAAGGTCGTTTTTTCAAGCCGTAAGGAACAATTGTCAACGGAGCTTGAATCGACCCTCTTCACAGGGGCGACAGGGAACAATCGGCAAATCTTCCAGAAACAAGAGTCAGAAAGTCTGCTTCTTGCGCGAGCGCACTATCTAGAGCATGATTGCGTCCGTTGTCATGCCAGAAGCCAAAGTGGTGAACTCTCAGGAGTTCTTTTTGTTCGTTATGATACGCGGGATCTTCTGGCGGCCCTTGGGACAGTTGACGAGATTTCTCATTCGGCCACGACCTCTAGCATCGTGACCGGTTTTGTGACTGGCTTTGGCGGGCTTTTCTTTGCCTGTCTCGGGGTCTATCTCCTGATAGGGTCTCAAGTTCGTTCCCCTTTGGAGAAGGTTCGTAATATTGT
>PKUF01000098.1 GCA_002869635.1 Desulfuromonas sp. | reverse complement strand
TGAATACGACCGGAAGGGTATGGGAACATTTCGAGCAGATAGTACTTGGGGCGCTCTGAATCTTCCGTCACCTGAAAGCTCTTTTTCTCGGCCCAGGTCTGCTGCCAACGGCTCTCGATTTCACCGGCACTGTAACGTTCTTGCATATGTCCAACTCCCATGCGACGCATCGGCAATAAACAGGAAAACCGGCATCCGCCGGCATACTCGTCTCATCCTGTGCGGGGAAATCTCCCCACCACCCTGAACGCGCCCCGAACGGAGAGTCCGCAACGGGGCGCAAATCTTCGTTATTTCTCGCGGTAGGTAATTCGCCCCCGGGTCAAATCATAGGGGGAGAGTTCCACCGTCACCCGGTCGCCGGGGAGAATACGGATATAGAATTTTCGCATCTTGCCGGAGATATGGGCGAGAACGATGTGCCCATTATCAAGTTTGACACGAAACATTGCATTGGGAAGGGGCTCGATTACCGAGCCTTCGACTTCAATCGCTTCTTCTTTGGACAAAAGAGCCTCCTGTTAGACCTGCTTCTTTTTTAGAGTAGATTTGCAAAAGCATCGTTTTGTAGCACAAGCTCCCCCCGTTTTTCAACCCCGAAGCCCGAAAGACGGCAGATCAGGCGCCAAGATTGAGCAATCGCTTGGCGGCATCAAGAATTTTGGTCGTCTGAATCGGCTTGGTGATGTAGTCGTTTGCCCCGAGCGCCAGTGCCCGATCCCGATCTTCGCTTGCCCCCTCGGTAGTGATGATGACGATGGGGACCTCTTTGTAGCCGGGATCATTGCGAACCAGACTGACCAGTTTCAGGCCATCCATGATCGGCATGTTAATATCGGTGAAGATGAGGTCGAATTTCTCCGCCGAGAGTTTTTTCAAACCATCGACGCCGTCGTTCGCTTCAACGATCTCCAACCCACGGATCCGTTTGAGCGCAAAAACGATGAGTTGGCGCATGGTGGGGGAATCTTCAACGATCAAAACCTTGTATGTGGACATGAAACCCTCCGGCTTATTTGGTCAGAAGATCGATAAAACCCTGAATGGTCGACAGCTTCCGCTCAGACTCGGAGTAGAGTTTCGAGGAGAAGATCGCCGTCGCGGCATGACCGGCCAGCAGGGTAAAAAGTTCATAGTCAACGTCCGCAAAACGCGCTTTCTGTTCAAGGAGCTTGTAGATCACAATAACACCGATAACATGCTCCTTGATCTTCAGCGGAATGCAGACAATCGGATGGAGGGGGTCAAACTCGTAGTCCTCCATATCATCGATAAAGTAGTTCTCACCGGTCTTCGCCATCTGGCCGATGATACCGTCACCGATATTGACTTGCGGCAGATCAGTGACCTCCATCCCTTCACCAACCACCCCGAGAAGCTTGTTGGTCTTTTCATCAAGAAGAAGGATCCCGAACTCCTCGGCACCGATCAGGTTAATGACAATCTCGGTGATAATCTGTAAGACCTCTCGAAAATCGAGCGTCGAATGGAGTTGATAGGAAGCGATATAGAGGTTGGCGAGCATATTATTCTCGCTCTCGACCTCGACATAGCGATTGGCGAAGTCGTGATTCTCTTCTTCCACCTGACGGATGCGGGTGAGGATTTCATCCTTCTGCTGCTCCAACTCCTCGACCCGCTGTCGCAAACGCAGGGTCTCACTACTGGCATCCCCATCATCTTCAGGTCTTTCGTTTTTCTCAAGTTGGAGAATCTGGTAACGAAGACGCTCGTTCTCCTTGAGGAGCTCCTGGGTAAATTCCGCCCCCTTTTTGAAAACCTGAAGAAACTCCTCAGCTTTCTTGACCGAGCCCTTATCTTCTTCACTCATGTATTCATCTCCTCGCACCGTTCACGATTGCGCAGGCTATCCTAGCAGTACCGCTTCAAAATTTCTACTTTTTACACTTTTTCAAGAGAGTCCCTCACTCAAGAGCGTGAGCAACGCCGCAAAATTTCCGGGGCCATCCGCGACAGAGCCAAAACCTTGTCGACCTGACCGGTGGCGATCGCCTCCTTCGGCATCCCAAAGACAACACTACTCTCCTCCGATTCGGCCAGCACCCTGCCCCCCACAGAAGCCAGTGCGCGGGTCCCTTTTGCCCCATCATTTCCCATTCCGGTCAACACCACCCCAAGGAGGCGGTCGCCAAAAACCTTCGCCGCTGAGGTGAAAAGGTTATCGACAGAGGGAACGTAACGTTGCCCCGGCTCGGGATCATCGACCAAAGCGTAGACATTTTCACCCCGACGACGGAAAAGCAGGTTCTTACCTCCGGGAGCGATCAAAACCTGCCCCGGGAGAATCGGATCACCATGACGCGCCTCACGGATCTCCATGGGACTGAACTTGTTGAGCCGTTCAGCAAAGGCACGGGTAAACCCCGACGGCATATGCTGTGCGATGGCAAAGCCGACCGGTAATTTCTCCCGTAGCGCCGAAAAGATCGTCTGCAACGCCGGCGGCCCGCCAGTCGAGGAACCGATCACAACCTGTAGAACCCCTTCATCGGCAAAATCGACACACCTCTCAGGGGTCAGCTTAGCCGGCGTCGCTGCCGCCGGCGGGAAGTCAGTCACCACCGAGCGTTTTAGGATCTTGCGCATGTCGGTGCGGGCAATGGTCAGAACTTTGCGAACAAGATCATCGCGAATCTCGAAAAGTTCCGGCGAAATCCGCGCCGACGGTTTGGCGACAAACTCAACCGCGCCAAATTCCAGAGCACGAAAGACATTCGCATCTTCAGCACGGGCCGAGACAACAATCACTGGCGTCGGCCGAGACTGCATAACGATACGCAAGAAGGTGAAACCATCCATGCGCGGCATTTCAAGATCGAGGGTCACCAGATCCGGCTTGAGATCAACAACCTTACGTAGTCCCTCTTCACCATCGCAGGCATAACCGACCACCTCGACACCGGGGACCGATTCGAGCATCTTGATGATCGTCCTCCGATTGTAGGCCGAATCGTCAACGACAAGGACCCGGACGCGCTCACTCATGGAAGTCCACTCCCCGGTCCTCCCAATTCAGGACGCTGATAGACCATGTCATGAGCAAAGTGACGCAACGCAAAGGAGTTGGTGATATTCATCAGCGACTCGGAATGCCCAAGGAGCAAGAAGCCGCCGGGACGCAGCCGGTTATAGAAACTCTCTACGACCTTTTTCTTGGCCATCATATCAAAGTAGATGATGACATTACGGCAGAAAACAACATCCATCCGACCCAGAAGTGAAACTCGAGGCGCATCAAAGAGATTAAGGTGACTGATCGTCACCAGTTCACGAACCCGGTCGGCAACCCGGTACTTTCCTTCGGCCGGGCTGAAGTAGCGCTGTTTGATCAAGGGATCGGTGGTGCGGAAGGAGGAATCACCATAATGCCCCTTGCGGGCAATTTGCAGCACTCTCTGGCTGATATCGGTCCCGACGATCTCGACCTTCCAATCGTGAAAAGCGGGGAGATCGAGGATCAACATGGCAATGGTGTAAGGTTCTTCTCCCGAGGAGCAGCCGGCGCTCCAGATCCGGATCGTCTTCTCCCCTTGGGCCTCTTTACGCTTACGGATCTCAGGGAGGATCTCTTGAGTAAAGGTGCGAAGTTGAAATTCTTCGCGGAAAAAGTAAGTCTCGTTGGTGGTCAAAGCATCGATCACCTCAGTCAACTCTTGGTCCTTGGAGGGGCTGTAGCGCAGAAGGTAGTAATAATCCTTAAAGCCCTTGAGCTGGTGATGCTGCAACCTCTTGGCAAGGCGCTTTTCGAGAAGATACTTCGACTCCTCGGTAAAATGAAGCCCGCAATAGTGGTAGACAAAGTCACGCAGCAGGCGAAACTCCTCAGAGTTCATCGAAATTTCAGGGGTAAAAAAGAGCATAAACGCTCTCCCTGCTACGCGTCGAGATCAGCCAAAAGGTCGGTAAGCTGTTGCCGCACCAGCTCCTCCCCTTCGACCAGCAAACGGGCCTCAAGAAGCTTTCGCGCCACAACAGGCTGAAACGCCGCCAGCGCCCGGGCAAAACTGCAGCGAACCTCCCAATGACGATGATTCAACAACGTCTCTTGCCATGATTCAAGCCAGTCGTTTCTACCGGTCTCACTCAGCAAACGCACCGCCACGTTCACCACCTCTTCATCCACATGCCTCAAGGCGGCAAGCATCGCTGTGAACGCGGCCTCTCCTTCAAGAGTCGCGAGAGTTTCAAGGGCGGTAATCGCCACGATCCCCACCGGCTCGTTCAGGGCGGTTTCAATCAGCTCCATCGCCCTGGAGCCACCGAGCTGCCCCAAAGCGCGAATCGCCGCCACGCGAACCCAGATGTCATCATCTTTCAACGCCGACGAGAGCGCCTCAACCGCCTTCTGACTTCCGCAACTACCGAGAGATTCACAGCAGAGACGACGAACGTCACTATCTTCATCGGTCAAAGCCAGCGCCAGGGTTCCGACCCGCTCCTCACCACCACGCCCGTCAAAAGCTCGGATAGCCGCCCTCCGGACCAAGGCCGAGACATCTTTGAGTGCCAACGAAAGGAGACGCTCGACGTCACCATGGTCAAGCTCGCCGAGGATACGAGCCGCAAAGGTCCGTAAACTCTCCTCCTCACGCTCAAGTAACGGAGTCACCGCAGCAATCATGTCGGAGGGATTGCGCGTTCCGATACGGCCCAGAGCAACGCAGGCCATCTCTCTCACATCGTTGCTCTCATCCTCCAACGCCGCCAGCAAACGAGATACAGCCGCGGGATTGCCCCGTTGCCCGAGGGCATGTGCCGCCATCTGACGCTGATCTGCATCTTCGGCCGCAAGAGCATCACAGAGATAATCATCAACACCTTCGTACCCGACCTCACCGAAAAGATAGGTCAAATAAGCACGCTGGCGTGGCGGCGCAGCAGGCCAGAGACCACGCAGAGGCTCGGCCGCCGCATGCCCAAGACGAATCACCGCCGCCGCCGCACTTTCACGCAACTCCTCCACGTCAAAAAGAGGAAGCAGTGCCACGGCCAAGCGGCCATCACCACAGAGCCCAGAAAGTTCAATCGCCGCCCGACGCACTGCGTTATCGTGGGAATCAAGGGCCTCAAAGAGGCTCTCAGCGCCACCGCGGCAGAGGGTGCTCTTGACCATTTCAGGGAATTTACCTGAGAGGCGATAAAGCGCCATCAACGCTGCTGTGCGGACATTGCGGGCGCCATCTTTGACACCTTCGCCCAACAGAGGAACCGCCTCGGCATCGCCTATTTTTCCCAGACAATCAAAGAGCGCTTTACGCAGCAGGGTCTCATTGGCCAAGGGAAGAAGTGGGACGACCGACACTTCCTCCCCGATCTGTCCCAACGCTTCA
This sequence comes from Desulfuromonas sp., assembly GCA_002869635.1. Classification (GTDB taxonomy): domain Bacteria; phylum Desulfobacterota; class Desulfuromonadia; order Desulfuromonadales; family BM515; genus BM515. The sequence continues at coordinate 11,415 of PKUF01000098.1, read as the reverse complement.
AGGATGGTAAAACGCAGCAAGAGATCCGGTGTCGCCAGTGCCTCAAACAGAGCCGGAATCGCCTCGGAGGCCTTCAATTTGCCAAGATTTTCCGCCGCCGAGGCACGGACGTTCTCATCACAGTCATTAAGTGCGGCGACAAGAACCGGAACGGTGGCGGAATCACCGATGTCGCCGAGAATATCGAGGACAAACTTACGCACATCATGGTCGGAACAGTTTGCTTCATCACAAAGAAACGGAACCGCTTCGCCTCCAAGACGCACCAGAATTTCGGCCGCCGCATTGCGAAGCCCCGCGTTCTCCTGCGAATGTAGCAGTTCGATAATTTCGCCCGCGAGACTCCCCGCAGCCGGCAGAGCAAGGAAGATTTCCGTCGCCTCTTTACGAACCCGCCAGCTCTCATCTCCTAAAGCCTGATAGAGAATCGAAGATGACGCCTCGGCCCCTTCAACACCGAAGGTGCGCAAAGCCTGGAGCCGCTCCTCCTCCTCCCCCTGACAGAGACGGGTCATTATCTCCTGCATGGTCTCATGGGTCAGTGACGTCACGACACACTCCTAGCCGAGAAGTTCCTGGCGGCGCCGGGCAATAAAGGTTGCAAACGCCTCTTCGAGATAGTCAGTGGAGAGGGTTGTCCCCACCCTCTCCAGATAGAGGCGACGCCCTTCGGCGATCTCGTTGGCGAGTAGATCAAAGAAGGTTCCCTGTCGAATGCCCTCTTCAACTCGAGACTGGCTGTAAAGCGCGATATCCGAAACGATGATACGAGCCAGTCGCCTCGCCTTTTCCGCAGCATCACCGTCACTGCTTGCAGCGATTTCACTCTCTTCGGCCTGCTGGATACGTTCATTAATCGCATCGATCTCGGCAAAGGAAGTATCGGGAGTCACCGGTTTCTCCTCCATCGGTGCCGGAGGAGGAGACGAAGTGGCAACCGCTAACGTCGTACTTTCAGACCGGGACATCAGTGCAAAAACTTTGGGGACCAGATCAGTGGGAAGGTGATGCTTCTCGATGTAATCATCGGCCCCGTAAAGAGAGGCTGGGGTCCGTTTGTATGCTGTCTTGTTATAGACCGAGGAGAGAAGAATGATCCGTACATTTTCAAGGCCAGGACGGCTACGAACCTTTTCAACCACTTCAAAAGCATAAAGTCCAGGAAGAGCAACATCAGCAATCACCACCTGGGGAGGATTTGCCTCCATTTGTTTTAACGCTGTCTCACCATCACGACAGATGGTATGGGTAATAGCGTCACGCTGTAAAAGTTCACCAATGGTGGCACAAAGTTCTTCATCAGCATGGGCCACCATAACCGAACGGCGGTCTAGATCTGCGGGAGGAGACGGAACCTCTACCTGAAAAACCTTGCGACAGCGGGGACAACGCAAGGTCACTCTCTTGCCGGAAAAACGTTGACGATCGAGATTAAAGCGGCCAGTACAAGCCGGACAGGAAGCGATCATGGAAACCTCTTCAATACGACGCCCACATTGGACATCAGGGGAGCAACGCGCTTTCGCGAATCGCTTCCATATCGATCCTTTCATCGCTGGAGAGAATGCGGGGCAGGTCCAGCAACATGATCAGATCGTCGTTGTGGCGGCAGACCCCAAGAAAGAACTGGGCACCGCGGCCTTTGAGAAAACGGGGGGCGGGTTGGATTTCGTGACGAGCATAACGTCGCACCTCGGCGACCTCATCGACCACCAGACCGAGAATTTTCCCCGAAAGCGAACAGATGATGACACGGGTCTTGCGTCCCGTCTCAACAGAGGGCTGTTCGAAGCGACGGCGCAGATCGACCACCGGGATCACGGCACCACGCAGATTGATCACCCCTTCAACAAAGGGAGGGGCCTTCGGTACCGGGGTCAGTTTCTGAGGCCGGATGATCTCCTTGATCCGCATAATATCAAGAGCGTAGAGCGCCTCACCGACCCGAAAACAGGCGAGCTGGATCTCCTGGCGGACCGTGGTGGTCTCTTTTGCAGAAGCTTCGGTGCTAACAGCAGGGTTCATCGGGAGAGGAACCTCTGAATCGTCTCAATCACCATCGCCGATTTGAACGGTTTGGTAATATACCAGTCAGCACCGACCTTCTCACCTTTGGCCATATCCTCGCGACTCTTCTTCGCCGTGAGCATAACCACCGGAATATTGCGAGTCGCCTCGTCGCTCTTAATGCGCCGGCAGACTTCAAAACCATCCAGTTCGGGGAGCATAATATCAAGCAGAACCAGATCCGGCTTCTCCTCGGCGAGAACATCCAACGCAGCCTGTCCGTTGGCCACGCCTCGCACTTCATAGCCTTTGGAGGTCAGAAGAATGCTTTCAAGTTTGAGCAAGCTCTCTTCGTCCTCGACGATAAGAATCTTCTTTTTGGACATCGGGACAGCTCCTTTCCAGATAATGAATCAGGTCAATTCAGCATCGAGCACACTGACCGGATTGAGCAGGATCATCATACGACCCTGATGCCGCCCAACCCCCTCAACCAGAGCCCTGTCGAGGCCATAGAGAACTGCCGGTGGCGGTTCAATCTTCCCTGCAGGCATTGACAAGACCTGGGTAATACGATCGACAAGAAGACCAGCGCAGCGATCACCTTGACGACAGACAACGATACGAGCAGAGGTGCTGATATCGACCTGCCCCAACTTCAAACGCTTCTTCAAATCAAAAACCGGGATGATAATCCCCCGCAACGAGATAATTCCGAGAATAAAGTCGGGAACCCGAGGAATATCGGTCACATCACGAGGCTTGATGATCTCCTGAATCCCTTCAATGTCAAGGGCATACTCCTCTTCGCCGAGGGAAAACGCAAGCCAACGCCGCAGATCTTCGTCCTCCTCTTCATCGCGACTGGCAAGCCCCTGCTGGTACACTTCTTCGGTGGCAAGTTCCATTTCAGGACTCCACGCGAAGAGATCGTCAAGACCATCGGCTGGAAGTGACGGTACCGCAACTTCTGGAAGATCGTTCTCAGGAAGAGAAGGGGCCGGCACAATAGGATGTTCCGGCTCGCTCGGGACAGGGAGCGGCGCCCCCTGAATCGACCCTTGAGCCCGGGAAGCTTCCACCCCAGGGGCCATTTTTTCAAGGGGCTCCCCCTTTTTGGCGTTTTTTGCTTTTTTGCGGATTTCAGCCAGATCCATATCTTAATCCACTACCGTTCTCCGGGCCTCCCCGGCACGATCTGAAAGGTCAGCTACCCTTTGCGGGTTGCCCCCCTGAAAGATCCACTTCAGCAATGATCGCATCGAGGATATCGGCGTCGATCCGTGTTGCCTCCCGGCCAAATCCTTCGAGAAGTGACAACGAGGCCACATGATTGATTTTACGTGGAATTCCTTCTGAGTAAAGGTGAATCCGCACAACCGCTTCAGGAAGGAAGAGATCGGGATCCCCTCCGACCACCATGAGCCGGTGAGCCAAATATTCAGCGACCTCTTCCTCTCCCAGAGGGAGCAGATCGTATTGCATCCCGACCCGTTGCCGCAAAGGCTCATAGGCGCGATGCGCCAGACGCTTACGAAGCTCCGGCTGTCCCATCAAAACAACACTGAGCAAGTTACGATCATCGAGCTGAAAATTGGTCAGCAAACGGATTTCGTCGAACGTCTCCTTATGCGGAACCAGCTGGGCCTCGTCCATGATCAGCACCGGACAGATATCGTCCTCGTAACAGCGGTAGAGCTCGGCCCCGATCTCTTCAAGAAGGTCGGTCTTAAAACGGGCGGGCTCGGCAATCCCGAGACGAATCGCCAGCGCTCGAATAAATTCCATCGGGGTCAGGCGCGGATTGATAAAGAGCATGACTCGGAAGCGTTCGTCGAGTTCGTCCATCAGCGCCCGAGACAGAGTCGTCTTACCGCAGCCGATCTCTCCAGTCAGCAGGACCAGATCACGCTCTTCCACCGCATAGAGCAGACGTGCCAACGCCTCGCGATGCGTCCGGCTCAGAAAAAGAAAACGCGGATCCGGCGTCTTGCTGAAAGGGCGTTCCTGCAATCCATAGAACGACTCATACATAGAGCGCATTATCCCCGCGCAGGGCCTCGCTCATCAGCCCGCCGACATCGAGCACAAGGATCGTCTTCTGGTTGCCGAGATCGGCCGCACCAGCGATCCCGCGCACGAAAGAGAGCGCTCCCCCAAGCGACTTGATGACCACATCCTGCTGACCGACCAGTTCGTCGACCACCACCCCCATCCTTTTCTCAGCCATTCCGATGACAACGATGAAGCTGCGGTCGGTGGCAACCTGCGGACCCTCCAGATCGAAGACTTCACTCAGCCGCAACAACGGCAAGGTACTCTGGCGCAACTCGATCACCTCACGCCGCTCAATGGTGCGGATCGCGCTGTGCTCAATCATCAGCGTCTCAAGAACAGCGTTAATCGGAATCGCATAGGTTTTGCCGCTGATCCGCACAACCAAGGCCTTGATGATCGCCAGGGTGATCGGCAGGGTGATGGAGAGGGTCGTCCCCTGCCCCACTTCGCTCTCCATTTCGATCATCCCGGAGAGGGCTGCGATGTTGTTATGCACTACATCCATCCCGACCCCGCGCCCCGAGAGGTCACTGACCTCGTCACGGGTAGAGAACCCGGGCGTAAAGAGCAGATCATACACTCCCTCGCGAGTCAGTTCGGCATCGGCGGCAATCAGTCCTTTTTCCACCGCTTTGCGCCGTACCTTCTCAGGGTCGATCCCACGCCCGTCATCACGCACTTCGATAACGACATGGTTCCCCTTCTGGGAGGCCCAGAGGCAGATCGTCCCCTTCTCGGGTTTACCGGCAGCGATACGCTCTTCTACCGTCTCGATACCATGGTCGATGGCGTTGCGGATAATGTGCATGAGCGGGTCCGAGAGATCCTCAACGATCAGTTTATCAAGCTCGGTCTCACCACCACGAAGATCAATCCCCACCTTTTTACCATGTTCTCCGGCAACCCGACGAACGATCCGGATCATCTTTTCAAAGAGCTGGGCGACGGGAACCATGCGGACCTCCATCACCCCCTTTTGTAGCTCGTCGAGACGACGCTCTAAAAGCCGGGTCGCTTTTTGTAATTCGGTCCCAAGCTCAAGAACCCCGGACGCCTTGATCTGATCGGCGAGGCTGAAAATTGCCCCCTTGGAGAGGACCAACTCACCGACAATATTCATCAGGGTATCGAGTTTATCGATATCGACCCGCACGGTGCGACTGATTGAGCGCAGGGAACTGGACTCCTCAGCCTCAACCGCCGGAGCAACTGTCGCTGCAGGGGGAGATGCCGTCTCGAGAGCCACCGCGCCCTTTTGGAGATCGTCAGGAGAGACAGCACTCTCTTGTTCTCCCCGTAGCAGCTCAACTGTGGTCCCCTCGGCATCGACCAGAGCCGTGATCTCTTCAGGACTGCTGGCGGTACCAAAGATAAGCTGAAAGGTGAGATGCTCGATGGAGTCCCCGGCACAAGGGAGCGTACTGATTACCTCACCCTGTCCTTTGAGCAAATCGGAAAGTTCAGCCAGATCCTGATCAAAACTCGACAGATTAAAGTTTGCTTTGACCCGCAGCAGGTTGCGACCCTTCTTCAGATTCTCACTGAGTCGATGTTCCTCATACTCAGTCAAAACGGTAAGGATCGCCGGATCGATCCCGGCCAAAAGCGACGTTTCAGTATCCGGCTTCCCACTCAAAACCGCTTCAAGCTGCGCCATAATAGGGGCAACATCAAGGGTAAAAGCCTCGTCGTCCCCTTTGCCATTGACCAGCCGGGTCAAACTGTCAAGGGAAGCAAAAAGGACCTCAACCACCTGAGCATCAAGGCTGACCTTCCCCAGGCGCAGGCTGTCAAGAAGATTCTCCATGTGATGGGCAAGATCACAGATGTCGTTAAAACCGAACATCCCGGAGAGCCCTTTGAGAGAATGGGCCTCACGAAAAATACTGTTGAGCTGCTCGGGGTCATAATCGCCACTCTCGGCACTGTCGCCAAGGGTGACAAGATCGAGATTGAGCTTTTCAATGATCTCTTCGGCCTCGGCGAGAAAATCTTTGATGGCCCGCGATGATGACGTATCGTCCACGCAGCTCTCCTACTCGAGAAAACGACGAATCAGCCCCTGCAACTCTTCGGGGGAGAACGGTTTGACCAGATAGGCATCAGCACCAAGCGAGAGACCCTTTTCCCGGTCCCTTTCGCTCCCTTCAGTACTGATAATAATCAGAGGGGTGGTCTTGTAGTGGGGGTTGTTGCGAACAAAGCTGACCAACTCCAGACCGTTGATATCCGGCATATTGATATCGGTCAAAACCAGATCAACTTTTTCACGGGGAAGAATGCGCAAGGCTTCAAAACCGTTGGCCGCTTCAAGGATATCGAAGTCGCCCATCGCCGAAATCGTCGAGACGATCAGATAGCGCATGGTCGTCGAATCTTCTGCGATCAAGATTTTCTTGCTCACCGCTACCGCTCCTTATCCTGCAACTTCTTTGACGCGCAGGCGCCGCTCCAGAAGGGCCTTCTCCATGGCCAAACCGGCCTGGGAGAGGAATATCTCAAGAGATTCGGTATCTCCGATCTTACTCTGCTCGGGAAGGTTATCACCATAAAGAACGGCCACAACCCGGCCCTCGCTGATCAACGGCCCGAGAAAGAGCTCCTGCGGCGTCCCGCCACCAAGCTGATCCCGCAAATACTGATCCCAAGGGGAGTCAGAAAGGGCCGTCTTCATCGGTGCCATCTCGTCAACCACCTGAGCAAAAACCGACGGTTCCGAGCGCGGGATCTTCATCCGTCGCACCCGCACATCCGCCAATTCCTCCGTTGACTCGATGCCGAACTGACCAAGACCGACAACCTCATCATCCTTAACCAGAAAGATGACCGCTCGGTTCATCAGTTCACTGGCGAAACGAAGGACCAGAAGAATGATCCCACCACCAAGAGAGGGATTATTAAGTTCCTGCAACATCCCGCGCAAAAGGAAAAGTCCCGGAGTTTCAGGCCCCTTCTCTCCGCGCCCGGAATCGCTGCTCTCGCCAAATTCGCTACGCAGTTCGGCACCCAGATTAAAAAGACCATCAGCTTTAGGCGAATCAGCGGCCTCTGTCGGCACCGTCGCAAGCAGGGCTTCAAGGGTCTCAGCAAGCGTTGCCAGTGCGGCTATTCCGCGCTCACCACGCACATCGCTCTTTTTCGGTTTGGTGATAACCGCGGGAACTCCAAGCTGGCGCACACGATGTTCGGCCTCATCATTGGGATGATCCGAGAGCACCAGAGTCCGAAACTCTGGGGCCGATTCGCGGACTTGCTCAAGCAGTTCAAGGCCCCCAAGAATTCCACCACCATCCTTGCGTGGCATAATCAGATCGATCAGAAGGATCGGACGATCTTGTTTTTCTTGTGCCGCAGCAACCGCTTCAGTGAAACTGGCGGCATCGGCAAAAAGGGTGGTACGATAGCCTCTCTCTTGGAGCGCCTGAGCCACCCCTTCACGGGTCTCTTCATCATCATCAACAAAGAAGACCTCTTCGGAGGCATCTGTCGTTGTAGCTAACGCAGCTCCCTCTGAGGAGGCGGGGGCGTCCTCCCCCATCAGGGCCGCAACATCAACGACCGGTTCCTCGACCTCCTCAATTTCTTCGCCACGATGGCGCTTTTCATCGAGGATGCGGCTTCCCTCCATCGCCAGCCACTGGGGATTAAGTCCCGAATCGAGCATGAACTGCAGAGGGTTAAAACTGGTCGCCGCCAACTCGGACGGCTCCCCCAGTTCAAAAGAGAAGGTCCCTTCGTTCCAAGCGAAAAAGCTGTAGACGATCTTCTCGATCTGCCCGCGCACGACCTCTTCAATCGTCTCGCTTGAGACCGAAAAACGCTCCGAGAGAATAACTCCCAACCGGGGGGGAGGCTCGCTCTTTTTCTGAAGCAAAAGAGCCTCTTTCAACGTCGCAATATCGAGAAGCCCACGTCGCACCAGCAGATCACCGAGATTCTCACTTAAAACACTGGAGGTCGCACGGATCACCTGACCGTCGAGAAAAACTATCTTACCCTCGCGGTTGCGACTCTGCAGCAGCAGAATCCCCGACTTACGACTGAGGCTAACGATCTGGAGAATATCCCCCAAACCGAGGTCTTCAAGATTTCCGACGAGGCTCATCGCTCTTCCGTCCATCGCCGCGACAAAGCGGCAGCGTGCCGTAACAAGCTAAAATTAAAATGAAAAAAAATGATAGCCCAGCTGCGGTGGTATGTAAAGTCTTTTCCCTAGGAACGCCGTTCCCGCTCACGGAAAGAGAGCCGGATCGGCGAACCGGAAAAACCAAAAGCCTCGCGAAGTCGATTGGTCAGATAACGCTGATAGGAGAAGTGGATTCCATCAGCGACATTGACAAAGAAGAGAAAATGGGGAGGCCGCACCGCCGTCTGGGTCCCGTAATAGAAGCGAAGCCGCTTCCCCTGGACCAATGGTGGCGGATGATCCCGCAACGTCTCTTCTAGGACCCGATTAAGAGCCGCCGTCGGCACCTGACGATTGAACTCAGCCGCGACCTTCTCCACCTCGCCCATCACCTTGTTGACCCGCTGTCCGGTAAGAGCTGAGACAAAAAGGACTGGAGCAAAAGCGAGAAACTTAAACTGCATCCGAATCTTTTCAAGGTAACGCTTCATGGTGGCGTTATCCTTGGCGACACTGTCCCATTTGTTCACCACCAGTATCACCGCCCGCCCCTTCTCATAGGCGTAGCCCGCGACCGTCATATCCTGGTCGGTCACCCCTTCAGTCGCATCGATCACCACCAGGACAACATGCGCCCGATCCATCGCTTTAAGCGCCTGAACGACGCTGAACTTCTCAAGCTTCTGACTCACCTTCCCCTTGCGACGAATCCCCGCAGTGTCAATAAGCAGGTAGTTCTTGCGGTTGTAGGCAAAGGGCGTATCGATGCTGTCACGGGTGGTTCCGGCGGCAGGGTTGGCCACCATCCGCTCTGAACCGAGCAGACGATTGACCAAGGAAGATTTTCCAACGTTAGGACGCCCGATGATCGCCAAACGGGTCTGTCCACTATCATCGTCGCGGCGCTCTTGTGCTGGCAGATAATCAAGCAGGGTCTCGATCAGATCGCTCATCCCGCGGCCATGTTCGGCTGAAATCGGGAAGAGTTCATCGACACCAAGGGCGTAAAATTCGCCGAGTCCGAGCTCCTGCTTGTCACCATCGATCTTATTGACCACAAAGAGGACCGGCTTATTGACCCGGCGCAGCATCGTCGCCACCTCCTCATCGGAGGGATTGATGCCGTTTTTGCCATCAAGAACAAAGAGGATCAGATCCGCCTCTTCCACTGCCAGTTGCGACTGCTCACGCATCTGGACCAAGAGACGGTCTTCGCTGACAGGCTCGAAACCACCAGTATCGATCAGGGTGAAGGGGGTCGCATAGCGGGTCACTTCGGCGTAGTGGCGATCCCGAGTCACCCCGGGAAAATCCTCGACCAGTGCCTTACGTTGACCCAAAATACGATTAAAGAGGGTCGACTTCCCGACGTTGGGACGACCGACAATAGCAACAACAGCACTCATGAAAACAGTCCGATCACAACACGTTGCAGTTTAAGAAGTCTAACGCTTTTCATGATATCCGAATTCTTTAAGAAGTCGCTCTGACTCTGTCCAGTTTTTCTCAACTTTAACAAAAATCTCAAGAAAGACCCGACATCCGAGAAAACTCTCGATCTGATGCCGCGCCGCCTTGCCGATCGACCGGACCATGCTGCCACGTTTTCCAAGAAGAATCCCTTTGTGTGAGTCGCGCCCCACCGTCACCGCCGCCCGTATCACCACCAGATCACGTTCAGGCTTTTCAACAAACTCCTCCACCGCCACCGCTACATTGTAAGGGACTTCATCACGGGTCTGGCGCAAGACTTGTTCACGAATCATCTCGGCCACAATAAAACGCTCGGGAAGGTCCGTCACCATATCTTCCGGGTAGTAACGCGGCCCCTCGGGAAGATGAGCCAAGACATTGGCCACCAAGGTATCGGTTCCTTCGCCAGTCAACGCCGAAAGCGGAATGATCTCCGCCACGTTATGACGCGATGCATACGCCTCAATCAGTGGCAAAAGGGTCTCACGAGGGATCTGATCGACCTTGTTAAGAAGAAGGTAAAGAGGGACCCCACGACTCGTTAACTTCTCAAGCAACGCTTCATCTTCGGGATGCGGCGCCGCCGTCGCCTCGACAACGAAAAGAGTCAGGTCGACATCGGAACAGGCTGAAAACGCCTGATCAACCATATAGCGATTGAGCTTGCCTCCCCCCTGGTGGATCCCCGGTGTATCGAGAAGGAGGATCTGCCCTTCGTCACTGCTGACGATCCCAAGGATCCGGTTGCGGGTCGTCTGGGGACGGGACGAGGTAATTGCTATCTTCTGACCCAGCAGCCGATTGAGCAGAGTCGACTTGCCGACGTTGGGACGCCCCACAATAGCGACAAAACCAGAACGAAAGGTCGAAGTTGTCACGATAGTCACTCCTAAGCCACAGAATAGGCCGCAAGCCTCTGCAGAGGGTAAATCTCCTTGGCGCAGGCGAGCGACTCACGCATCAAAGAGGCATCTTGTTTCAATGTCAGTCCCCCGCCGAGGCGAGAAAACCAGTGAAGGTTCTGCTGCCGATGACCGATAGCATCGGACCAGTCGGCGGGATGAATTCTAACCTCTCCTGCTCCTTCATGCATCAACCGCCAAAGGGCACGGAACCAGAGGCGAGAACGGACCAGTTGACCAAAAGCAGGGTGCCAAGGTCCCGCGAGCAGGGCGCCGGGTCGATGTAACCCCTCGCTCTCTTGCAATCCGATGCGGATCACCGGCACCTGCGCCTCGCGGCAACGCCAAAGTAACTCGGCGCACCATGAGACTGCCGTCATAAGACATAATGATCGATACTCTCCCTGACGCCAGAGCGCGGCAAGTGCTGTCCCTCCCAGCACCAAAACCGGATAGAGTCGAAGAAAGTCGGGAGCCAACGCCAGGGCGGAGCCAAGAGAGCGGCGAGATTCACGCCGGTCAGCTCCTGGGAGTCCGGGCATCAACTGCAACCCAACCCGTATCTTGGCCCGACGCAGAGATTCTACTACTTCCGGGAGATCTTCAACCCCGTGACCACGCTCGCTAAAACGCAAAATCTCCGGTGAAAACGACTGAACTCCAATCTCGACCGTACTGACGCCGTATTCAGCCAATCGCGCCACTGTCTCAGGCGAAAGGGCATCGGGACGAGTTGAAAGACGTATCCCGTCAAGCCTTCCCTGCTGGAGAAAGGGCGTAACCACCTCAAGATAGGCACGCTGTTGCGCCAACGGCAAGAGGGTAAAACTCCCCCCGTAGAAGGCGACC
>PKUF01000090.1 GCA_002869635.1 Desulfuromonas sp. | reverse complement strand
TGAGGAGGAGCTGGAGCGCCACCTCTTTTTGCGCGACCGGCGCCAGGTTTCCCTCTCACCCGCCGGCGAGGAGCTGCGCCGCTACGCCCGGCAGGCGCTGCAGCAGTGGCAGCAGCTGCGGGCCAAGCTGCATGACGAAGGGGCGCTCGCCGGAACCCTCTCGATCTACGCCTCGATCACCGCGGTCTACAGCCTGCTCCCTGATCTGCTCGAAGCGTACCGTGCCGCTTACCCCGAGGTCCAGCTGGCGCTGCGCACCGGTGCTGCCGAGCAGGCGATGTTGCAGTTGCAGAGTGGTGAGATCGATCTGGTGGTCGCGGCCTTTCCCGACCGGCAGAGCAGCAGCCTTGCGTTTTTACCGATCACCACCACGCCTCTTCTCTTTATCGCCCCGCGGGGTGGTGAGAGTCTGGTGGCGTGGCGTGATGGGCGGATTGATTTGGCCCGTACCCCCCTAGTTCTGCCTCAGGATGGTTTGTCACGGCGCCGGCTTGATCAGTGGTTGCGGCGGGAGCGGATTGTTCCGACAGTCACCACCGAGGTTTCGGGGAACGAGGCGATCATCCCGATGGTTCGCCTCGGCTGTGGTGTCGGGATCGTCCCCGAGCTGGTTCTTGAGCGCAGCCCTTTTCGCGACGAGGTTGAGGTGTTGCACGAGGCGCCGAGCCTCGACCCTTACGAGGTCGGTCTCTGCACCAGCCAGCGTTCGCTGCAGTTGCCGCATGTGTTGGCATTCTGGTGCCTTGCCGAGAAACAGCGTGAAGGGGGCACGAGATGAAGCGTCTTTACCGGTTCTCTCCATGGCAGCGGATCGACGCGGCGATCTGGCGCGATCGCCTTGAGCAGGAAGGGATCCCCTGCATCCTGCGCAACGAGGAACTCTTCGCGGCGCTGGGGGAGATCCCCTTTCTCGAGCTGCAGCCGGAACTCTGGGTGGTGGATGACGAGATGCTACCGCGGGCCGAGCGGCTCCTTGACCATTGGCAAGAGGCGACGGAGCAGCCGCCGTGGCGCTGTCCGAACTGTGGCGAAGAGCACGAGGGGATGTTTGATGCCTGCTGGCAGTGTGGTCGGCGGCGGGATGACGACTAGAGATCGTCGGGAGAAAAGGCGACGACCTCGTCGATCGTGGCGCTGTCGGTGAGGAGCATCACCAGCCGATCGACACCGAGGGCGATGCCGGCGGCGCGCTTGAGGGTGGCGAGTTCGCTGAGGAACTTCTCCGGCAGCGGGGTGGGAGCTTTGCCATCGCTGTGTCGTGCCGATTCGTCGGCGATAAAGCGCTGCCGCTGCTCAATCGGATCGGTCAGCTCGGAGAAGGCGTTGGCAAGCTCGAGTCCGCCGAGATAAAGCTCGAAGCGCTCGGCGACGCTCGGGTCGCTCGATTTGGGGCGGGCGAGGGCGGCGTGTTCCACCGGGTAATCGACAAGAAAGAGCGGTCGGGTGGGGTCGAACTGCGGTTCGACCTCAAGCGCCATGATCTCGTCGAAACGCTCCTCGGCCAGCGCCGTCGCCAGCGGGAGCGAGGCGTAGCGGGTAAAGGCTTCGGCGACCGTCAGGCGGGGCCAGGGGCGGCGCAGGTCGATGGTTGTGTTTTGGTAGCATAGTGTGTCGCTTGAGCAGAGTTCGCTGATCAGCGCCTCGCAGTCTTCCATCAGCGCCTGATAGTCGGCGTCGAGGCGGTACCACTCAAGCATGGTGTACTCGGGGAGGTGGCGCCTTCCCCTCTCTCCCTCGCGCCAGCAGCGGCAGAGCTGAAAAAGGAGCGGGTAGCCAGCGGCGAGGAGACGCTTCATGCAGAGCTCGGGGGAGGTCTGAAGAAAGCCTTTCCCGGCGGCGACGGGGTCGATATACCGTTCCGGGGCGTTGCCGGGGAGCAGGTGCGGGGTTTCGATTTCGAGAAACTGCTGCGCCACGAAAAAGGCCCGGATCGTCTGGACGATCCGGGCGCGATGTATCAGGGTCGGGCGGCGGCGGGCCAGCGCCCAGTTGCCGTCCATCATCACTCTTTGACGCGGGTGACGTATTCGCCGGTGCGGGTGTCGATCTGGATCAGTTCACCGTTTTCGACGAAAGAAGGAACCTGCAGGGTGTAGCCGGTCTCGACGGTCGCCGGTTTGTTGTTGCCGGCGGCGGTGTCCCCTTTGACCCAGGGATCGGCCTCAGTCACCCGCAGGTTGACGAAGTTGGGGAGGGAGATGCCGATGCCGCGCTCGTTGAAGAGGAGGATCTTCACTTCCATGTTGTCGATGAGGAAGTATTTATCGTCTCCGAGGGTCGCTTCTTCAAGGGTGACCTGATCATAGGTCTTGTTGTCCATGAAAACGTAGCCGGTCTCGTCCTGATAGAGGTACTGCATGTCGCGGTCCTCAAGAGAGGCGGGCTCGAACGACTCACCGGAGCGGTAGGTGCGATCGAAGAGCGAACCTGTGATCATGTTACGCAGCTTGCACTTGTAAAGAGCCTGCCCTTTGCCGGGTTTGGTGAAGTCGAACTGGACGATGACGTGAGGCTCTCCCTCAACCATCAGCTTGAGGCCTTTTTTCAGGTCGGCACAACTGTACATAAATCGATATCTCCTTGCAGTCGCAAATCGCGGCGAATTTTTAAAACTCGCAATTTAAGCACACAGGGCTGGCGCTTGTCATCCTAAAAAGCGCTATTTTACCGTCAAGGAGATTGTTTCCGCGGCGTTTTTTGTGCTAGAGTGCGCCTCATTTCGATCCAACGATGCCCACAAGGAGAGACCCTTCCATGCTGACGACCGGCGATTTCAAGCGCGGGCTGGTGATCCAGCTCGACAACGCTCCCTGCCTGATTCTCGATGTCACCTTTCAGTCCCCCTCCGCCCGTGGCGGCAATACCCTGGTCAAGACCAAGTACCGTAACCTGCTGACCAGCCAGGTTTTGGAGAAAACCTTCAAGTCGGGAGATAAGGTCGACGAGGCCGATTTCGAGCGTCGCAAAGGGCAGTATCTTTACCCCTCCGGCGACGGCGGGGTCTTTATGGATCTCGAGAACTACGAGCAGTATGAGGTCGGCGAGGAGCTCTTCGAGCCGATTCAGGGCTACCTGCTCGAGGGTCTTGAGGTACAGCTCGGCCTTTTTCAGGGGCGGGTGGTGAGCATCGATCCGCCGATGACCGTCGAACTGACCGTGACCGAGACCGCCCCGGCGATCAAAAATGCCACCGCCACCGCCCAAACCAAAGAAGCGCTTCTCGAAACGGGGCTGCGCATTCAGGTTCCGGGCTATCTCGAGTCAGGTGAGACGATCAAGGTCGATACCCGCGAGGGGCGTTTTATCTCTCGCGCCTAGGCACCCCTCCCCTCTTGACTTTTTTGTACGTTCAAGGGCCACCCCATCGGGTGGTCCTTTTTTTTTGCAATCTTGCAAAAAAACGTATACACAGCACTGCGAAGCTGCAAAACGTGGTTTTGATTTGTCCCTGAAACCACCTTGTGGTGCGGTTGTGACCCTTTTTTTCTTCTCATTCCCTCTCCCCACATATCCCCCTTAAAATCAGCTGTTTTTGCATGCCTGCAAAAATTTAAGGACAACGATGTCGGTTTTTTGTGCCCTCGTATGTATGGCGAAGTTGCTGTATTTAAAGGGCAAATTTTATTTTGCAAGATTTTTTAGAACGTTGGTATGGGGGTTGCTCTTATAGGGTGTCACGACGGCGCGGTGTCGTCACTGTTGACGAGGCGAGAAGATGAACGGCAAACAGGTCTGCCCCTTTTTACGTAAGAACGAAGACTTCTGCGATGTCGGTTGCGGCTACATCTCACCGCACGACGTGATGATGATGGTCTCGTACTGCAATAGTCGCCATGAGGGGTGCACCAAATATCAGGAACTCGCGGCCCGCTTCCCACAGCTGATCGACGAGCCGGACGATGCGACCCCGGAAGAGCTTCCGGCGGCAGCGCGGGTCGGCGAAGCCGCCCTGCCGATGGGGGCTCCGGCAAAGCCTCTGATCAAACCTTTTAAGGCTCCTAAGTGGCCTCTCCCTTACCAACTCCGTTACGTGTCAGGAAACTTTGACCCGAACGTCCAACTCATCAAGGAGGAAAAGCACATGTCCCAGGAAACGTCCAACGTTAAGGGCTGGACCGTCGTCGCGGCGGGTACCGGCATCAACCTCGCTCTCGGTATCCTCTATGCGTACAGCATGCTTAAAGGGGAGATCGGCAAACTCTTTGAAGGGGCGAGTGACCCTTATGCTGTGGCCTGCCTTGCCTTTGCCGCGTCGATGATCGCCGGTGGTAAGGCTCAGGACAAGTTCGGCCCCCGTATTACTGCTATCATCGGTGGTCTTCTGGTTGGTGCTGGCTTCTTTATCTGCTCTCAGACCTCCAGCTACTGGGGTTGGGTCATGGGCTTCGGGGTCATTGGTGGTCTCGGCTTCGGTTTCGGTTACTCGGCCGCAACTCCGCCGGCGCTCAAGTGGTTCTCATCGGCCAAAACCGGTCTCATCGCCGGGATTGTTGTCGCTGGTTTTGGCATCGCTCCGGTTTACCTTGCCCCGATCTGTAAGTCGCTTCTCGCGTCCTATGGCCTTCACACCACCATGATGATTCTTGGCGCCGCCTTTATCGCCATCGTCTGTGGTATGGCGATGCTGGTCAGCAATCCTCCCGCTGGCTACGTTCCTGCCGGGCAGGTGGCGACCGTCGCGACCAAGAAGGGTCCCAGTAATGATAAAACTCCCGGTGAGATGCTGCGTGACAGCCGTTTCTACTCCCTCTGGACCACCTACTTCATCGGTGCCGGCGCCGGCCTGATGGTTATCGGCAGCATCGCCGGAATCGCCAAAAAGAGCATGGGCGAGATGGCGTTCGTCGCCGTCGTCGTGATGTCGATCGGTAACGCCGGTGGTCGTATCGTCGCCGGAATTCTTTCTGACAAGATTGGTCGCGCTGCGACGTTGACCATCATGCTCGCCTTCCAGGCCTGCCTGATGTTCGCCGCCATCCCGGTGGTCACCAACTCCGGCTCCAGCGCGGTTCTCGTCACACTGCTTGCGACCTTCATCGGCTTCAACTACGGGACCAATCTCTCCCTCTTCCCCTCCTTTGCCAAGGATTACTGGGGGAGCAAGAACTACGGTCTCAATTACGGTATCCTTTTCTCCGCCTGGGGTGTTGGCGCCTTTGTTCTGGTCAAGCTCTCGGCGGCTCTTTCTGCCAAGTTCGGTGGACTGACCGTCCCCTTCGCCACCGCCGGTGTGATGCTTCTCGTCGGTGCGGCGATGGCTCTGGCGATGCGTCCCAAGAAGGTTGCCGCGACCGCTTCCGATCTCGCAACCGACGCTCTCGAAGAGGGCGAGCTCGCCACCGAGAAAGCGAACTAAAGAGCGCGCTCAACCTGTAGAATCAAAACGCCCCCGGCGGGAAGCCGGGGGCGTTTTTTTGTTCATTTCTCTCCTTGACATTTGTACTGACATATATAAATATATGAATAAATCTTTTCAAGGAGTCGGACCATGATCGTAACGGATGAAGCTCGCAACAAGCTGCTGGCGATTCTGGCGGAGAGCCCGGGGAAGAGCATCCGGGTGGTGTTCAACGGCTTTGGCTGAGGCGGCCCCCGTTTGGGGTTGGCTCTGGATGAGCCGCAGGACGAAGACGTACAGGTCGAAGCAAATGAGATTACCCTGCTGATGGAGGCGGAGGTCAAACCCTACGCCGCATCGCAACAGCTCGACTACATCTGCAATGCCCGGGGCGAGGGGTTCACCATCGCGCCGGCGACAGGTGAGAACTGCTGCTAGAGACATTCGGCAGAGGGAGATGAAAAAAGGGATCCGCCAACGCGGATCCCTTTTTTTGTTGCTTACTCCATCCCCATGACGAAGTTGAAGGGGGATGTGCCGGGGAGCCCCTCGCGGCGGCGTAACGCCTGTAGGACCCGTTTCCCTTCTGGGGTGTAGGGGCCGAGGTGGGCGATATCGATGATCCACTCGTCGCAGCCGAGCTGACGTACGGCGTCAAGGTGATCGAAGAGGGAGAAGTCGGTCGCAGAACTGAGGATTGAGAGGCCGCCGCGCTGCAGCACCCGGTAGTCGTCGTTGCGGTCAGACTGGACATCTCCCCCCCGCTTCAGAGCGGGAATAGGGATGCGCGAGGTGATCAGCGGGACTGAAGTGTAGAGGACCAGCGTGGTGGCGACTCCGGTCGGGTGAGAGGTGACCGCGGCCATGTTCTCACGGTCATCCTCGATGTAGAGGGCGACATTGCGCAGTCCGAGTTCCTTCCAGCTGAGGACCGCCTGGCTGTTGACGCAGAAGAGGCGATAGCTGCCACAGAGGTGCAGCTCGTCGAGGTCGCGGAAAAGAGGGAAGTGTCCGAGGTTCCCGAGTCGGAAATGACGGAATCCGGCGCCGTAGAGAATCTTGACGGCGCGGCGGTAATCGTCCCAGGACTTGTCGAAGAGGATGAAGGGGAGTTCCCATATCACCTTTTCGGGGCGAGTGGCAACTCGTTTGGGGAGCTGGTGCAGGTTCTGGACGTGGTTCAGTGTCAGCGGTAGCTGAATGCGCTCAATCCCCTCTTCCAGCATGAGTCGCGCCTCACGCAGATCGCTCACGGCGACGGTGATCGGAGGCTCGCCAGCAGAAGGTGTCCCTTGCGGCAGTAAAAGGGAGGCGACAGCACTTTTTAGCCGTTTCTGCCGCTCTTCTTCACGGGCGGTTCCGAGGTTGTCGGCGACGACACGATAGAAGTCGCGGCGGATCTCTTTGAGGCGCTTGGGAGGGATGACCACCGCTGGCAGCTCGCCGCAGCTTAAACTCTGCAGCTTGAGGGGGAGGTTGCCAGTGGCGGCAAAGACCTTTTCTAGCGTTTCAGCAGTGAGTGGCGTGCTCTCGGCGGGGAAGCTCTCCACCCGGTACCGCTCGCTCAGTTTTGCGCCCCCCCCTTGGGCGGTGAGGGTCAGCTCTTGAGCCTCAAGCTGCAGGGTCAGGTCGATCTCGGTGGGCGGCGGCGAGGCCTGCTGCAGGCGGCGCTGACAGGCCGCTTCACTTAAGGTGAAGGCCTGCTCAGAGGAGACCTTGAAGACAGCGTCTCCCTTTTTGAATTTGGCCGCCAGCGGAGTCGGCAGGGTGACGACGCTCCCAGCCGGGGCGACTTTGACGCTCTGGCGTCCGAGCTGCAGGGTGCGTAGGGTGAAAGCGGTTCCCGCCTGATCACTCTGCGGTTGGACCCTCAAGCGATCTCCGAGGTGCAGACGGTCGCGGCTACGTAGTACGATGCTGCCGGCGCGGATTTGATCGATGGTGCCGATAAAGCGGCCGGTGGCGCCAGCCTGTGAGGGGATGGCGATATCGGTGGGGGAGGGGCCGCCAAGAAAACCGCGGGTTGGGGGGCGGCCGAAAGAGCGTTTAAGCTTCTCTTTGGCGGCACGGACCACCTCGGCGCGTCGTTTCGGTACTGCGTCGAGGGCCATGCGGTAGGCCGAAACGACGTTGGCGACGTACTCGGCACTCTTCATCCTCCCCTCGATTTTGAGACTGCAGATACCCGCCTCGGTCAGCTCGGGGAGGAGGTCGATGGCGGAGAGGTCGCTGGTGGAGAAGAAGTAGCCCGGTTTGCCACGATGGCGGTAGCGACGGCGGCAGGGTTGGGCACAGCGACCACGGTTGCCGCTCTTGCCGCCGAGCCAGGAAGAGAAGAAGCACTGTCCGGAAAAGGAGAAGCAGAGGGCGCCATGAATGAAGTGCTCCAGCTCGAGGGTTGTCGCGGCGCGGATGGTGGCGATCTGTTCCAGCGTCAGTTCGCGGGCGAGGACAGCGCGGGTGAACCCCATCTCTTCAAGCATCCGTACCCCGGCGATGTTATGCACCGTCATCTGGGTCGAGGCGTGCAGCTCGAGACCGGGGAAGTGCTCCTTCGCCAGACGCCAGACCGCAAGATCCTGCAGGATGACACCATCGATGCGCAGCGCCTCAAGCGCCGAGAGGGTCTCGGCGAGTTGTGGCAGCTCCACTTCCTTGACCAGGGTGTTGAGGGTGACGTAGAGGCGGCGCCCGTCGGCGTGAGCGAGCTGGGTCATCCGCTCGACATCATAGAGGGTGAAGTTCTTCGCCTTGGCGCGGGCCGAAAAGTCACGCAGACCGCAATAGACGGCGTCGGCCCCTGATTCCATGGCGGCGAAGAAGGCTTCAAGACTCCCGGCGGGGGAGAGGAGTTCCGGTCGTGTTTGGCTCGATGATGTCACGGTGTCTCAATAAGTGCGAAGAGAAAGAAACGCCGGAGCGGTCGGCTCCGGCGGTACGGACGAGATGAAAAGATAGCACGGGCGAATTCGTCGATGCAATCATGCAGAGACGATTTATGTCAGCAAGCCGCGGTCAGCAAGGCTGACGTAACGCCCGTCGCCGATGATCACATGGTCGAGCACCCTTACCCCCATCAGTTCGCCGGCGTGCCGCAGGCGGTGGGTGATGTCGAGGTCTTCCCGACTCGGGGTCGGATCGCCGGAGGGGTGGTTGTGAACGAAGAGAACCGCCGCCGCCGACTCGCGTACCACCGGAGTGAAGACCTCGCGTGGGTGGACGATGCTGCTGTTGAGGCTACCCTCAGAAATTTGGACTTCGCGCAATAGGCAATTCTTGCTGTCGAGGAGTAGGGCGAGAAAGAGCTCTTTTTTGTGGTCGCGCAGACGGGGATGAAAATGCTCAAAAACCTCTTGCGAAGAGGTATAGCGAGCCCCCGGCGCGAGACGCTGCGCGGTGTAGATTCGGGCGAGTTCAAACAGTGCTTGAATTTCAGCCGCTTTGGCTGGTCCTATCCCCGGTTGGCTGCAAAGTTCGCGGGTGGTCGCCCGTCCCAATTCCTGTAGGGATCCAAAACGTTGCAACAGCTGGCGGGCCAGGTCGACGGCACTGAGTCGGTTTGTGGCATCGCCGGTCCGCAGTAAAAGGGCCAGCAACTCAGCCGGGCTCAAGGCCGCCGCACCGCGCTGAAGCAATTTTTCCCGTGGACGTTCGTCTTCGGGCCAATCCTTGATACGGCGCATTCCCCCTCCATGGCCGGCGTGGATCGTTTTGACAAAGCGGCGCCCGCCTCAAGGTCGAAGCGGGCGCCGGTATGGATGTTCATCGATTTAGTTCAGCGGTGAGCCCCAGAAGGTTCCGAGGACACTCTTGTCACGGGTACTCAAGACCACCCCGCGGCGTAGCATCATCGCTTCCACGGATTCGAAGGGAAGCTTGGCGGCAATGCTCTCTTCGATCCGTTGCTTCGGATGGCAGGTAAGGCATTGGTTCTCAACGATCTTGCGATAGTCCGCCAAACGAGGGTCGCTAAAGCCAGATGAGGTCGCCGGTTGCTTGACTCCATCGAACGCTTCACCCCAGAAGGTGCCGAGCACTTTCTTGTCGCCGCGGGTGAGACGTGCTCCCTTACCGACCATGCGGGCGGTGATCTCTTCAAAGTTGGCACCGCTTTTAGCGGCCTGCTCGACCCGCTCGCGTGTATGACAGCTGCTGCAACGGGCATCGAGAAGCTCTCTCATGCTCATCAACTCCTCATTGTGCGGTGCCGCGAGGGCTGGGGAGGCGAATAAAAGAGAGAACAGAACGAGAAAAACCAGACGCCGCATACGCGTACTACTCGCGAACAAAGGTGTCGACGTCGGTCTCATGCACCATCCCCATGAGGTGGGCGTACTCCGACTCAATCAGGGCATGGTGGTCGCGGGTCTCTTTCGCCATCTTTTCGAAGACGCCACGAACTGTCGGGTCAATGACGTGAGAGGCCGTCATTTCGAGATTACGGGCAAGATCTTCCTCTTCTTTAAGAGCGATCTCCATGGCTTGACGCTCGTGAGTACTCTCGCAGAGCGTCTTCTCGAGGTTCTTGAGCATGGCGGTGTCGACCTTGGGCGGTTGGGCCATGAACTCTTCAAAGGTGCCGAGGTCAGTTCCTTTGTAGTGGTGGAAGAAGTGGCTGGCGTGCTCACGCTCCTCACGGCTAAGCAGTTCGAATACCTTCTTCCCCCTTTCGTTCTTGGTCATACTGGCGGCTTTGAGGTAAAAATCCATGACATCTTTTTCGGTCTGGATGGCCAGTTTCAACGCTTCTTGAAGATTGAATTCCTGCGGCATAACAATGTACTCCTTCCATATGGTGTGATAGGTGCTGCAATTTCAGCGGTATACATGCAAGTATGACGGAAAAAGTCAGGCTGTCAATTTGACCCTTATGTTTTAATGAACAGACTTCCAGTATAGCCTGTTCATCCTTGAATTTACGACGGTGGTGTGCAGTTGACACCCTGCCTGGCAAAGCATACACTCGGGCTCGAAGGAGCCGGGATGAAAACCAAAACCGTCTATATCTGTCAGCAGTGTGGTCAAAAGAGTCTTAAATGGCTTGGTCGTTGCCCCGACTGCAACGCCTGGAACAGTCTCGTTGAAGAGGTGGAGCAGGTCACCCGGAGGGGCAAAGGTGTGCCCGCTGCCTCGACGAGCCGCCCTCTGCGCCTGCACGAAATTTCTGCCACTGAAGAGGATCGTATCCGCACCGGGATTGGTGAGTTTGATCGGGTGCTTGGTGGCGGCGTGGTCCCTGGTTCGTTTGCCCTGATCGGTGGTGACCCTGGTATTGGTAAATCGACCCTGCTGTTGCAGGCGACAGAACGGCTTGCGACCAGCGGCGACGTCCTTTACGTCACCGCAGAGGAATCGGCCCGCCAGGTTAAGTTGCGGGGGGAACGTCTCGGTGTGGCGGCATCGGGAGTGCTGCTGCTGGCGGAGACCTCTCTTGAGGCGATCCTCGAAAGGGTTCGAGAAAGCCGGCCTGCTTTTCTTGTCATTGACTCGATCCAGACCATTTTCACTGCCGCTCTTGAATCGGCACCGGGGAGTGTGGGGCAGGTGCGTGAGTGCGCCAATCGCCTGATGCAAATTGCCAAAGTGGAGGGGATTCCGACCTTTCTCGTTGGCCATGTCACCAAAGATGGTGCCATCGCCGGGCCACGCATGCTTGAGCATATGGTCGACACCGTCCTCTATTTCGAGGGAGATCCGGGGCATCCCTACCGCATTTTGCGTTCGGTGAAAAACCGTTTCGGTTCCTCCAACGAGATCGGGGTCTTCGAGATGCGTGAAACGGGACTCTCCGAGGTGAGCAACCCATCGGAACTCTTTCTCGCCGAGCGCCCCGTCGGGGTGCCGGGGAGCGCAGTGGTTCCGTCGATCGAGGGGAGCCGGACGATTCTCGTTGAGCTACAGGCGTTGGTGAGTGGCAGCAGCTTTGGTACGCCTCGACGTACCACCATGGGGGTCGATCACAACCGGGTGGCGCTTTTGGTGGCGGTGCTTGAGAAAAAGGTCGGTCTTTCGCTGCTGGCGCATGATATCTTCGTCAATGTCGCTGGTGGTGTCCGGCTTAACGAGCCAGCGGTCGACCTCGGAGTGCTGGCGGCTCTTGCCTCAAGTCACACCGGTCGCCCGATACCCGAGCGGACGATCCTTTTCGGCGAGGTCGGCCTTGCCGGTGAGGTGCGGGCGGTCTCCCGTCCCGAGCTGCGGGTGCGTGAGGCAGCGCGCCTCGGTTTTGACCGTTGTCTGCTGCCAATGGGGAATATGAAAAACCTCGACCGCCCCCCGGGGATGGAGCTGATCGGTGTGCGTAGTGCCGAAGAGGTTCTTGACGGGGTCTTTGCGGTCTAATCTTTTGAGGAGTACATGCAATGAGTGATAGTTTAAGCCATTTTGATGCTGACGGCAAAGCGATCATGGTCGAGGTGGGGGAGAAGGTCGAGACTCGACGTCGGGCGGTGGCTAAGGGGGAGGTGCGGATGCGCCCCGAGACCCTCAAGCGCATCCTCGACCGGCAGATGGAGAAGGGAGATGTTCTCGCTATCGCCCGGATCGCTGGGATTATGGCGGCGAAGAAGACGCCGGACCTGATCCCGCTCTGTCATCCCCTTCTGCTCAGTGCAGTGAGTGTTGAATTCGCCCCTTTTCCGGAAGAAGGGCGGGTGGAGATTGAAGCGACGGTGAAGGTGACCGGGACCACCGGGGTCGAAATGGAGGCGCTCACCGCGGTCTCGGTTGCGGCACTGACGGTCTACGATATGTGCAAGGCGATCGACAAAGAGATGGTTCTTGGGGGGATTCATCTGCTGGAAAAAGAGGGGGGAAAGAGCGGTCACTTTCGCCATGGTGACTCCCCGCTGGCCCCCTAGATCGTCACAAAAGGATACTGACCATGCAGACCTTTCGCATTCGCAAGGCCTTTCTCATCCCACTTGGGCTTCTTCTCCTTCTCTGTCTGACGCTGCTCGGTGTTTGTATCGTGCACAAGGAGCCGTTGGCCAAGTGCCTGATCCTCATCTTTCTTCTGCTGCCGATCGTCGTGTTGTTTCTTGAGTCGCTCTTTCGTCGAATCGAGGTTGATAAGGAACACGTGGTGGCCCACCGGTTGCTGCGGCGTAAGCGACTCGCTTTTGCCGAACTGAGCGAGATCGAGACGGTGATGGTCAAGCGCCGCGCGTTTATCACCTTGTGTGCCGGCGATGATTTCCTGATTATCTCTAATGCCTACAGCCGCTTTCCCGAATTGGTCGCAGCGCTGCTTGCTCCTGCTGATGAGACGGTTGTCAGCGAGACGACACGGGAGATGGCCAAAGAACCGCCGATGAAGAGCTCTGATATTGTCTCGGCCTGGCTGGCGGTAGGGCTTCTTCTCT
This sequence comes from Desulfuromonas sp., assembly GCA_002869635.1. GTDB lineage: Bacteria > Desulfobacterota > Desulfuromonadia > Desulfuromonadales > BM515 > BM515. The sequence continues at coordinate 4,372 of PKUF01000090.1, read as the reverse complement.
TTATCCTCTACAGCCAGTTGGTCGGTCACGTCTGATTCTTTTCCATCCTTGATTGGTTGGCAGGAAACCACCGGGTGAGCAAATGCGTGACATCTTGCAACGAGAGAGGTTTGGCGAGATAGTCATCCATCCCCGCTGCGATGAAACGTTCCCGGTCTCCTGCCATAGCATGGGCGGTAAGGGCAAAAATTGGTAGCCCTGATCTTTCACCGAAGCGCTGCGGGTCGCGAATTGCTTTCGTGGTCTCAATCCCGTCCATTCCCGGCATCTGGATATCCATGAAGATGCAATCGAAGGATTTGGTCTCAATCTGTTCCAGAGCGTTGCGACCGCTTGCGGCGACGGTTACTGTGTGTCCCAACGTCTCCAGCATCCGGCAGGAGGCGATCTGATTGATCGTATTGTCTTCAACGATCAGAATCTGCAGCGGCTTTTCGGTTGAAAGAACGACGGAGGCGCTGCTTTGAGGGATTGAATTTATCTCGGTTGGTTGAAGTGGCAGCTCGAGAGTGAAAACCGATCCTTTGCCGAGTTCGCTCTCGATCGTCATGCTGCCGGAGAACAGGTTGACCAGCCGGTCGACGATCGCCAGCCCGAGACCGGTCCCCTCATAATGGCGTTGCAGGGTCGAATCGACCTGAGAAAAAGGTTTGCAAATCTCCGTAATTTTTTCCTGTGGAATGCCGATTCCGGTGTCAATGATGCGAAACCGTAGCCCCTCGGTCTTTCCACTAACCCCTTCCAGCTCTTCAATCTGAACGACAACTCCACCCCGCTTCGTATATTTGACGGCATTCCCGATCAGGTTGATGAGGATCTGGCGCAGACGCCCCACGTCGCCATCCCATATTTTATGCAGCTTGGGTGCGGCATCGATCTCAAGATAGACTCCTTTTGCTTTGGCGTTGTCCTGAAGTAAGCCCCGCACGGTTCTGAGCAATTCCGGCAGCGAAAAACGCTCGTTCTTTAATTCCTCCTTGCCCGCCTCAATACGACTGAAATCGAGGACATCGTTGATGACCTGTTTGAGCCCTTTGCTGGCAAGCAAGGCGAGGTGCACATATTCGCGGGATTCTTCATCAAGATCCATCTGGTCGAGGAGTTGCAACATCCCATAGATGCCGTTAAGAGGCGTGCGTATTTCGTGGCTCATGTTGGCGAGAAACGCGCTTTTAGCTTGATTTGCAGCGATTGCCGTATCCATGGCCGCAACGAGAGACTTTTCAGCTTTCTTCTGTTTGCTGATGTCTTGGGCGGCGCCGTAACAGCGGAGTTTCTCGGGGTTCTTCTCGTCTCGATTGCAGTGGCTGATCTCACGAATCCAGCGCTCCCCACCATCTTTGTGCTGCAGACGAAACTCGAGGCTGTGTTGCTGACCGGGGGTGAGTCTCTCTAGAGCTTGTTGAACCTTGGGACGGTCTTCCTCCACCACGAGATGGAGCCAGCAGCCTAACGACTTGATCTCGTCTCTGCTGTAGCCGGTGATATTCTCGAGAGAACCGCCAATCCACTCGAGCTCAAACGGGGCGGGAGGGATACGAACACAGGCGTAAATGTAGTCGGAGCTAAGATCGGAGTAGAGCTGATAGCGCTGCTCCGAGGTTTTAAGATCAGCAAGAGTGCCGCTCAAACGAGAACCGAGAGAACGAAAACTTGTGACCAGAGTTGAGAACTCATCATGCTTCTCTTCAAGTGCCAGCAAGGGGGCCAGATCGCCTCCTTGTGCCTGATCGGCGGCGTCGGCTATCTGTTTGACCGGTCGGACCAACTGACGAGCAGTAATCCAGGCGGCGAAGGCCGAGAGGGTGGCAACCAGAAGTCCGGCAAGAAGAGCGTAGCTCGAACGATGCAGGATGTCGGTGAAGAAAACATTTTCGTCAACCACCATGTGTAGCTGCCACGCTGAATCAGCATGCTGCGAGGTGACGAGAAGGTGGAGATTTCCGTTGTTGTGAAGAAGGCGGTAGTTGCCGTGGTTCCCCTGAATAAGTTCGAGCTGCCTCAGCTCGCTCCAGAGAGGGTCGTTTGTGGCAAAGAGTTCCGAGTTCTCGGAGTCGTGCAGGACTTGCCCCTCATTGCTGACGAGGAGCAGTCGCAAGGGGGGGATGACGTGATCATCGTGTGATGTATGGACCGCCAGCGCGGCTGGCGTCAACCGGTCGAGCGTCATGGCGGCAGCAATGGCTCGTTTGGGGTGCGGTGTTTTTGAATCACTGAGTGCGGTGGCAAGAACCAGGCAGAAATGATCGCTATGTTTTTCAAGGTGAAAGGGGCGGTTAAGAGGCTCTTTAGGCCACGACCTGTCCCCTTGCGGGGGGGATTGGGCGATGAGGTTGTCATTCGAGTCGATAATGGCGATTCTGCCGAAATCTCTGAAGTGTTCTTTCAGGGACTTCAGGCGTGCGAAAAGGGCATCCTTCGGGGTGGCAGGATCAGCGAGTTGCTGTGAGGTGCTGATTGCGCCGAGGGCTGAGCGATACTGGAGGACCGTCTTGTCGAGATGGTCGATCAGGTGGTGGCCCGTTTCGACGATCTCAGCAAGAGTTCGGTGTTTTTCCTCCCTGACTTGAAAGAGGGTGTAAGGGCCGATGAGCAGAAGAATGCTGATGCCGGTGACAAGAAAGATTGAGAGGAAGATGCGGTTACGGTAGAGCATGGTCGTCTCGTTATCTCACGTTCTGATGACAAAGGACCGAGAAGTGAACGTCTGTCTCCCTTCATCGAACCCGGTTTTCCCCGTACAAAGATGGCGTGCTGGTGAATTGTTGCGTGGTGCAATCAATCACAATGCCTAACAGGGAGAGCGAAAACGTGCGAAAGTGGTGGCGGGGTGAGACGCTGAAGCGTGATGTGGTGCGAGAAAATGGAGGGATGCGGCATCGAAACCCCGTGCTTCAAGGGGAGCTTCCGGCCAGGAAGATCGTTTCGGCCGGAAGCCCCTTGGGTAAAGTCACAATGATGATGCCGTATTAGATAGTGCTAACTACGCTTTGTCAAGGGGGAAAGGGGGTTGGGCGTTTGCGCCTTACTTGCCGGGGTTGGCGTCTCCCCCCATCATGGTGGCCAGTTGCAGCAGCTGCTGGACGTCGAGCCCACTCTCTTTGACAATGCCGAGAAAGATGGGAAAGAGCTGCATGAGAAAACCGGGATCCTGCATCGCCTCTTTAGCCAGAGCCGGGAGGGTGTCGAGAATGAAGGCTTGTTTTTCCTCGCGAGAGAGAGCGAGAACTTGTTCTTTGAGAATGTAGATGGACATGGAGACTCCTGAAACAAAAAGGGGCTAGTTGTCGATCAGGCTGCGCTTTTCATCGAGATCGGCAGCCTCAAGGGAAGGAAGTTGTTTCTGCAGTTCGCTTAAAACAGTCGTCCGGTCGGCACGCCAGAAGCTGCCGTCAGCGAAGCGGATGGCGTCAACCCAGAGCAGGCCGGTGCCTCGATCCTCGAAAAAAGGCGCTTTGGCATTCTCGTTGAGGAATTCTGTCGATTCCTTGTCACCGGCATCGGTCTCTTCGGTGATGTAGCCGTAGAAGGCGCCGATAAGATCATCAAAGGGGTTGAGTTCAAGGAGACCGAACCGTATTGCTAGAATTTCCTGATCGCTGGTGTTCTGATATTTGACTTCATGCACGACGAACTGTTTGCCGTCCGTTTCGTCGTACTCGTTTTCATAGAGATGAATCTGCAGCGGTCGTTCCGGCTGTTCGATAACGACCGCGGTCGCGGCCAGCGAGGTCACGGGAAGGATGAGAAGGAGAGCTAAAAGAGTGAGGCGTGATATCATGGTCAGTCCTTGGATGAGAGGGGGGTTGAATTGCGGCTGAAACTAGCATGGCTTCATGAATCTGGTCAAGAATCGTGGGGTGGTGCCGTGTCGGTGAAGGCAACCCGATAGACGTCGTCGTAGGTTTGGGCAAAATGGACGTCAATCCCTTGTCGCAGGTAATCAGGAAGTTCGGCAAAATCCTTCTCATTCTCTTGGGGAAAGATGAGGGTGTTTAGGCCGGCGCGGCGAGCGGCGATGGTCTTCTCCTTGACGCCGCCGATGGGGAGGACCCGTCCGGTGAGGGTTAGCTCGCCGGTCATGCCGAGTCTCTCCTTGACCGGTTGGCCGCTGATCATCGAGAGGAGCGCCGTGGTCATGGTCACCCCGGCAGACGGGCCATCCTTGGGGGTGGCACCGGCGGGGACATGGAGGTGGACAAAATGGCTATCGAAGTAGTCGCTCGGTGCGCCATAGTCGGCGAGGTGCGCCATGACGTAGGAGTAGGCGATCTCCGAACTTTCAACCATCACCTTGCCGAGCTGTCCGGTATGCTTGAACCCTTTACCTTTGCTCGGCATCGCCGTCGCTTCAATCTGCAGGGTCGCGCCC
>PKUF01000091.1 GCA_002869635.1 Desulfuromonas sp. | reverse complement strand
TAGAACAAAAAAAGGCCGGGCAATTGCCCGGCCTTTTTTTGTTTAAGAGACTCTCCATGCATCAAACGATAAAAATGGAGAGAACGGTGTGAGAGGTCGTTAGATTAAGCGTGTGGCGATAAAATAGGTCAATGTATCTTGAACATTTAATCTCGCGTCGTTTTGCGTGAGTCCTTGGACAGAACTACTCCCGTGCTGCCGAGTCAGAACGTAGAGCAAGGTTGGCAAGAAATGTCGGCATGTCGGGGTAAAAATAGGGTGACCAGTCAAGCTTTTGCAGTCCTTGAACCAGGGAATATGCCTCTGATTGAAGTCCTGCGGTCATGAGCCCTCTCGCCAATTCGAGTGTGTAATAAGGATTCTCGGGCGCTGCGTCGTGTGCGAGACGCAACATGCGCAGCGCTTCGTCTGGACGGCCGCGTTCTTCAGCTTGCGGCGCAAGCTTTTGATATTCGAGGGCATAAGAGGCGTCGAGTTTGACGGCATTGTCAAGATGAGCCAGAGCTTCAGACTGGGCTGATTTGACTTTGCGGCTGAGGGTGTAGAGAGCGTAATGCAGCGAAGGGTCGTCAGGTTGCTCTGAGACGCGTTGTAAGAGAATGGTCCGGGCTTTATCGCTCTGAAACAGTTCAGGCAGATATAAGGCGTCGGCTCGCTCTTGCCACTGGGGAGGGACATTCTTTGCCAGCATGTCAGGGGTTGCAAAAATTTGTGCAAGAGTGCGACCGAGAAAACGTGAACCGAGAGGAACCTGGCCAAAGAGTTGTGAGTACGAGAAGGTTGAGGCGATCACGTTTAGATTCTGGTCGCGCAGATGCTGCAGCGTACGATAAATCAGAGGATAGAGAGGGGTCTTGATCTCGCCATGATAAAGGGGCGCAAGGTAACTCAGATCGACATGAAGGACTGCTGGCCCGTCAAGAGAAAGAGCCGCATCGGGATGCAGGGCGTGGAAAGAGACGCCCCGCACCGTCCCCGAAATGATTCCATCTCGCAGAGTCAGGGTGCGGGCTTCATCATCGCTCAGAGCGCCAAGCTGCAGCATCTGATCTTTGAAAATATCGAGAGAAAACGTATCAAGGCTGCTCTCCACGGGGACGACCCAGTAGACCGAAGAGAAGAGCCCGAGTTCAAGAGCGGCGTGGAGAGTCATCGGGGGAAGAAGCGCCGGATTGGCAATATCAACCCGCAGTCTGCTTAAATCTCTCTGTTTCAAGACCGTTAACAGATTTTCCTGTATCTCGGGAGAGGTCCTTTGCAGCAGAGGGTCATTCGCATAGAGGATGAGGGCGGGGTGCTGCCGGCGCAGGTCAAACCAGGTCTGTAACGCCTGGGAAGGAACCTCATAACGTTCAAGGTCAAAGGGTTGGCGGAGCAAAAGTTGGGAATCGCGAAGAGATGAGGTGCTCGCACCATTTTCCATCTGAAGAGGTTGGCTGTCGTGTTGTGGAGCACTGGTCGGTTGCGTCGCTGGTGGTGGTTGTTTCTCGCAGGCCGTAAGTGATAAGGCAATGGCGCAAAGAAGAATAAGATGGCGGGTCATGCGTACTCCGTTCACTTAACTGAAGGGGAACAGGGAGAGAAAGAAAGCCAAGTTTTCGCTGATGCTTTCACGCCGGAAGTCGACAAAGATCGTAAGGAGGCAATAGAATCCGAGGACGCGTACTGGGGCGAGCCAGCGCGAGATGACACCCATCTTCATCTGGCTGACTTTCTCCTGCCGCCACTGGGAGAGGAAAATCATATTGCCAAGGACAAAGCTGTAGATGAAGTAGGTATGAAACGCAAACAGGGCGCGAAAAAAGCCGAGCTCAACGACAAACCAGATGTCGCGGATGAAGTGGAAGAGAAAGTTGCCGAAAAAAGCGGCCGCCATGGTCGCAACATACATACGCAAGACGGGGCGCTTTTTGAAGTAGCGGAAGAACGTCGGGTAAAAGAAAAACTCCACCAGAAGCTCTTTGAAATAGTAGAAATAACGGTTCCAGAATTCGGCAATTGTTTTTGACTCAAGCGGTCGGTAGGTATTGCGTAACGCGTTAAATCCGCACATGCGAATCACGGCGATAACGATATGGGTTGTAAAAGCGACATAGAGAAGAAAACAGAGAAAATCGCTGAGCAACACCGCCCAGTTCATTTGCCAGGGAAGCGGGTTCCCGGTTGCCGCCATATTCATGGCCGACTCAAAACGAGGGAGTTGGGTGAGGTGAGGCAGGGCCGAGATCTCGCGCAGGAAACGACCGCCCCAATACAGGGCGATCTTGCCGGATTCGTTTTTAAGCAGCAAGCGATCGAAAAGAAGGCCCGCCTGACCAAAAAAGATAAGACTCGCCGTAAAATAGAAAAGTTTCAGCCAAAAAGCCCAAATCAGAAGCTTAAGACCCTTGAGCTGGCAGATGGCAAAGTCACGAGCGGTCTTGGCTTCAATTTTTCTAAGATATCCAGAGCCCTTGGGATAGGGAATTACGGTCGGCTCCCAGAATGGAAGATATTGTCCGACTTGCCGCGAAAATGAAAGAGCCTGAGGGGAGCGACACTCTTTCAACGTAAAACAGACGAACCAGTAATACTGGCCGAGTAGCGTCAGAAAGACCCACATCCCGGCCGTGATGGTGCGGGGTAGGGGGGCGTAGGATGCGATGAGCATCATGCCGAGGAAAAAGAGCGTTAAGACAAGGATCGGACGTCGTAGCCGCTGGGGACAGCGTTGTGACAGATGGATATACCCCCCGGCGATAAGGAGTGTCAGAAGAATAAGAGGAAGCCCCGCAAGGCTATTGTGGATCTCCCAGGGGATGCCGGCCGAAATGAACAGGTGAGAGATACGCTCCCAGTGAAAATCGGTTGGTCCGACCAGTAGAAACGACCAAGTGGCGGCAAACAAGACGCCCCAGCGTTTTTCAGGCCAGGCACTGAATGCGAGAAGGTAGATTGAAAGAAGCCACCAGTACGAAATCTCATGCAGAAAGAGAAGGCCGGAAAATCCGGCGACAAGTAAAAATTTCCCCGGAAAGGTTTGCGCAAGGGCAACCCACTTCTCATCAAGATCGAGTTGAGGGACGAGTAAAAAGCGGGGCTGGGTCATTGGGAGGTCCGTACGTTGGGGGGGGATAAGCGACCGGCCAGAGCTTTACGGTCAATCTTGCCACTGGCATTGCGTGGGAGCTCCTCACAGATCACGATCTTTTTGGGAATCATATAGGGAGGGAGTCTGTTGCTCAGGCGCCTTCGGACCTCTCCCTTGTCGATGGTGTTGTCGGGTAAGACACCGATGATTTCTTGGGCCCAAACGTCTGCGTTGTGAATAAAGACGACAACGGCATTGTCGCACCCGCTGACCGAACGTAGATGTGCCTCAATCTCGTCGAGTTCAACGCGGTAGCCGCGAAGCTGTACCTGATTATCAACACGCCCAAGGAAATGATAGCGCTCGTGATGGTCTTTATACGCAAGATCCCCCGTCAAGTACCAGCGTGACTTGCCTATTTCAGGATGATTCAGAATTGGGAAGCGCTGTGCAGATAACTGTGGGTTGTTCAAATACCCTGGTGCAACCTGAGGGCCGTGAATGGCCAGCTCTCCTCTCTCTCCTTGCGGGAGAAAATTCAATTCACGATCGACAATCCCGGCTTTGAGACCGGGGAAGGGCTGGCCTATTGCTATGATCCCTCGATCGGGAGTTACGCAGTCCGGTGTTGTACACTCCTGTAAGAGGCAGGCTACTGTCGCCTCTGTCGGGCCGTAAAGATTCTCAATACGACTGTTTGGCGCCGCTACCTTCCACGCGGTTACGCTCTCCTCAGGAAGGGCTTCGCCACAGAAGAGAGAGAGGCGTAGAGAGGGAAAGGCGTGAGGTCTGAGCAATTTCATCTGTTTGAGCATGCCGATCATTGACGGGACTGAAAACCAGGATGTGAGTTCTTGTTTTTGAATGAAACGGGCGGGCATCGGCATCAAGGCGTCAGGGACGACGTGAAGCGAGGCGCCACAGCGCAACGCCATGAAAATGTCAAAAACCGAAAGGTCGAAAGTGAGTTCAAAGGCTTGAGAAAGGCGGTCATTGACATCAAACTGATAACGTTGCTGAAGTGTTGTTAACAGATGCGATGCGTTGGCGACACTGACGTTAATCCCTTTGGGGGTGCCGGTACTCCCTGAGGTGAACAGCAGATAGGCGTAATCCTCAGGCGCAACCGTGTGGGGAGGAACCCATTCGGAACTCGCCTTGAACGCCGCGCCCGTCGCTATTTCTGGGAGGCTCTCACCTTTCGGTTGATCATAGGGCGAGAGGATTCGTTCCGGCAAATGAGACATGTCGGCTGACGCGATGAGATCGAGCCCCGTATTATCGACAATCAGGATGTCGATCTGTGCTTTTTTTAATAGATCAGACAGATAGTGAGGGGGGGCCTTGAAGTTGAGAGGGACATACGTCGCCCCTGCATAGGTGGCTGCAAGGATTCCAACATAAGCGGTCAGGCTCCGTCCCGCAAGAATACCGACTTTGGGGACGGTCTCCCCTTGCCGTGACTGCACGATCCAGCGAGCGACCGCGCAAATCTGGGTACAGAGCTCCCCATACGAGATCTCTTCTTCGTCGATCCAAAGGGCCAGGTCGTCTGGGTGTTGCAGCGCGTGCTCATAAAACGGGTGCAATAGGTTCATGATGGCTCTTCCTGGCGTCGAAGGAATTCGTTCAAATGGTTGCGGTCAACCTTGTGGTTGTGGTTTCTCGGCAACGAATTCATGACAATAAATCTTGATGGAATCATGTGTGTTGGAAGTTGAGAGCTCAATGCTTTTTGGACCTGCTTCGCATCGATGGGGCCGGGGCTGACAAAAGCGACAAGTCCCGTGACAAGACCATTCAATGTCGGCCAGCCGATCACTGCGGCTTCGTCGATTCCAGTTATCTTGCGAAGCGAGTATTCGACCTCTTCTGGTTCGACGCGCACGCCAAAAAGTTGAAGTTGATTATCCTTGCGGCCAACAAAGTGAAAGATCCCATGAGGTGTTCGATAGCCGAGGTCGCCTGTAAGGTAACAGGGGACGTTTCCCCCAGCGAGTGTGACAAAGGTTGCCCGGCTCAGTTCGGGGTCTTTCCAGTAGCCCGGTGTTACCAGCGGGCCAGAAATGGCAATCTCTCCAACGGTGTCATCGGGACATTGTTCACCATGCTCATTAATGATCGTGACCGTTGCACCGGAATAAGGGGTGCCGATGGCAAGATGCCCTCGTTCTGGCGTCACGCAATCGGGTGAATCCTGCAAGGGTTGCCCGAGGCAAACGACGGTGGTTTCTGTGGGGCCGTAGACATTTTCGACAACGCTGTTGCTGGCCGCAGCCTGCCAGGCGCGAGCGGACTCTGCAAGGAAAGGTTCACCGACAAAAAGTGAAAGGCGCAAACTAGGGAATGAGTTTGGTGTCAGCTGCCGCATGTGTCGCAATTGCTGAATCTGCACCGGGCCAGAATACCAAATCGTGAGTTCATGTTTGCGGATGAAGTGGCTGGGAACAAACATCTGATGGTTCGGGACGACGTAACTGGTGGCACCGACTTTCCATGCACTGAACAGATCGAAGACCGAGGGGTCCCATGAAAGATCGTTGAACTGTGAGAATCGATCCGTTTTGTTAAGACAGTAACGCTCTTGTGTTGCGTCGAGAAACCAGTGAACGTTTGAAACTGTAGGTGCAATCCCTTTAGGTCTGCCGGTGCTGCCGGAGGTAAACATGATATACGCAGTCGTTTCAGGGGAAACGGCAACTGGGGCAAGGCAGGGTTGATGCTGTGAAATTTCTTCGGGAGGGATCAAAATATGTTTTTGGGGTGTTTCCAGAGGCTGAAAGGGAGAAACCAGGGTAAGAGGTGAGATGTGTGGGGCTGGGCCGGAAAGGCTGCCAAGTGTTTGGCTGCTGCCGGGATCTACAATCAGGCAACGGAGACCAGCTCGGTCTATGATGTTTTGAATATATGGTGTGGGAAGGCGTTTGTTAAGAGGAACGTAGGTATTGCCAGACCAGAGTGCCGCAAGGAGTCCAATGTAGGCTTCAATGCTTCGATTTGCGAGTATTCCGATTGCGGTGTTGCCTGCGGGGTAGACTGATTTGATCCAGCCGGCTAAAGATGAGACGTGCTGCGCAAGCTCCTCGTAGCTCCACAGGCGATTATCGACAAAAAGAGCGGGAGATTTCCCGCGCGTGGTCGCGTGACGAAAAAAATCACGGCAAAGGTTGTTTTTTGCCTTTTTCGCTCCGTTGTTCATTATGATGACGAAGGTTGGTGGTTTTTGACAAATTCTGAGATCTTTTCGATCGAATCAAAACTCGTCTGGTCAAAGTAGATGTCTGAAAAATCGATGCCGAATTGTTCCTCAAGAAAGACAACAAGGTGGATAACAGCCAGAGAGTCCAGAACTCCGCTCAGAATAAGCGAGTCCGCACGGTCCACCTTTTCATCGTACCCATGTTCGGTGAGCAGGCGGTGAATAAAGTCATTGATGGCTATTTCGCGAGACATGATGGTGATCCTAAGCTGTTATTTCGTAGTTTTATGACGGGCTAAAATCAAAGAGATTTTTGTGATTCGCCTTGGTGTAAAGATTATATGAGGTGGGAGGTAAATGCTTCAACGAAATACTTTCCATCCAATCGGTGAGTAGTGGGGCTTTAGTCAACAACGCTAAGTCGTGATTATATCACGTGTTCAAGGAAAAATCCTTAGTAAGGATCGTGGTGCCGGCTGAAATTTCAGGGTGAGCGGTTGATTTGAAGGCAAGCAGTTATTGTGTGAAACGGTGGATCAACGTCCAGAAGGACTTGTATTGGTTTACGTTAATTCTTTTTTTTGAAAAAAAGGAGCAGTGTTTGCAATCTGTGTAAGCAGAGGTTTAAGAATATCTATCTTTTTTGATCGGATATGAATACGTTTGGAAAGTCGATTCGGTTTTCCGTGATGATAATCAACAACCAACCAAAGGAGACGTCATATGAAAAAGTATGTCAAGCCGTCGGTTGTAGGGAGCAGCAACGTTCATCCCTGCTAAACCGCACCAAGAGAACGAGAAAGGGCCGGGAATTTCCCCGGCCCTTTCTCGTTCTCTTGGTGCATCCATCGAGTTGAAACAGAAAAAGGGCATCCGTTTGGATGCCCTTTTCGCGTGAAGCGCAGTCGAGATGGACGATCTTAAAAGAGGTCCTTCAACCAGTGGAAGGCAACAAAGGTGCCTATCGCTGAGCCAAGCGATGAGAAGAAGAAGACCAGCAGCACCCGCATCACCCGGTTTGACCACCACCCTTTGAGATTGGCGAGATCATCCCCCACCTGCTCAAGGTCGCGCACCGTCGGGGCGGCGATCAGCGCTTGCACCAGGCCGGTGACGAAGCCGGCGCCGATGGTCGGGTTGAGTGAGGTGATCGGGGCGGCGATAAAGGCTGTGAGCACCGTCAGCGGGTGTCCCAGGGCGATGATGGTGCCGAGGGCGCTGAGCAGACCGTTGGTCAGTACCCAGGCGACTGCCGCATCAGTAAGTCGCTCATAGTCGCCGGCAGCGAAGCCGACGGCAAAGAGCCCTAGCACGACGGTTGGAATCAGCCACGGCACCAGCTTCGAGGCGAAGGTCTTCTCCGGCAGGGTCGAGATTTCAGCAAAAGTCGCCTCGTCAAGCGGGGTCGGCAACTGCTTGAGCATGCCACCAAGATGCGCTGCGCCGACCACGGCGAGGATCTTTTCTCCCTGGGCCAGGGTCAGCTGGTGTGCCATGTAGAGGTCGCGCTCGTCGACGAGAATCCGTTTCACTGAAGGAAGCATGGTCGCCATCTCGTCAAGCATCGCTGAGAGGGTGTCGCTCTCACGCAGACGGGCAAGCTCCTCTTCGCTCATCTTCTGATCTTCAAAGAGGCTGGCAAAGAGGGTTGAGATAAGGCTGAGGCGCTTCCACCAGCCGGTTTTTCGCCAGGCCCGCAGCAAGGTGGTGCGGATCTCTCGGTCGATGAGGCTGACAGCGATGCCGCGCTCTTCGGCATCTTGCGCCGCGGCGGCGAGTTCAGCTCCCGGTTTGACCCCGGTATGGAGGCCCATCCGTTTCTGAAACGAGGCGAGCGCCAGGTTAGCAAGGAGAAACGGCCCCTGTCCCTGTTTGATCACCTTGTAGATATTGAGGGACTCCCAGCGCTTCTGATGCACCAGTGACTGATAGCGCCCTTCGTCGAGTTCAACGCAGACTCGATCAGGGTTCTCTTCGGCGATGAGGCGGCGGACCAGATCCACAGATTCTTGCGAGACGTGGGCGGTGCCGACGAGGAGGAGTTCTCGGCCGTCAACGAGCTGAAGACGCTGACAATCTGAAGGGAGTTCAGTCATGATTGATCCAAAAGCGTATAGGGGAAATTTGCGATGTGGTGTTGTTGCTGCGATCTAGCAAAAGAAGAAAGGCGACGGACGAACCGACGCCTTAATCGAAGGGCTCTCCACACCTGCCGTGGATCGTTGGGCCTCACAGCGAATCACTATGAGGGGGGCTCTCTTGTGAAGGCTTCAGGCGTCCCACTACAAGGTGGGCTGGCACACCGCCAACCTGAAGAAAGCCCGATCGAAATATATTCCGCGTGGGCGTCTTGACCTCACATGCAGGGCAGAGAGTTTCAATGGGGTCAGTATAAAAAATGCAGGCACGGTAGGGCAAGAATAAAAAGAGGCAACAGGATATGGCGATTGACCGTGTGCGCCGGCTTTGGCACAATGGTGTGCCATTGGTTTGTGCCTGTTTCTGCGAGGAGTCTATGGGAGCGATCAAGACGGTCCGCGACCGTTGTCGAAAATGTTATGCCTGTGTCCGTAACTGTCCTGTCAAGGCGATCAAGGTTAACGCCGGCTACGCCGCTGTCATCGATGAGCGGTGCATCGGCTGTGGCAAATGTCTGCGGGTCTGTTCGCAGCGGGCCAAGACCATCGCCGACAGTCGGGAAGAGACGCTGCAGATGTTGCGCAGTGCTGATGATGTCGTTGCGGTCCTCGGTTGCTCCTTCCCGGCGTTCTACCATGACGTCAGGCCTGGTCAATTGGTGACGGGGTTGCGCCGACTCGGCTTTTGTGAGGTCCATGAAGGGTCGAGTGGGGTTGAGTTGATTCGCAGCGAGTATGCCCGCCTTATTGCGCGGCCGCCGGTCACCCCTTTGATCTCGACCCACTGTCCGACGATTGTCGATCTGATCGAGCGTCACTACCCCCACCTGTTGCGCAATTTGATGGGGGTGATCTCGCCGATGCTCGCCATCGGTCGCTTCATCAAGGGGGTGCGAGGGAAAAAGACGCGAGTGGTCTATGTCAGTTCGTGTATCGCCGGCAAGTTTGAGATCGCCGCTGAAGCGGTTTCTGGGGCAATCGATGTTGTTCTGACTTATCAGGAGCTGAGCGTTATGCTTAAGCAGGAAGGGGTTGATCTATCGCGTCTAAGTGAAGCTCCATTCGATGGAATTCCTCCCAAGGAGGGGCGGCTCTTTGCTGTTTCAGGGGGCGCTTTTCACTCTTTCGGAGTGCAGAAAGAATTTGTTGACCCCGAGTTTATCTCCACCGAGGGGGAGGAGAGCGCCCTTGAGGTGGTGAAGGACCTTGCCGCCGGCCGTATTTCGCCGCGGATTGTCGATATCCGTTTCTGTTCCGGGGGGTGTATCGGTGGGCCGGGGAAGAATAACCGACTTACCTCGTTTTCCAAGCGGAATCATATCCACCGTTATTCGCTGAGCGATGAGATTCCCTACCAGACCTCGGCGCATTACCTTGAAAAGGTCGCCCCGCCTGAATTGCAGCGGCGCTTCAGCAATAAGCATCGCCATCTTGAGCTCCCCTCAGGAGAAAGTATTCGCAAGATCCTGCAGGCGACCAATAAATTTGTTGAGCGCGATGAACTCGATTGTGGTGCTTGTGGCTACGACACCTGTCGTGAATATGCGGTGGCGGTCTATCAAGGGTTGGCCGAAGGGGAGATGTGCCTTCCTTATTCGTTGAAACGACTGGAGGAGGATCGTGTCAGCCTGGCACAAAAGTATGAATTGGCCCAGCGAGCCCTCGAGCAGGAATACGGTGATTCTGAAATTATCGGGGAAGACCCGCGGACCCTTGGGGTGCTGCAATTGATTCAGCAGGTTGGACCGACGCCGACGACGGTCTTGATCCGAGGAGAGAGTGGGACCGGCAAGGAACTTACCGCCCGCGCCATTCATCGCCACAGTCACCGGGCCGAGAAACCGCTGGTGACGGTCAACTGTACAACGATCACCGACAGCTTGCTTGAGAGCGAGCTCTTTGGCCATAAACGTGGCGCCTTTACCGGCGCTCATAGCGATAAAAAAGGCCTCTTTGAGGCCGCGAGCGGTGGGACGATTTTTCTTGATGAGATCGGCGATATTACGCCGAAGCTGCAGGCGGAACTGTTGCGGGTGATTGATAACGGCGAGGTCCGGCCGGTTGGAGGGAATGGGGCCGTGCGGGTCGATGTCCGGCTTATTGCCGCGACCAATAAGGATCTTGAGGCGGGAGTGCGCGAAGGGTGGTTCAGGGAAGATCTTTTCTATCGACTCAATGTCTTCACGATCACGATGCCGCCGCTGCGTAGTCGGGTCGAGTCTCTGGATGCCTTGGTGGCAAGTTTTGTCGCCCGTGCCAGCCGCCGCCTCAACAAAAACCTGTCAGGGATTGAAGAGAGAGCCCTTGCGGCGATGCGCAGCTACCGTTGGCCGGGGAATATTCGCGAGCTGCAGAACGTGATAGAGCGGGCGGCGGTTCTGACCCCCGACCATGTTATTCATCTTGAGAATCTGCCGGTGGTCTTCTCGGAGTTGGCGCTGGTGACTGAGGGGGGAGTGGCCGAAAAGGGCGAGACGGGACTGCGGGGGCAGAGGGAAAAGCATGTGGGCCAGGTTGAGCGCGGGTTGGTGGTGCACTATCTGCGGGAGAGCCGCGGTAACGTCTCCGAGGCGGCGCGGCGAGCTCAGATTCCCCGGCGTACGTTTTATCGCATGTTGCAGCGTTATGGGTTGAGGGGGAAGGATTTTGCCGGGGAGGGCCCGCGCTGACTGTGCCACTTTGTGCACAGGTGCGCATTTGGGGTGTGCGCAGTTGGCACAGGTGCGAAAAGCTTTATGAAACGGTAGGTTGGCGTTATTGGTGGAAATTGTGGGATATGCAGTGTGACAAATGTGGCACCGTTAATCCTGGCTGCATTGACGAAATAAATGTCAAAACGCCCAATAAATGGGGGTTTGAGAGTTTTTCTTGGAACTGGCACGTTCTCTGCTAGATAGATGGATACATGCTGGGGATAGAACGCAGCGTCAACCGATCTGCAACCCCTTTCGCCGCTCAGGACCTCTCTCCCCTGGGCGGCGTTTTTTTATGGTCAATCCTCATGAAATTCTTTATAATTCGAATGTTTCTGGCATCTCAGCCTTTGGCTAGCAAAGGGGCCGTGGTGTCGCTCAATCGGTGAGTAGGGGCGGATGGGGACGACAAAAAAAAGCACAGAACGCTTTGGTATCACGACACTGGAAGATATCAGTGCGCTGATTCTGCAGTCTCACGATCTTGGCGAAACCTTGGCCAATATCGTTGCTTTGGTGGCGAAACGGATGCGTACCGAAGTCTGTTCCATCTATCTGATGGAAGAGGATGGCGAGACTCTGCGGCTGATGGCGACCAAGGGGTTGTCGCGACGGGCCGTCGGCCGAGTCACCCTCAAGGTCGGAGAAGGTCTCACCGGGCTGGCGGCGGAAGAGAAGCGGGTGGTGGCGATCCTCGAACCAGAACAGCATCCGCGCTTCCGCTACTTCAAAGAGACCAAGGAGGAGCGTTTTCATTCCTTTCTCGGACTCCCTCTCTTTGATCGTCAGACCCCCATCGGCGTTGTTGCCATTCAGACCCGCGATTCGCGAGAATTCAGCCAAGAAGAGATCAGCGCCCTTTCGACCATCGCCTTTCAGGTCTCGGCCATCGTCATCAACGCCCGTCTTCTCGACTCAATCCGCAAAAAAGAGGAGGAGAGCAGCCGCTTCGCCCGTGAACTTGCCTCGGCGCGACAGAGTCTTGAAGAGCAAAAGGATGCGGCGAAGCCCCTCAATGCTGATGCGGCACTGCGCGGGAATGTCGCATACCCCGGTGTCGTCTCCGGCAGTATCCATCTGCTCGATGAGAGTTTCGGTTTTGCCGACCTTGCCGAAGAGGAGGGGCGTGGCGTCGAAGAAGAGCAGACTCGGCTCGATACGGCGCTGAACGAGGTCCGGATTCAGACCCTCTTTCTCGAAAAGCAGGTGAGTGAACGGCTCGGTGAAGATGACGCCGCGATTTTTCATACCCACCTGATGATTCTTGAAGATCGATCCTTTCATGAACGGATTAATCGTGAAATCGAGCAGGGCTTAAGCGCCCCCCACGCTCTCAAACGGGTGGTGGGGGAATATCTTGCCGCCTTTGAGCGGATGGATGATCCCTATCTTCGGGAGCGGGCCGCTGACATGGAGGATATCGGCAAACGCCTGCTGGCCCAACTTCTTGGTCGTGAGCGGCACGTGCTACAGCTCAATTCGCCGGGAATCCTCGTTGCGCGCGAGCTGCTTCCCTCGGAGATGGCTTCACTTGACCACAGCAAACTGTTGGGGATCGTCACGGAGGCGGCGGAGAAGAACTCGCATGCCGTGATCATGGCCAAGTCGTTAGGGATCCCGGCTCTGGTTGGGGTGCGTGGTCTGGTCAAGGCGGCTCACAGCGCCGAGCTTTTAATCCTTGATGCCAACTCGGGCTGCCTCTATCTTGACCCCCCTCAGCATATTGTCGAGGAGTACCGTCGTCTTGAAGTTGATCTCGGCCGCGAACTGCACCGCCTTGATGAATTCCGAGATCTTCCGGGACTGACCCGTGATGGTGAGACGATCACCTTGCGGGCCAATATCGGTCTGCTCAGTGACATCGAGATCGCCTGCCGCAACGGCGCCGACGGTGTCGGGCTTTACCGGACCGAATTTCCCTATATGGCGCGTACCAGTTTTCCCGACCGCAAGGACCAGTACCAGCTCTACCGAAAGGTGATCGAAGGGTTCGACGGTCATCCGGTCACGATCCGCACTCTCGATATCGGTGGCGATAAGGTACTCCCTTATTTTACCCCGCCGCGAGAGGATAGCCCGTTTATGGGGTGGCGCTCGGTCCGCTTTTCCCTCGATCACCGTGATATTTTTCGGACTCAGATCGAGGCGATCCTGCAGGCGGGGTTGCATGGTCCGGTCAAAATGCTCTTCCCGATGATCTCAACCCTAGAAGAGGTGCGGGCCTGTCGTGAGGTCGTCGCCGAGGCTTGCGCCAATCTTGCCCAAGAGGGGATCTACGCCACCGAAAGTATTCCGGTGGGGATCATGATCGAGGTGCCGGCGGCGGTGCAGATGATCGAGCATTTGGCGCGTGAGGTCGACTTTTTTGCCTTGGGGACCAATGACTTGATCCAGTATATGCTTGCCGCCGACCGCAATAACCCGCTGGTGCGCAAGTATTACGACCCTCTCCATCCGGCGGTGTTGCAGACTCTCCATCGTGTGGCGCAGGTGGCGCGTAAGCAGCAGAAGGGGCTCTGTCTTTGCGGTGAGATGGCTTCTGACCCGATCAACCTGATGGTGTTGGTTGGGATGGGAGTGCGCGAATTCTCCATGCCGGCCCCCTTCATTCCCCGCACCAAGGCGTTTCTGCGTACCCTGCCGCTTGAGACGGCGACCAAGGCGGCCAAGGCGGTCCTTAAGATGACGGATCATGCCCGCATCCGCAGTTATCTCGAGCGTAAGCTCAAAAGCCTTCCGCCGCTCTAGCTCCCTCCATATAAAAGGCGCTTGTTGCACGGAAGCGCCTTTTACCTAAGCGAAAAGGACCGGAAGCAACATGCTTCCGGTCCTTTCTTTTTTTTCTTTATTTCATCGCCTGGATACGGCCCAAGCTCTCTTCGAGAATGTTGAGTTTCTCTTTCGCCTCGGCAAGTTTGCCACGATCCTTTTCAAGGACCGCAGGTGGGGCATTGGCGACGAACTTCTCGTTGCTGAGTTTCTTTTCGAAGAAGGCGACATCCTTTGCAACCTTGGCAATCTCTTTGCGCAGACGCTTCTCCTCCTCCTCAATGTTGATCAATCCGGTCAGCGGCAGCAGGACCTCGATCTCGCCGGCAACCTGAGTTGCCACCTGCTCCGGCCGTTCGATCTGGCAGCCGCATTCAAGTTCGGAGACCCTGGCAAGGCTTCTGATTGATCCAGCGTTGTTGCTGATGAGGGTCGCTGTCGCTTCGCTCTTGCAGTCGAGAAGGGCAACGATCTGTTTGCTGGGGGGGACGTCCATTTCGCCGCGAATATTACGGATGGCGCGAACCACCTCCATCACCATCTCCATCTTTATTGCACTCTCGGTGTCAAGCGGGAGTTTGTCGCGTTTCGGATAGTCGGCGCGCATGATCGACGGGGTGGGGCGCTCACCGGGGAGCGCTTGCCAGATCTCTTCGGTGATGAACGGGATGAAAGGGTGGAGCAGGCGTAGCAGCTTCTCGAGAACGGTATAGAGAACCGTCTGACAGCGTAGGCGGGCCGCTGTGTCGTCGCCGTAGAGGTCATCCTTGCAGAGTTCAATGTACCAGTCGCAGAACTGGTGCCAGGTAAAGGCATAGAGGGTCGAGGCGGCCTCGTTGAACTTGTATTCCTCGAGTGCGGCATCGATCGCTTCAATACACTCGGCGAGGCGAGTGAGGATCCAGCGGTCGGCCAGCGCCAGCTCCATCGACGCCAGATCGTTATCGCCAGGGGTGAAATCTTCAAGATTCATCAGAGCGAAGCGGCTGGCATTCCAGAGCTTGTTGGCAAAGTTGCGGTAGCCGGCGATCCGTTCGGTGGAGAGTTTGATGTCGCGCCCCTGTGCCGCAAAAGCGGCGAGGGTGAAGCGGAAGGCGTCGGTGCCGTACTCGTCGATGACGCTCAAGGGGTCGATGACGTTCCCCTTGCTCTTGCTCATCTTCTGCCCCTGGGCGTCGCGCACCAGGGCGTGGATGTAGACATCCTTGAAAGGGACCTCACCCATGAATTTGAGTCCCATCATCATCATCCGCGCGACCCAGAAGAAGAGGATGTCGAAGCCGGTGACGAGGCAGCTGGTGGGGTAGAACTTGGCGAGGGTCTCGGTCTGATCCGGCCATCCCATGGTCGAGAAGGGCCAGAGGGCGCTGGAGAACCAGGTGTCGAGGACGTCGCTCTCTTGCCGTAACGCTTTGCTGCCGCAGTGAGCGCAGGTTTCGGGATCATGGCGAGTGACGGTGATTTCGCCGCAGTCGTCGCAGTACCAAGCCGGGATGCGGTGCCCCCACCAGATTTGGCGGCTGATGCACCAGTCCTGAATGTTAAACATCCACTCGTAGTAGGTCTTCTCCCAGTGGCTCGGGACGATGCGGGTGCGGCCGTCCTGTACCGCAGCGATCGCCTGTTCGGCCAATGGCCCGACCTTGACGTACCACTGCAGGCTCATGTACGGCTCGATGACTGTTTTGCAGCGGTAGCATTCTCCGACAGAATTGGCGTAGTCGTCGATTTTTTCGAGCAGCCCCTGCGTCTCAAGGTCGGCGACGATGTTGGCGCGAGCCTCGTAGCGCTCCTGGCCGACGTAAGGCCCACCTTCGTCGTTGATGTTCCCCGAGGGGTCAAGGACGTTGATGAACTCAAGATTGTGGCGTTTGCCGATTTCGAAGTCGTTGAAGTCGTGGGCCGGGGTGATCTTTACCGCGCCACTGCCGAACTCCTTGTCGACGTAAGGGTCGGCGATGATCGGGATGTCGCGTTCGACCAGCGGCAGGCGCACCGTCTTGCCGATAAGGTCGGCGTAGCGCTCATCCTCGGGGTGGACTGCCACGGCGCTGTCGCCGAGCATCGTCTCCGGGCGGGTGGTGGCGACCACCATAAAGCGGTCGCTGCCGTTGACCGGGTAGCGCAGATGCCAGAGGTGGCCGCGCTTGTCGTCATGCTCAACTTCAAGATCTGAGAGGGCGGTGTGGCAGCGGGGGCACCAGTTGATGAGGCGGTTGTCGCGATAGATCAATTTCTCTTCGTAGAGGCGGACGAAGACCTCGCGCACCGCCTTGGAGAGCCCTTCATCCATGGTAAAGCGCTCACGTTCCCAGTCGCAGGAGGCGCCGAGGCGCTTGAGCTGATGGATGATCTGCCCGCCCGACTCGCCGCGCCACTTCCAGACGCGCTCGACGAACGCCTCGCGCCCGACAGCATGTCGGTCCTGTCCTTCACTGGCAAGTTGTTTCTCCACCACGTTTTGGGTGGCAATCCCGGCATGATCGGTTCCCGGCATCCAGAGGACTTCGTGTCCGGTCATCCGTTTCCAGCGTGCGAGAATGTCCTGCAGGGTGTTGTTCAGGGCGTGACCCATGTGGAGAACGCCGGTGACGTTCGGAGGGGGGATGACAATGGCGTAGTGCGGCTTTTTCGATTTTTCATCAGCGTGAAAATAGCCACTCTCCTCCCATGTTGTGTACCACTTCTGCTCGACGTCGCGCGGTTCGTATCCCTTCGCCAGTTTCGCTTCCATGCAGCTCTGTCCTTTAAACGTAAAAAGCGCCCCGAAAGGCGGTCAATAGTGACAAAAAGGGAATGGGGCGGTGGCCCCATTCCCTTGCCGTTTCAGATTGTCGTTCGGAATGGTGGTTAGCCGTTCTCTCCACGGATCTTGCGGATCTATTCCTTGATGAGGATTTCCGCCATATCGGGAACAACCTCCCAGGCGATCTTTTCCAGGAGGCTCCCGGCGATCTTTTCGATGATTTTGCCGGCGACCTTTTCAACCATCGCCTCGATTTGCTCAGCGGGGATCGCCGCAACGACTGCTTCAACCTCTTGTGGAGCCGCGACAGCCGCCGTTGGGGCGACGGGAGGTTCCGGGGCGGTCGGCGCAGGCGGTGTCGCCGGCACTTCCGGGACGAGGGCGGCTGGCGCCTCCGGTTCAGGAGCAACAGGGATGGTCGCTTCTTCTTTAGCCTCCCATGCCGGGGTCGCGGGAGCGGCTG
>PKUF01000107.1 GCA_002869635.1 Desulfuromonas sp. | reverse complement strand
ACGAAGAGGGGATCGAGACGGCGGGTTGGCCGAAATGGGACGACGCGGCGCTGATTGAGGATGAGAAGTTGATTGTGGTCCAGGTCAACGGTAAGGTCCGCGGTAAGGTCACGGTTGCGGCCGATGCCGATAATGCCGCGGTCGAAAATGCAGCGCTTGGCGAAGAAAACGTTCAGCGCAGCATTGGCGAAAAAAATGTGCGCAAGGTGATCGTGATCCCCGGTCGCCTCGTTAATATCGTCGTCGGCTGATGACGGGGCGGGCAGGGCGCATACTTTTATGGGTTCTTCTTTGGGGGGTGCTCGGGGGGTGTGGTTATCGCCCCCTTATTTTTCCCCAGATGGATGAGCAGAACTGTCAGTCCCGCTCTTTCTATTTGCAGCCGCTGGTGAACCAAACGACGTGGCAGCATCTTGATGTTGATTTCACTGCGATCTTGCTGGCGGCACTGGAACATGAGCCGGGGCTTTTTCCGCAGGAGGAGGCCGCTCCTGATCTGCCGATTTTGAGCGGACGGCTTGTCGCTGTGACTGTAGAACCTTCTGCCTATAACGGCGACGATACAGTGCGAGAGTACCGTTGTCGACTCTCGGTTCAGCTTCGCCTTGAGGCGACAAACGGCGCGTTGCTGCAAGATCTTCAGCGTGTTCGCGAGGAGTTTTTTCTCTCCAGCGCTGATCGTGGTGAGATTCTTGATCGGCAACGACTCGCTCTCGAGCTTGCCGCACGACGCCTCGCTGCCGACCTGGCTGCGGAAATCGCCCATGCCCCCTAAGTCTTCTCCTATAGCGACGGCAGATGCCCTGTTGCAGTCTGCCCGTGAGCATACCCTCCCTCCTTTGGTCTTCCTTTATGGGGAAGAGACCTTTCGTCTGCAACAGGCGGTGCAGGCAGTGATTGATGCCTATCTCCCCGAATCGGCACGGGATTTCAACCTTGATACCTTCGACGCCAAAGAAGCGGACTCCGTCGCCATTATCGACTGTGCCCGCACCTATCCAGCCTTTGCCGACCATCGCATCCTGCTGATTCGTGATGCACAGCTCTTTCAAGCGGCACAGCTTGAACACTTCCTCGCTTACATGCGCGAACCGGCCGCAGAGAGTCTTCTTCTTTTTGTGGCGGATAAGATTGATGCGCGCCGCAAATTCTTTCAAACAATACGGAAAAATGGTGGGGCGCTGGTTGAGTTTAAAAAACCCTATGTCAAGGAGATCCCGGCTTTTGTCAAAACCCGGATGCGCGAGGCGGGAAAAAGCCTGACCGAGGAGGCTCTTCTTCTCTTTTGTCAGCGGGTTGGGACTCATCTGCAGGAAGTCGACGCTGAATTGCAGAAGTTGATCACCTTTGCCGGTTCCCAAACCCTCATCGATGTTGAGGATGTGGTGGCGGTGACAGCGGACGGAGAAGTGAACAGCATCTTTGAACTCTGCGATGCGGTTGGGGCGAGAAATGCTGCTAAAGCGTTACGCGCACTGGGCCGTTTGCTCGACGACGGAACGGCTCCGCTGATGATTCTGGTCATGATCACCCGACATTTCAGGATTTTATGGAAACTCCGTGATGCCGTTGCGCACGATTCCCCGCGTAATGAGTTGGCCCGGCGTAGCGGGCTTAGGGCGGCTTTTAAACTCGACGATATGCTTGTTCAGGCCAAACGGTTCTCGTATCGTGAGCTGTACCGTGCTTTCGAACTTTTTCTTGAGGCGGATCTGGCGATGAAGTCGAGTGGTGGGGAGCCTGAGGTTTTGCTGGAACAGCTGCTTTTGACGCTGTGCCAAACACGAGAGATGGCGTCGTGATAAAAAAAGGGGCCGCATCAATGCGACCCCTTTTCCGTGTTTCAACCAAACCGTTTGAACTTAAAGACCGTTGACCAGCTTGTTAAGGCGGGAGATCTTGCGGCTTGCTGTTGCCTTGTGAATGACCCCTTTGCTGGCGGCCTTGTCGATATAAGGAACGGCACGCTCAAGGGCAACTTTGGCCGCATCCTGATCACCGGCGGCGACCGCTTCGCGAACCTGCTTGACAAAGGTGCGCATGGTCGAGCGGACATGAGTGTTACGGGCACAACGGACGGCATTTTGCCGATTTCTTTTCACTGCTGACTTATGATTCGCCAATGTTTCCTCCAGGTAAGGTTTCTTCGATGTTCCGAAGTGATAGATTAAGACGCGCCGTTTATAGCACCGCGCCCGACCTGAGTCAAGGTGAATTATTTCCAATAAAATACACCAAAATTCTTTTGAAACAATATGTTGGAAAGAAAAAGTAAAGAATTAAAAAACTATAATCCTTTTTTGGGGTTTTGCTGTCTTTTTTTCCCTCGGGAAAAAGAGGAAAAAAGCCTGCGAGGCGTTGCGTGAGCGAAAAAGGAAAGATCAGTAGAGCGACAGGAATCCTTGGGGCGGCCACGACACTCAGCCGTGTTGCCGGTCTGGTGCGAGATATGCTGATCGCGACACTGTTTGGTGCTGGTTTTGGGACCGATGCTTTTTTTATGGCCTTTACGATCCCCAACCTGCTGCGGCGTTTTTTTGCCGAAGGGGCAATGACGGCGGCGTTTGTTCCGACCTTTTCCGCCGTCTATCATCAGCAGGGGCGACAAGAGGCACAGCGGCTTCTCAATATCTGTTGGACCTTGCTTTTGATTGTGATGCTGGTTGTGACCTTGTGCGGGGTTGTTGGCTCTCCGCTGATTGTTCGTGGAATCGGTTTTGGCTATGCCGGTGTCGAGGGGAAGCTGGCGTTGACCGATCTTCTCAATCGCATCATGTTTCCCTATATCTTCTTTGTCAGCCTGTTGGCACTTGTGACCGGAGTGCTAAATGTTTTAGGTCACTACTTTGTACCGGCGGTCTCGACGGTCTTGCTGAACGTGGCGATGATTGTCACAGCGTTGCTCGGTTACAGTTATTTTGAGGTGCCGATAACGGCGTTGGCCCTTGGTGTTTTGATCGGTGGCGTTTTACAATTTGTGATCCAGATCCCGGTGCTGCATCGTCATGGGATGAGACTTCATGTTGACGGCAACTTTACCGACCCGATGGTGCGGCGCATTGCCAGGCTTATGTTGCCGGGAATCGCCGGGGTCGCAATTTATCAGATCAACGTCATCGTCACCCGTCTTCTTGCCTCGTTCCTCCCAGAGGGGAGTGTTTCTTATCTCTACTATGGGCAGCGTCTTTTTGAGTTTCCGCAAGGAATTTTTGTCGTCTCGCTGGCGCAGGCGGTTTTGCCCACTCTGAGCCGTCAGGTGAGTGAAAATGACACGGTCGGCGTACGGGAATCTCTGCGCTTTGCCCTCGCTCTGATTCTGGTGGTGACGGTTCCGGCGGCGCTCGGTCTGATGCTCTGTGCGACACCGATTTACAGTCTCTTCTTTATGAGCGGGGCGTTCGACATTGAGGCGGTGCATCAGACGTCTATGGCGCTCATTGCCTACGCTCCGGGGCTCTTGTTTGTCGGGATGAGTCGAGTGATTGTCCCACTTTTTTATGCGCGCCAAGATACTCGGACACCGGTTTGGATCTCCTTCTGGACCCTTCTGGTCAATGCCGGGCTCGGATTGTTACTCATGGGTCCACTGGGGCATCTTGGGTTGGCGTGGGCGCTGACCCTCTCGGCGTTTTTTAATGCCCTGCTGCTGATGCTGGTGGCATGGCGACGTTTTGGAGTATTTGAACTTCAGGGACTACTCTGGACCGCGCTGAAAATGCTTCCGGCTCTAGCGTTGATGGCGCTGGTAGTGACACAGATTCTTCAAATGGGGAGTTGGGAGGTGATGTCGGGGCGGGTAGAAAAGGGAGTTCTGCTTGCCGCGTCAGTTGTCGCAGGTGGCGGAACCTATCTCTTGCTCTGCCTGTTGCTCCGTATCCCCGAGGCAACTTATTTCGCCCATAGGCTCAAGTTGCGCCTAATGCGTCGAGGAGGAGGGGCATGAGTCGGCGCTGGGATGTGGCCTCTTTTCTGAGTCCCCTCGGCCTGATTGCACTTGTCGCCGGAGGGGAAGGGATCGTCAGAGTGTTGATCTGCGCCGATGAAGTGGAACTCCAGAGGCGGCTCGAGGTGGAGTTTTTCGGGGCCGTCTTAAGGGAGGATTGTGGAGGAGAGGCTGAGAAAGGGGTTTTGCAGCTTAAGGAGTATTTCTCGGGATCGCGCTGGCATTTTTCCCTCAGACTCGATTTTTCGGGAGTGGCACCATATTCTCGTGCTGTTTTTACCCAACTTTGCGATATTCCCTATGCAACGACGATCAGTTATCGTGAACTGGCGGAAAAAAGTGGCTCCGTCGGGGCGGCTCGGGCTGTTGGGCAGGTGATGCGTCGAAATCGATGGCCGCTGCTTTTGCCTTGCCATCGGGTTGTCGCAAGTGATGGTCACTGTGGTGGCTATTCTGCGGCTTCGGGAGAAACGGCGAAATGCTGGCTTCACGCTTTCGAAAAGGCGATGCTTGTCGAGCGCGGGAATAAAAAATCACAAAAAAATCTTGACAGTCCTTCGATCCGTTTGCTATAAGTTGCCGGCGTTTCACGAGTGTAGGCACGTAGCTCAGTGGGAGAGCACTACCTTGACACGGTAGGGGTCGGCGGTTCGATCCCGCCCGTGCCTACCAGATTAAAAAAACCGCACTCGTCGTGATTGAGGCATCCCTGGATGCCTCTTTTCATTCGTGGAGAAGTTCATGTCCCAGGTTCGTGTTCAGCTGCCCGATGGTTCGATTAGGGAGTATCCCGAAGGGAGTACGTCGCTCGACGTTGCTCGCTCCATCAGTGAAGGACTTGCGCGGCAGGTCGTGGCGGCACGAGTTGATGGGAGTCTGACTGACCTTGTTGCGCCGCTGCAGGGGGAGGTTGCGGTTGAACTGATCCTGCTGAAGAGTCCCGAGGGGCTTGAGGTTCTGCGCCATTCGGCGGCGCACCTGATGGCTCATGCGGTCAAAGAGATTTACGGTGGTAAGGTTCAGGTCACCATCGGCCCTGCTATTGATACAGGATTCTATTACGACTTCTATGCTCCGGATCATGTCTTTACGCCTGAAGAGTTTGAGGCGATTGAGGCGAAGATGGGCCAGTTGGCCTCGGCGAATCTGCCGATCTGCCGCGAAGAGCTTTCCCGTGATGAGGCGATCGACCTCTTTCGCTCCATGGGAGAACTCTATAAGGTTCAGCTGATCGAAGATCTCCCTAATGAGATGGTTTCCCTCTATCGTCAGGGTGATTTCGTTGACCTCTGTCGTGGTCCGCACCTTCCTGCAACTGGGATGATCAAGGCGTTTAAGCTGACCAGTGTCGCCGGTGCCTACTGGCGCGGGGACGAGAAGAACGCCATGCTACAGAGGGTCTACGCAACGGCGTTCGTTGATAAGAAGGAGCTTCGTTCTTATCTGACGCGTCTTGAAGAGGCGAAGAAGCGTGACCATCGTAAGCTTGGTCGTGAACTTGACCTCTTCTCATTTAATGATGAAGCTGGCGCTGGTCTGGTGATCTGGCACCCTAAGGGGGCGATGTTGCGGACTCTGCTTGAAGATTTCGAGCGGCGGGAGCATCTGCGGCGCGGCTATGATATCGTTCAGGGTCCGCAGATTTTACGGACTGACCTCTGGAAGACCTCGGGTCATTACGAAAATTATCGCGAAAACATGTATTTCACCGAGGTCGACGAGCAGAGCTACGGTCTTAAGCCGATGAACTGCCTCTCGCACATGCTCATCTATAAGTCGCGGAAGCGCTCCTACAGGGATCTTCCGTTGCGCTTTTTTGAACTCGGTACGGTCCATAGGCATGAGAAGTCGGGGGTTCTACACGGCCTACTTCGTGTTCGTGGCTTTACACAGGATGATGCTCATATCCTCTGTACGCCTGAGCAGCTTGATGCCGAGATTAAAGGAGTCCTGCGTTTTGTGCAGGATGTCATGGGAATCTTCGGTTTTGAGTATGAGATGGAGATCTCGACCCGTCCTGAGAAGTCGATTGGCAGCGATGTTGATTGGGAGAGTGCGACCACGGCTTTGATGAATGCGCTGAAGGATTCGGGTCTTCCTTTTGAGGTCAATGAGGGAGATGGCGCATTTTATGGGCCGAAGATCGATATCAAGCTTAAAGACGCCCTTGACAGACGTTGGCAGTGTGCTACAATCCAGTGCGATTTCACACTGCCTGAGCGTTTTGACCTGACCTATGTCGGGAGCGACGGTGAAAAGCACCGCCCGGTCATGGTTCATCGGGTGATTCTTGGTGCCATTGAGCGTTTTATCGGTGTCCTTATCGAGCACTACGCGGGGAGTTTTCCTCTCTGGATCTCTCCGGTTCAGGCTGTTGTTCTTAATGTTACCGACAATCAGGCGGAGTATGCTGAAGGCGTTTTTCAGGCTCTGCGTGATGCCGGGATTCGGGTGCGTCTAGACTTGCGTAATGAAAAGCTGGGTTTCAAAATTCGCGAAGCCCAGATGGAAAAGATCCCATATATGCTGGTGATCGGGGACAAGGAGATGGCGGACGGAACGCTCGCTCCCCGTCATCGTTCCGGAGAGAATCTGGAGCCGATGTCCCCGGAAGCGTTCGTTCGTTTTGTCACGGATGAGTGCGGGCAATTCCATTAGGAGGTGGCACCATATCTAAGCAGGAGACCAATATCAATCGGGCAATTCGGGCCCGTGAAGTGCGCGTCGTCGATGAGGAGGGTGGGCAGCTCGGCATTCTTAGCCTGAGTGACGCTCTCGCCGCTGCAGGTGAGCGGGGACTCGATCTTGTTGAAGTATCGCCTACTGCTGCGCCTCCCGTGTGTCGAATTATGGACTACGGGAAGTATAAGTATCAGCAGAGTAAGAGGGCGGCCGAGGCGAAGAAGAAGACTGCGCGAGTTGACATCAAAGAAGTCAAGATGCGTCCAAAGACCGAAGAGCACGACTTCCAGTTCAAACTCAAGAATGCTCGTCGCTTTCTCGAGGATGGGAACAAGGTCAAAGTCACGATTATGTTCCGTGGTCGTGAGGTGACGCATCCTGAGTTTGGCAGGAACCTGTTGGCGCGTGTTGCCGCCGAGGTCAAAGACCTTGGCCAGGTTGAGTCGATGCCGAACATGTCCGGGCGTTTTATGACGATGGTGGTCGCCCCCCACAAAAAGTAAACGACAGACATCGCCCGTGACCTAAGGGTGGCGTCGAGCCACTGTGTCACGGGCCTCATTTTGTTTAGAAGGAGATGGGTCATGCCCAAGATCAAGACCAATCGTGGCGCTGCCAAGCGCTTTCGCAAGACCGGTACCGGTCGCGTTCGTCGCAATAAGGCTTTTACCAGTCATATCCTGACCAAAAAATCGACAAAACGTAAGCGTGAGTTGCGCCAGGGAACTTTGGTCGCCAGTGTCGATGCGAAAAACATCAATCGTCTGATCCCTTACGTGTAAGTATTTTGCCGTGAACTGAGGGGAACCTGTCTCCCCCTTCAGATCCGGCGGCGGCTTGAGCCGCCACTATCAACCTCACAAAGGAGTACCAAAGTATGCCAAGAGCAAAACGTGGGTTCAAAGCGAGACGCCGCCGCAATAAGGTTCTGAAGCTTGCCAAAGGGTACCGTGGTGCCCGCAGCAAACTGTTCCGTAGTGCGACTGAGGCGGTAGATCGTGCTCTCAACTACGCTTTCCGTGACCGTAAGGTCAAGAAGCGGGATTTTCGCGCCCTTTGGATTGCCCGGATCAATGCCGCATCGCGGGATAACGGTCTTTCTTACAGCCGGCTTATTTTCGGTCTGAAGAAAGCTGAAATCTCTCTGGATCGCAAGATCCTGGCGCAGTTGGCGGTGACTGACCCCGGTGGTTTTACGGCGGTCGTCGATAAGGCCAAGGCCCAGCTCCAGTAAGACCGCGCGAGACGAAAAAGAGATGAGGGCTGACCCCTCATCTCTTTTTTTTTGACCTTTGTTGGAAGCCTGGAAGGCTTCCTTCTTCTTTTTACGGCTTGGAGACAGGTCATGAAAGCACGTTTGCAAGAGATGCTCGACACGGCCCGCACGGCGATTGCTGTGGCCGCAAGTGAGATACAGCTGCAGGACCTGCGGGTCAGCCTACTAGGGAAAAAAGGGACCCTGACAGCGATCATGAAGGGGATGGGTCAGCTCACGGCTGAGGAGAGACCGCTGATCGGGGCCCTTGCCAATGAGGTCAAGAGCGAGTTGGAAACGCTTATTGGCATGCGACGGCAGGAACTCAGTGACGAAGAGATCGCTTCTCGTCTGGAACGAGAAAAGATCGACGTGACCCTTCCCGGTCGTGGAACGATCCGTGGCAGCAAGCACCCGATCACTCTGGTGACCGAAGAGATCACCGAGATCTTTACCTCTCTCGGATTTGGAGTGGAGGAGGGGCCAGAGGTCGAGAAAGATTTTTACAATTTCGAGGCGCTCAACATCCCGAAAGATCATCCTGCTCGTGATATGCAGGATACTTTCTACATCTCTGATGACGTGGTGTTACGCACACACACCTCACCGGTGCAGATCCGGACTATGTTGCGGCAGCCCCCGCCAGTACGAGTGATTGCACCGGGGACGGTCTACCGCCGCGACTCGGACATTACCCACAGTCCGATGTTTCATCAAGTCGAGGGGTTTCTCGTCGACCGCAACATCACCTTCGGTGATCTTAAGGGGATACTTACGACCTTTATCACGCAATTCTTCGGTGAAAAGGTAGGGGTGCGCTTCCGCCCTTCTTTTTTCCCGTTTACCGAGCCGTCGGCTGAAGTCGATATCGCCTGTGTTATCTGTGGTGGTAAAGGGTGTCGGGTTTGTAAAAACTCAGGCTGGCTCGAGATTCTCGGGAGCGGCATGATCGATCCCGAGGTCTTTAAATCTGTCGACTACGATGCCAGTGCTTACTCCGGTTTTGCCTTCGGTATGGGGCTGGAGCGGGTCGCCATGCTCAAGTATGGTGTTAACGACCTGCGTCTTTTCTTTGAAAACGATCTGCGCTTTCTGCGCCAGTTCTGATAAGGGTCTGACCGATGATCGTAACGTATAACTGGCTCAAGGAGTATGTCGACTTTTCACTGACACCGGATGAACTCTCTCATCGTCTGACGATGGCCGGTCTCGAAGTCGACTTCATGGAGAAACAGGGAGAGGGGCTCGACAGTGTCATCGTTGCCCGTCTGCAGTCGGTTGAACCGCATCCCGAAGCGGACCGTCTCACTCTCTGTCAGGTCGATACTGGCAACGGTGTGGTCCAGATTGTCTGTGGTGCCCGCAACCACCGAACGGGCGATCTGGTGGCTCTGGCGCAGGTCGGCAGTGTTCTCCCTGGTAACTTCAAGATCAAAAAATCGAAGATCCGTGGCGTTGTCTCCCTCGGCATGCTCTGCTCCGAGAAAGAGTTGGGGTTGGCAGAGGAGTCCGAAGGGATCCTGATTCTTCCTGCTGACCTTGAACTTGGCACCCCGGTCTTTGCAGCCCTTGGTCTTAAGGATGTTCATTACGAACTCGGACTGACTCCCAACCGGGCCGATTGTTTGAGTGTGATTGGGGTCGCGCGCGAGGTCGCGGGGATGGCCAACGCTCCCTTGCGGTTGCCTGAGCCGGTCGTGACCGAGGCCGGAGCGCCGATCGAGAGCCTCACGTCGATCACCATCGACGAGCCTGAGCTCTGTCCCCGCTATACCGCCCGCCTGATCACCGGCGTAAAGATCGGGCCCTCGCCGCGCTGGCTGGTGGAGCGGCTTGAGGCGATAGGATTGCGGTCGATCAACAATGTGGTCGATGTGACCAACTACGTGTTGATGGAACTGGGGCACCCTCTGCATGCTTTCGACTTCAATCTGTTGCGCGGCAAGAAGATTGTCGTGCGCCGGGCTCAGGATGGTGACGTTTTCACGACCCTTGATAGCCAGGAACGTCAGCTGAACTCCACGGATCTGACCATCTGCGATGGAGAAGGGGCGGTGGCGCTGGCAGGGATCATGGGCGGGGAGAACTCGGAGATTCAGCCCGAAACCACCGATGTACTGCTTGAGAGTGCCTACTTTGATCCCTTGACGATCCGGCGTACCAGTAAGCGGCTTGGGATTCACACCGACTCCTCGCATCGTTTCGAGCGCGGTGCTGATGTCGATATTGTGACTCTTGCTCTTGATCGGGCAACGGCTCTGATTCATGAACTCGCCGGTGGTGAGGTCGCCAAAGGGCGGATTGACGTCTATCCCGCCTCCTTGCCGCAGCGCCAGGTGACCTTGCGTCCTAAACGATGTGCTGAAATCCTCGGTCTGGATCTTCCGGAATCTCGCATTGACGAGCTTCTGCGCGGGATTTCCCTGCCGGTGAAGAAGGTTACACAGGACGGAGAAGGGTTGTTGCAGGTCACCATCCCCCGCTATCGTCACGATCTCGAACGGGAAATCGATCTTGTCGAGGAGGTGGCACGGCTTAACGGTTATGACGCGATTCCGGTCACCATGCCGGTGAGTCAGGCCCTCTGCCAGCGGGCACCGAAGCAGCAGCGTCAGGTGCGTCAATTGCGTGATACCGTGGTCGCCGCCGGTTTTTCTGAGGTGGTGAACTACTCATTTATTGCGATGTCAAGTTGGGATCGACTCGCCCTTGCGGCGGACGATGTTCGGCGCAAAACAGTCAAGGTCCTCAACCCGTTGACCGAAGAGCAGGCGGTGATGCGCACTACCTTGCTGCCGAGTTTGCTTGAGACGGTCGCTCGCAACCTCGCCTATCGCAGTCGTGACCTGCGTCTTTTTGAGCTACGTCCGGTCTTTTTGCCGCAGGAGGGTGAGGAGCTTCCCGTCGAGAAGCTGCGGTTGACCGCAGCCCTTTGCGGTCGCCGTGATCCAGACGGTTGGGCCCAGTCCCGTGAGATGGTCGATTTTTTTGATGCCAAGGGGATGGTTGAGGCGATTCTCTCCAGTTTTCTCGTCGAAAAGGTGAATTGGTCGATCGAAGTCGATGAACCTTATCTCCATCCCGGCAAATCCGCCCTGCTCAAAACGCGCAAACGGGTGATTGGAACCGTCGGGGAGCTTCATCCTCAGGTGCAGGCCAACTTCGAAATCGATGCGCCTCTCTATCTCATTGATCTCGATCTTGAGGCCCTTTTTGCCGAATCGAAAGAGTTTGGTGGCTTCCGTCCTCTCTCTCGTTTCCCTGATGTCTATCGCGATACCGCCTTGTTGGTTGATGAAGGGGTGAGTGCGGCCCATATCTTTTCTGTTTTCGAAAAGAGCCGCAGTCGCGAGGTTGAAGAGATGATTCTTTTCGATCTTTACCGGGGAGATAAGCTCCCTGAGGGGAAGAAGAGTCTGGCGATTCGGGTCCGTTATCGCAGTCCTGAAAAGACCCTTACCGATGACGAAATCAGCCGCTTTCATGGCCGTATTGTCGATGCCCTTTGCAAGCAGTTGCAGGCGGAAGTCCGCTAGGGAAAAAAAGCGATTGCTTCGCTTCGTTGGGCTGTGTTATAAAAACCCGTAAATTCAGGGACCTGTGAAATTTTAGGAGGTGGTGCTGCTATGACCAAGGCGGACCTGATCGAAAATGTCTATATGGCGACCGGCTTCTCCAAGAAGGAGTCTGCCGAGGTTGTCGAAATGGTCTTTGATCTGATCAAGGAGACGCTTGAGTCGGGGGAGAAGATCAAGATTGCCGGTTTCGGCAATTTTGTCGTCAAAGAGAAAGCGACCCGTCGCGGTCGCAATCCCCAGACTGGTGATGAGATCAAGATCTCTTCCCGTAAAATTCTCACCTTTAAACCGAGTCAGGTTCTTAAGGGCGCTATTAACGGGGAGTAATCTCCCGTCGCGACTTCTGAGGCGCGGGTATGGGCGATATTGTTATCCCCGAAAAACTTTACTTCAAAATCGGCGAAGTTGCCGAATTGACAGGCGTCAAGCCGCATGTCCTGCGTTATTGGGAGGCGGAGTTTGGCGCCTTTCGTCCTGCCAAGAGTCGCAGCCGTCAGCGCCTCTATCAGCGCAAGGATATCGAGCTCGTCTTTAGGCTCAAAGAACTCCTCTATCAACAGGGGTACACGATCGCCGGCGCTCGTAAACTTCTCGGGCGCAAAGGGGATCTTCCCCCGACTGCAACAGCGACCTCTTCCCGAGACCTTCTTGACGAAGTTCGCCGTGACCTGCATCGGTTGCGCGATAAGCTGGGCTCCTCCTCTCCTTGATCAACCTTTGCTGAGGTCTTTTTGCTGATACTGGTCACCAATGATGAC
This sequence comes from Desulfuromonas sp., assembly GCA_002869635.1. Lineage (GTDB taxonomy): Bacteria > Desulfobacterota > Desulfuromonadia > Desulfuromonadales > BM515 > BM515. The sequence continues at coordinate 4,944 of PKUF01000107.1, read as the reverse complement.
GGAATTCACGCTCCGGGACTGCATGCCTTGGTTGATCGCCTCACGGCTCTCGGCCAGATTATGGTTGTTGCCCCGGACCGCGAGCGTAGCGGCGCCTCCCACTCTCTGACTCTTCACTCTCCTCTTCGTGCCGAAGAGATCCGCCCCTCCGCCTTTGCTGTCGACGGGACCCCCACCGATTGTGTCAACCTCGGGATCAACGGGCTTTTGCCTCGTCGCCCCGATCTGGTGGTTTCTGGGATTAACCGTGGTGGCAACATGGGGGACGACATCACCTATTCCGGAACAGTCGCGGCCGCTTTCGAAGCGACACTGATGGGAGTCCCGGCACTTGCTGTTTCACTTGATGCCAGTCAGGCCGTTTACGCTGATTATGGAGCTGCCGCTTCATATGCACTTGCGACTTCACGCCAGATTCTTGAACATGGCCTGCCGGCAGATACCTTCCTCAATCTCAACGTTCCACTCGGTGAGCCACAAGGGGTGCGCCTGACCCGTCAAGGGAAGCGACGTTACGGGGATATGGTGATTGAAAAGCAAGATCCTCGTGGACGAAAATATTACTGGATTGGTGGAGGAGAACTTGGGTTTCAGGCTGAGGAAGGGAGTGATTTCCAGGCTCTGGCACAAGGTTTTGCCTCGATCACGCCGCTACATCTTGACCTGACCAATTATCGTTCGTTCGATGAACTCGGCCGTTGGTCGTTGCAGGATCTGAACGTTGAAGGTCCCCATAAGGAGGGGATGTGAGTGACTATAGTGTCGCCCGTCGGCGCATGGTGGAGAAATATATCGAAGGGACAGTTCGTGATCCTCGGGTTCTTGAGGTGATGCGGTCGGTTCCTCGCCATCTCTTTGTCGACGAAGCGCTTGCCGCTCAGGCTTATGGCGATGCGGCGCTTCCCATCGGGGCGCGTCAGACCATCTCTCAGCCACTGACCGTGGCGGTCATGACCGAAGCGCTCGCATTAACAGGGGATGAGAAGGTGTTGGAGATCGGAACTGGCTCCGGTTACCAGACCGCCGTTCTTGCCCGTCTCGCTGAGCGGGTTTACTCGATCGAGCGGATTGTCGACCTCGCCCGCAAGGCGCGCAAGGTTCTTGATCAGCTTGCCTGCCGTAACGCTAACTTGCGAATTGACGACGGGACCATCGGTTGGTCGGAAGAAGCGCCTTTTGATGCGATCATTGTTACTGCAGGGGCTCCTTCAGTGCCGCAGGAGTACCTTGACCAGCTCGCTCCTTCCGGACGTCTGGTGATCCCGGTCGGCGACCGGGATGGGCAGCGTTTGCAGCGAATCACCCGGAAGCTTGATGGCCGTTTTTTCGAAGAGGATCTCGGCTCGTTCCGTTTTGTTCCCCTTATTGGCTCACACGGTTGGCAGGAAGGATAGTCGATGCGGTTGGTTCGTCGTCTCTATGACTGGGTGCTGCATTGGGCGGAGACCCCTTATGGCATGCCGGCCCTTTTTCTCCTTGCCTTTGCTGAGTCCTCCTTCTTTCCTATTCCTCCTGATGTCCTGCTGATTGCCCTTTGCATCTCGCTGCCGCTTAAGGCTTATCGTTTCGCTTTGGTCGCCAGCTGTGGATACGTTCTCGGTGGTGTGGCCGGTTACGGTATCGGTTACGGCCTCTGGGATGCTTTGGCGGCGAGCTTTTATGCGTACGTTCCCGGATTTCATCCCGATGTTTTTGCGCAGGTTCAGGCCCTCTTTAGCCAGTATGATTTCGGTGTGGTTTTTGCGGCTTGCTTTACGCCGATACCCTATAAAGTTATCACGATCGGGGCCGGAGCCTTTAAAATCAACTTTCCCGTTTTTGTCGGGGCGTCACTGGTCAGTCGTGGGCTGCGTTTTTTTATTGTGGCGGCTCTGCTCAAAAAGTTTGGTCCGACTATGCGGGAATTTATCGAGCGTTACTTCAATTTACTAAGTGTTGTTTTTATGCTCCTTCTGGTTGGGGGCTTTTTGGTTCTGCGTCACGTCTTTTAAGGCCGGATACTCTTTCGGGATAGCCTATGTCGCTTCGTCTCCTGATCCTGCTTTTGCCACTATTGTTCGCTGGTTGTCTCGCTGCTGAAGGGGTCTACCACCCAGTGAAGGAGGGGGAGACCCTGTATCGTATTAGTCGTGTTTACGGTGTCGATGAGCTCTATCTGGCACGCATCAACGGAATTCCATCGCCGAAGGGACTGCGCGCCGGAACGTCGATCTATATTCCCGGTGCGAGTAAAGTCAAGGATGTGGGCAAAGCGTCCTCCTCCCCATCTTCTCGGAGTAAGAGCTCAGCGACTGCAAAGCGAAAAAGCCCTGCCAGTGCATCACGCAAAAGCTCTTCTGTGCCGATGGCATCGACAACTGTCCCCTCAGGAAGCTCTCCTCGTTTTGCCTGGCCGTTGCGGGGGGCTCTGTTGCGAAGCTATGGGGCTGAGAGTAAAGGTGTTGAGATCGCGGCTTCAGTCTCCAGTGCGGTTCAGGCGTCGGCGGCAGGGCGGGTGATCTATAGCGGTGACGGCATCCGCAGTTACGGCAATCTCATTATCGTCAAGCACAGTGGGGATTATTTTACGGTCTATGGCTATAACCAGAAGAACTTGGTTACTACCGGGTCTTTTGTCAGTCAGGGGGAAAAGATTGCCCTTTCCGGGACTCCTCCTGGGGGCGGATCTACCCGACTTTATTTTGAAATCCGGCGGGGAAAGGATGCCGTTGATCCGAGAAAATACTTGCCATAGATAGGGCCATCTCTTAAACTTCGAGCGTTTTATGATCTTTCGCGGGTAGGCTATCAGGAGGGTGTAGGGGGAGCGAGGAGCCGTTATGGACGATCTGGACAATCACGAAGAATTCGCGTTTGGACGAGGAGGTCGGGGTACAGAAGCGACCACAGCACAGGAGTCTGAAGAGGGGACTCTTGATGGTGAAGCGGAGGAGGGCGAGGACGAAGACGAAGCCGAGGCTGAAGAAAAGGCGAAAGCCAAGGCGGCGGCCGAGGAGGGGCATACCGATGATGCGATCAAGCTCTATCTGCGAGAGATTCAGAAGACCAATCTTTTGACCGCCGAACAGGAGAGGGAACTTGCCCTGAAAATCTCCCAAGGAGACCATGCGGCCCGCGATCGGATGATCGAGTCGAATCTGCGTTTGGTGGTCAAGATCGCCAAACGTTACATGAATCGTGGCTTACCGTTCCTTGATCTGATCGAGGAGGGAAACATGGGGCTAATCAAGGCGGTGGAGCGATTCAAGCTCTCTAAAGAGTGTCGTTTTTCGACCTACGCCACTTGGTGGATTCGTCAGTCGATTGAACGTGCTCTGGTCAATCAGAGCCGTACCATCCGTCTGCCGGTTCATGTTTCGGACGATATCAACAAGTTGGTCAAGATTTCTCGCGAGTTGGTTCATCGGAACAATCGCGAGCCCGAGGTCGCCGAGATTGCCGAGATGATGGGGGTCCAGCCTTCCCATGTCCGCCGCTTGATGGTATTGGTAAAAAAGACCTACTCCATTGAGCATCCGATGGGTGAAAACAGCGATTACAGTCTGATCGATACGATTGAGGACAACAATGCTGTCGATCCGGCTCTGCTAATTGAGGATCTCGACAAGTTTCATCATGTCAGCCGTTGGCTGGAGACCCTCAACGATAATGAGCGAGAAATTATAACTTTGCGTTTTGGACTCGAAGATAAGGAGCCGCAGACGCTTGACACCATCGGTCGGCGTTACGGAGTGACCCGTGAGCGGATCCGCCAGATCGAGGCGAAAAGTCTGGAGAAGTTGCGGCGGATTATCGAAGAGAGCGATATTCCCAACGGCCGCTCTGCGGCAGACTGAGCCTTGTTGACATTGAAGGAGTGATGGCTGTGGACGAGTTGAAAGGGATCATCCGGGATATCCCCGATTTCCCCAAAAAGGGGATTGTCTTTAAAGATATTACAACCTTGCTGGCGGATCGGCGTAGCTTCCATCGAATGATCGATCTGATTGCTCACCGATACATCGGGCAGAAAATCGATCAGATCGTCGGGGTTGAGGCACGTGGTTTTCTTCTTGGCTCGGCTCTCGCCTATAAACTCGGCACCGGGATTACTCTGGTGCGTAAGCCGGGAAAGCTCCCCTATAAAACTCGGCGCAAGAGTTACGATCTCGAGTACGGGACCGATACTCTCGAGATTCACGAGGACGCCTTCAAACCTGGGGATCGGGTGATTGTCGCTGATGACCTTCTCGCCACGGGGGGGACGATGTCGGCGGTTGTTGATCTTGTCGAAGAGCTTGGGGCCGAAGTCGTGGAGTGTACTTTCATGGCCGAACTTGCGTTTCTCGAGGGACGTAAGCGCCTGCCGGAAGGGAAGGTCTTTAGCCTTCTTCAGTTCTGATTTTTGACGTGAAATGTCGTGTTCCAGTTCCTGCTAGGCCCCGTAGCTCAGCTGGATAGAGCAACCGCCTCCTAAGCGGTAGGCCGGGCGTTCGAATCGCCCCGGGGCCGCCATCTTTAGAGAGCCCTCAGAGATTACTTCTCTGAGGGCTCTTTTTCTTTCCCAGAGACAGGAATGGAAGGAGGGGAAGCGGTCCGATGATTGCAAATCAAATTACGGGTTTGTCTATTAGGAAGCAATGATTGCTTCGGAGGGTATCTCCTGAAGGTGCTTTTGCGATGTTGACGCAATCCCCCTCTTTACAGCCTCGAATCTTGCTGTGGAGGGTAAGGGTGGAGTGTGCGATTTGGCACGCCCGGGTTCCGTTTTTTCGCGGGCTCTGGTTCCCGTTTTTTGTACTTTTTCTTTTGTAAATCCTTTTTTCATGTTGCTGTGGACACGCTCCACATTGCCTCGCCTCTACCGTCGTCGGAATCGGGTTGCGAGAAATTGTCAAGGAGTCCGTTTGTGAGGTGTGAAATTTCGTCGCGGGTCCGTCTTTTTTCTCCCGCTGTTGTCATGTT
>PKUF01000084.1 GCA_002869635.1 Desulfuromonas sp. | reverse complement strand
GACCCTTCTTCACCGAGATCGTCCGGTACCGGCTCGGAAAAGAGAGCAAAGGTTAGAGGAGACCCTGCCTCAGCGACACCGTCGCCAGTGATATCCAGGCTCTGGAAGTATCCCATACCGCTCGAATCGGGCATGCTGTATGACGTAACCCCCGCAAGGACACCGGCGTCAGCTTCGACGGTCACCGTCGAACCGGCCGTCAAAGCGTTACCGTAGATATCGGCGAAGTCGAAAACAAAGGTTCGGCTACCATCAACCAAAACCGAAAAGCTTGAGGGAATCAGATTCAAATCTTTGATATAGGAAGAGACCATCATGTCGGCCTCCGTCCAGATCATGGTCTGACTGGAGCAGGTACCATCCGCCACGGTATAAACACCGTTGGCATCGGAATCGACGTAAAACTCCCCAAGATCATACTGGCCGTTGTCATTCCCATCGATATACGGCTCGCCCTGATCGCCACTACAGGTATCCGTCCCTGAATCAAAGGTTCCATTGCCATTGTTATCGACAAAGTATTCCTCCCCAGGGGTGGCAGCGATGATCGTACAGAGACCGACATTCCCCTCTCCGACACTGTCTCCGTCGGTATCAAGCCCACGAAGATTTGGGGTCGTCGGCAACTGGGTATGAACATGGGTACTCGCCTGACCATGCTCCGTCGAGGCGGTAAAACCTGACGAATCGCCAATGGTCCCACACTCGCTGTAGAAGCTGACCGGTGTCCCATCGATGGGAACATTGCTGAAGCGATCGCCGAGGAACGCGGTGACCGTATTCTGAAGACCAAAAGTGACGCCACCGGCGACGTTCATCTTTTCCAGAGCAAGGGAAAAATGCGCGGAATCGGGGAGGCCACCGACGATGGTAACTCGGGCCTCGGTGCTAATACTGTTAATACTAGCGACAACACCGACGGTCTTTGCCTGATTTCCACTGCGCAGACTGACACTGACCAGACCATTGACCGTCGTTCCCGTCGCGCTCGGCCCATAGACATCCGATGTCGCGATCGCCTCTCCCCCGGCAGCGACCGTCGCCACCGTCGCCCCCGGAAGAGCAAAGGAAACACTGGTCCCATCCACAACATTATTACCGGAACCGTCTTTCACCCTGAAGGTGATGCGTGCATCCTGTACCGCTTCACTGCCACTGATGTGAATAACACGATCCGTCGGCGTGACCGTCGCAACTTCGATGATCCCGGCAGTTCCCGATTGCACGTTCAGAGAAGCGGTTGTTTCTACTCCCCCAGAAGTAGCAGTAATGACCGTCGATCCTGACGTCAAGCCTGCTTCAAAATTGGCTGTGGCAACCCCGTTCAGGGTCGTCGCCTCCGAACTTACGCTTCCGACATTGCTGGAACTAAATTCAACAACCGTCCCATCTTTAACCGGATTCCCACTGGCATCAAACACCGTCGCCGTCAGGGTCAAGGCTCCCCCGAGAGAGACGGAAGAGCTCGTCGTGGTCAGCTCAATCGCCCCTGGAGCACCGGCCGAGAAGGTCACGGCATGGGTCACTGCAGGGGTCAGTGTCGCCGGCCACAATGTCACGTTGACACTTCCAACGGCAGCGGCCGTCAGACGGCTTTGGACCTGACCGAGAGCATCTGTGGTGTAGCTGTTTCCATCGAGAATCGCCGTCGAATCGACAGCGGCCAAAACATCAAGATCCGCGATCTGCTGGCCCAAATAATCTTTGAATGCCAGAAGGAGTGAGACAGGGGTTGAACCATCGGCGACCCCGACAGAGGGGGTCTGAGAGATGGCGATGTTCCCCCCACTGTAGACAGGAAGATAACGGGTGATGTTGCCACAGGTGACCGCCAGCAGATCATTGCCACTGCCGAGCGAAACAGCGGCAAAGGTTGTCTCGCCCAAACCATCGGTCACACCGGGAGAGACCCCGATACCCACAGAGGCGGGAGCGGTGACCGTCGGAAGTTCCCCATCAACCACGGCACCGTCGGCGTCGAGAGCCCGAATCTTGACAACCGCCGTTGAACCGGCGGGGAGGAAGAGGGATGACGGCTCAAATTCGAGCTCGGCCACACCGGAGACAAACGAGACACTCTGACTAAAAGCCGCCGGCAATGTCCCGCTATAGACGCCCGGCCACAGCTCGAGACTCACGGTTTCAATAAATTGGTCGGTCAAACTTGCCAGAGCCTGGCCCTGAGTCCCGGTGACCTGCTGCATCTCCTCCAGAACAGCACCACCACTGACGGCCCAATCAACAGGCAGCTCGGCGATCTGGCGATTTTTAAAGTCCTTGAAGGTGTACTGCAACACCGACGTTGACGTCCCGTCTGCCGTCACTGCCAGCGGAGGGGTCACCGTGACGGTACCTCCGGCATAAACGGGAATATTGGTCGTAAACGTTCCACAAGTGACCTGAAGCATGCTGTTTTCACCTACAGCATCCGTCACATCAAAGGTCGCAGCCCCAAGTCCGTCGGTAACGGTGTCAGACTGATTACTGATCACAGCGTTCCCGGTCGAAACAATTGACAATGGGATTTGCGAAACCGGAAGGCCATCCCGATCAAGCGCCTTGAGCGACACCGTCGCCGTCGCAGCGCCACTCGGCAGAAAGAGGGCTTCTGGCTCAACAACAAGTTCGGCCACTTCATGGATCACAGTCAGAGCAACGACATTTGACGAAACCGTCCCAACCTTGGCGACAGCTCCGTAGGTCCCCGTCACATCAGGCATGTTCAACGAGAGGGAGACGACGCCGCTGGTATCAGCTTCAGCCTTAACAGAACTGACGCGGTTACCACCTGAGTCAGACAAAACGACCTCAACTTCAGCACTTGGGATGGCGTTATCCGCCTGATCACGAACGGTCGCCTGAAAAACCACCTCGTCCCCGAAGGCGGCCGTCGTTGATTCCGCCGAAAGGACAATTTCGGCCGGCGCTCCCGGCACCAATGCCGCCGAAATCTTACTTGAAACGACTCCACCGGCGACAGCGTAGATCTCGGAGGTCCCAACAACCGACCCCGCAATATAATCCACCTGAGCAAGACCGTCGACACCCGTCGTTGCCGACGCTGCCGAGAACGTCCCGAGCCCGCTGTCATCGAAAAACGAGACCGTGACATCGGGAAGGACTTCATCACTGGTACTTATGACCAACGCCCGGACCAGCGCCTTGGCATCACTTCCGTCACCCGCCAATTCGACACTAACGCTGCTGCCAAAGAGAATGGAGACCGACTTGACCGTCGACTCCGTCGAACCGCCGCCCCCGGTACTTCCCCCACCAGGATCGGGAACCGTTCCCCCACCGGGGGTAATCGTCAGACCTTCGTTGCTGCCGCACCCTGCCAGCGACAGAGTCATGAGAAACAGCAGAGAGGTTACTAGACAGAGAACGCGCTTCATCGACATCTCCTCACGAATGTGTCCGTTCGTAATTATCATTCAAACGAAATCGCACTAATCTTTAGAACGTAGTTCCTAGACTCAAACCAACGGTAAAGCCACCAACCATGCGGCTTTCAAGGTCAAGAACACCCTTTTCGCCCAAGGGCCAGCGGATTCCGGCAAACGCGCCAACATTTGTTGCTGGCTCAAGAACATACGGAACATAACTGTCTGAATAGACAGTATTATCCGCAAGATCGACGACCTCCTCAACACTCATTTCCCCCCCAAGCAATAAAGGACCGAAATAGAGCTGAGCCCCCTCCATACGGAGTTCGAAAGCGAGCCCACCCTCGACCGTCCAACCGTCTTTGTAACTGATCCTCTCAACCGCATCGACCAAGGTCTTCGCCGCCGAAGGCGTCACATCAACCTGCCCAACAGCAAAGTCTTCATACGACGAAAAGTAGGTCCCTTGCACGAAAGGGGCAACAGTCAACGTCTTCCCGCGATAGACCGGACCACCAAAACCACCAGCAACCGTCGGCCCAAGATCTCCCTGAACATCCGATGATGTAAAGACCATCCCACCCTCGACCTCTAGGTCGGCAACCCCGCCTCGAAGATACGCTTGCCAGCCCCCACCAAGTCCGACTCCGGCCTGTACATAGTATTGGCTCTGCAGAACTTCGAAAGGAGCATCAGAGAAACCGAGCAGCGTCGCATAATCCCCCGCCGACCACTCTGAGGGTAGGTGAATATAACCCGTTGAAAGGAGAATATCGCCAGCACCAAGATCGGAGTCAGCAGCCCCATAATTGGCCCCCCAACACACCGTTGCGCCCAACAGACACAAAAAAATCGCACAGATCATCTTCTTCATATCAACTGACTCCTTGACGAAAAGTCTTTTAGACCAAATGGTTTTAAACTTTGTCTTAATAACATAAACAACATCGTCGTTCAATCGAATTCACCGCAAACACAACGCCAAAATAGCGGATTTTTTTATAAAATCAGGGCATTCGCCTTCCCGGAAGCCAAACAACGGCCTCGCCCACAAAAGCAACTTCCACATTTTGTCGACCATGCACTGCTTTTTCGCGAAACTCATCTTTGTGTCAACTTCGCACGAAAAAGTCCCCGTCTATGAGGAAAAACGTCTCAAACCTCTGAATTTACTCTGGCCTGCCCCTCTAAACCTTGATATCCTTTGATTGACGAAACATCGTCTATCTCAGCAAGATCCATTCCCCTTTTCCCGGGAGGTGGCCCATGCGCAAGCAGAAAGCGGACGAAAAAAGGTCTCTGGAAGTTGCCGAAGCGGCCCGCGAGCAGCAATGGCAAAAGCCGAGCTTTGTCGGGGAACTCTTCATGGGGCGGCTTCGCCCGGAGTTGATCTTCCCTTTCCCGGAACAAGATCCGCAGGACCGCCGCGACGGCGATGAGATCCTGGCCCGCCTTAAATCCTTCCTCAATGACAAGGTCGATGCCGACCTTATTGATCGCGAAAAAGAAATCCCCTCCGAGGTCATTGATGGCCTGCGTGAGATGGGGCTGTTCGGGATCAAGCTCCCCAAGGAGTACGGGGGGATGGGGATGTCGCAGATCAACTACAACCGCATCATCCAACTGGTCGCAAGCCACTGCGCCTCGACGGCGGTCCTCCTCTCGGCCCATCAGAGCATCGGCGTGCCCCAACCGCTCAAACTCTTCGGCACCGACGCCCAGAAAGAGAGATACCTGCCACGTCTCGCCGCCGGGGCAATGAGTGCCTTTGCCCTGACCGAACCGGAGGTCGGCTCCGACCCGTCGCGCATGACCACCACCGCGGTGCTGGAAGATGACGGCGAAACCTGGGTGATCAACGGCCACAAGCTTTGGATCAGCAACGGTCCGGTGGCCGAGCTCCTCATCGTCATGGCCCGCACCAATTCGCCGGAAGAGGAGCATCCCGAAATTTCCGCCTTCATCGTTGAAGGCGATACTCCTGGTCTGAGCACCGCCCATCGCTGCGATTTCATGGGGCTCAAAGGGCTGCAGAACGGCCTGTTGCACTTTGAGAACGTGCGGGTTCCGGCCGAGAACATCCTCGTCGGTCGCGGCGAAGGTCTTCGTCTGGCGCTGCGCACCCTCAATACTGGCCGACTCACCCTTCCCGCCGCCGGTGGCGGGGCGATGAAGCAAGCCCTCGCCATGGCCAAGCACTGGGCCAACGAGCGACGTCAGTGGGGGAGCGAGGTCGGCAAACATGAAGCGGTGGCCGAGAAAATCGCCAGTATCAGCGCCGATCTCTTCGCGGTGGAGAGCCTGACCTGGCTGACCTCGGCGATGGCTGATCACGGCAGTCAGGACATCCGTCTTGAAGCGGCGATGCCCAAGCTCTACTGCAGTGAGGCGCTCTGGCGCAGCGTCGATGCGGCCCTTCAAGTGCGAGGCGGCCGCGGCTACGAGACCGCCGACTCACTCGGCGGGCGCGGCGAACTGCCGATGCCGATGGAGCGGTTGATGCGCGACGCCCGGATCAACCTGATCATCGAGGGTACGAGCGAGATCATGCGCCTCTTCATCGCCCGCGAAGCGCTCGATCCGCATCTGCGTGCCGCCGGGATGAACGCCACCTCAACCCATATGGATATCGTCGGGGCGACCAAATTTTACGCCGGGTGGTACCCCAAACTCTGGCTGCCGCGCTTCGGCACCCCCAACAGCGAGATCCTCCCCGGCAACCTCGGCCGCCACCTGCGCTTCGTCGAGCGGGCGACCCGTCGCCTTGCCCGCGACCTCTTCCATATGATGATGCTTTATCGCCAGGGGCTGCAGAAGAAGCAGGCGCTTCTCGCCCGCATCGTCAACTGCGGCAGCGAGCTCTTCGCCATGACGGCCGTCCTCGCCCGCGCCTCATCGCCCGCCGGTGGCGCCGGCAGCATTGAGATCGCCGATCTCTTCTGCCGGCAGGCCCGACGCCGTATCGCCGTCTGGCGTCAAGGGATCTACAGCAACGACGACACCGTCACCTATCGCACCGCCCGCAAGGTCCTTGATGGAGAATTCCCCTGGCTTGAAGAAAACATCGTCAGCACCTGGAAAAAGGATTCTTCGACCTCGTGAGCAGCTCGTATGATTTGATCGTTCTCGGCGGCGGCGTCACCGGTATCGCCGCCGCCCTGCGCGCCGCCGGTTATGGCGCCCGCACCTTGCTGATCGAGGCGAGCCGCCCCGGTGGCGCCTGCGTCAACTGGGGGTGTGTCCCGAGCAAGACCCTGATCGATCTTGCCAGCCGCTATCACGCCCGATTTCCTGACCAGATGCCCCCACCCCTACCGGACCTTGCGACCTGGCGAGCTCAGATTGCCGCCATGCGACAGGCGAGCCTTGAAGTCTTCAAGCGGCAGGTCGAGGCACCACTGTTGGCTGAAGATCGCATCACCCTGTTGCGCGGCAAGGGAAGGTTCATCGCACCCAACGAAATCGTCGTTGCCGGGGAGCACTATCGTGCCGAAAAAATCCTCATCGCCTGCGGCGGAGCCCCCCGCCGGCTCACCCTTCCCGGCGACGGCCAGATCCGCCCCTTGACCGCCTATACCGCCCTCGGTCTGCGCCGCTGCCCCGCCTCGCTGCTGATCCTCGGCGGTGGTGTCATCGCCTTGGAGATGGGGCAGCTCTTCGCCCGCTTCGGCAGTAAAGTTACCATCCTTGAACGGGGGAGTCACTTTCTCCCCGATTTCGATCCGCGCCTGAGCACGCAGCTCCGCCTCGCCCTTGAAGCCGAGGGGGTCGACTTCCACTTCGGAGTCCAAACCGAGAGAATCAAAAGGGAAAGAGGTGGGGTCGCCCTGCACGCCCTGAAGGGTGGGGAAAAGCAGATTTTCCATGGTGACGAGCTGCTCACGGCGGTCGGCACCGCCCCTGCCATCACCGACCTGAATCTGTCTGCCACCGACATTGCAACCGATCGAGGTGGTTTTATCTCTGTGGATGCCACCCTGCGCACCAGCGCTGACGGGATCTGGGCGGCAGGAGACATCATCGGCGCTCCGCTCATCGCTCCGGCGGGAGTTTACGAGGCCGAGGTCGCCGTCGACAACATGTTCGGACAGAGCCAACGCAGCGTCGATCATCGCTGCACCCCCCTCTCTCTCTTTGTTGAGCCCGAACTTGCCTCGGTGGGGATCTGCGCCCAACAGGCGGCGGAGGAGAAAGAGTCTCTGCTTGAGAGTTACGTCGATCTGGCGGATATCGCCAAAAGCCACATCGTCGGCAATCCTCCCGGCGGAATGGTTCTCTGGGCCGACACGAATGGGGGACGGTTGCGGGGCGTGCAAATTTTCGCCCCACGCGCTGCCGATATCATCAACGAAGCGGTTCTGGCGCTGCGCCACAATCTGACCGTGCATGATCTGGCCGCCTGCAGCCACACCTATCCGACCATCGCCGTCGGACTGCACCTTGCGGCGCGACGCCTGGTTCGAACAGAACGCACAAAAGGAGCTCCGGCCTCTTTTTCTACCTGAGGAATCACGCCGGTGCCGGAACGGCAAAACAACAGGAGGGGACAATGAAAGGAAGAATCGGCAGAAAGCTCTGGCCTCTGCTGCTCGTTGCGGCGTGGCTGGCTCCCGCTTGGAGCAGCGACACGCCCTGGCGCGGCAGTGGCGGCTGGGGCGCGGGGCTCCCTTACCAGCAGCTCTTCAACCAGCGTAACATCGAGACGATCAGCGGTGTCATCCGTAGCATCGACCGTCTCGCCCCACGCCAAGGGATGTCCGAGGGATTTACCCTCAGCGTGACGGTACAGAACCGCCAAGTCACCGTTCATCTTGGACCGGTCTGGTTTCTCGAGCGACAGGATCTCCCCTTGGGGGTCGGTGACAAGGTTGAAATCAACGGTTCCCGCGTCAAAAGTAAGGGGAAAAGCTTTCTTATCGCCACCCGCCTGAGCAAACGGGATCAGGCCCTTGAGCTACGCGACGCGCAAGGGTTCCCTCGCTGGAGCGGCTGGCATAAACGTTAAACACGGCGCCCCGCCGTAAAAATCACGACGGGGCGCCCTTTGCCATATCAGGTTCTCATGGGTTATCGCAATCTCTCTGACACCGTTCTCGACCTTGAACACCACGGCAAACTGCGCCGCATCGACCTTGAACTCGACCCACATCTCGAGATCGGCATGATTCAGCGCCGGGTCTTCGCCGCCGGCGGCCCCGCCCTCCTCTTCACCAACCCCCGAGGCAGTCGTTTTCCCCTTCTGGGCAATCTTTACGGAACGATGGAGCGAGCACGCTTTCTTTTTCGCGACACCCTGCCGGTCATCGAACAGCTGGTCAACCTCAAGTGCGACCCCATGGCCGCCCTCAAGACGCCACTGCAGCTCCCCCGTGTACCGTGGCACGCCCTCAATCTGTTCCCTCGCAAGCTGCGGCGCGGACCGATCCTAAGCCACACCCTCGATCTCGACCAGCTGCCACAGCTGGTCAGTTGGCCCAACGATGGCGGCGCCTTCGTTACCCTACCGCAGGTCTACAGCGAAGATCCGCAGCGACCTGGCTTCGGCGGGAGCAACCTCGGGATGTACCGGGTACAGATCTCGGGGAATGACTACACACCCAACCGTGAGGTTGGTCTGCATTACCAGATCCACCGGGGGATCGGGGTGCATGATCAGAAGGCGCGGGATCTGGGAAAACCGCTGCGGGTCAATATTGTCATCGGCGGCCCGCCGAGTCTGGCGGTCGCGGCGGTGATGCCGCTACCGGAGGGGATGAGCGAGCTCGGCTTTGCCGGCCTGCTCGGGGGACATCGTCTCGGCATGGTCTGCGGCGCCAGCGGCCTACCGATCCCCGCCGAAGCCGACTTCTGCATCACCGGCACCATCGATCCGGAACGAACCCGGCCGGAAGGGCCCTTCGGCGACCACCTCGGCTACTACAGCCTGACCCACGATTTTCCCATGGTCAAGGTCGAGCAGGTCTACCACCGACCCGGTGCCATCTGGCCCTTTACCACTGTTGGCCGACCGCCACAGGAAGATACCATCTTTGGCACCCTCATCCACGAGATGACCGGGCCCCTTATCCCGACGGTCCTGCCAGGGGTGGCGGGGGTTCACGCCGTCGATGACGCCGGGGTCCACCCTCTGCTTCTCGCCATCGGCAGCGAACGCTACACCCCTTACAGTGAAACAACCCGGCCTCAGGAGCTTCTCACTCAGGCCAACGCCATCCTCGGCCAGGGGCAGCTCTCTCTTGCCAAGTATCTCTTTATCGCCGCCCAAAACGATGCCCCGCAGCTTTCCCTTCACGACATGGAGGGGTTCTTCACCCACCTGCTGGCCCGGGTCGACTGGCGGCGCGATATCCATTTTCAGACCCGTACCACCATCGACACCCTCGACTACAGCGGCAGTGGACTCAATCAGGGCTCCAAAGTGATCATCGCCGCTGCCGGCCCGGCGCAGCGCCCACTTCCGACAGAGATCCCTTCTGACCTGCAGCTACCGGACGGTTTTTCCAATCCCCGTCTTGCCCTCCCTGGGGTTCTGGTGCTCAACGCCCCGAGCGCTCACAGGGAGCGGGGGGCGGCGGACCCGGTCATTGAGCAGTTCTGCGCCGATTTCTCCCCAGAGTCAACGATCAACCTCTTCCCTCTGGTCATCGTCGTCGATGACAGCGATTTCACCGCCCGCACCTTGAGCAACCTGCTCTGGGTCACCTTCACCCGCTCCAATCCTGCCAGCGACATCTACGGGATTGGCGCTGAGACGGTGAACAGGCACTGGGGCTGCCGCGGATCTCTGATTATCGATGCTCGCAGCAAACCGCATCATGCACCGCCGCTTGAGGAAGATCCCGCCTTGATCCGCAAAGTCGAAGAACTTGCCGCCCCCGGTGGGGCTCTGCGTGGTCTTTACTAAAAATCAGTGGTGGCTACCGTTAAGACAATCATCTCTCCAACAGCACTCCACCCAAGGACAGGTATGGCGCCAACTGGCGCCGAAACAGTCCTGATTCCCTTCTTGACGTTGGATCATCCGAATCAACTCCCCCTTGCTAACACGTGAGGGGATAGAAACTTCGGCATCTTTGGCCCTTTGCCGCACAGCCTGCATCTTCATACCCATCTCCTCCTTGTCATGACCCTTTTGTCACCCAAGTATGCCCCCCCCTCCCAAACTGTCAATTGTGTCTAGAATGTCAGAGTAAAGAAATCAGGATTGTCAAAAAGGAACCGCTCAGGTATGATTTTGCCCAGATTATGATTTTTGCTTAAAAGGAATAAAGGTACCTATGCCCACCAGCTTTTCGCTTCCCGCCGCTATCGGCAACACCCCTCTGGTCGAATTGACCCACCTCAACCCTAATCCCCGCGTCCGCATTCTCGCCAAGCTAGAAGGGAATAACCCTGGCGGTTCGGTCAAAGACCGCCCGGCGTGGTACATGATCCGTCAAGCTGAAAAAAACGGTGAGTTAGCGAGCGGTAAGACCTTGCTTGAGCCAACCTCGGGAAACACCGGGATCGCTCTGGCGATGATCGGTGCCGCCTGCGGCTATAAGGTCAAGCTGGTGATGCCAGGGTGTGTCAGCGTCGAGCGTCGAGCGGTGCTTGAGGCCTACGGGGCCGAACTGGTTCTCTCCCCCTCGCACGAGGCGACAGACGGGGCGATCCGCATCGCCCATCAAATCCTCGAGGAGGAGCCGGAGCGCTACGTCATGCCAAACCAGTACGGGAATCCCGCCAACCCCCTCGCCCACTACGAAACGACCGGCCCGGAGATCTGGGAACAGACCGGGGGTGAGATTGACGCCTTTGTCGCCGGGATGGGGACTTCGGGGACACTGATGGGGATGAGTCGCTATCTCCATGAAAAAAACCCCGCGATTCGCATCGTCGGGGTCGAGCCGACCCTTGGCCACAAGGTCCAAGGTCTGAAAAACATGCAGGAGGCGATTGTCCCATCGATCTACAACGAGGGTACGCTCGACGCCAAGATTGTGGTCCAGGATGACGAGGCATTCGAGACAGCGCGCCTGCTTGCGATCCGCGAAGGGCTCTTTGCCGGGATGTCGAGCGGGGCGGCGGTGGCAGCGGCGCGGCGCGTCGCCAAGGAGATGGAGTCAGGGACCATCGTCACCCTGTTGCCGGATCGTGGCGACAGCTACCTGAGCACCACGCTCTTTCGCTCAGTCTGCGCCTGCTGCCCTCCCTATGAGTTGCCATGCCGATACCGGAACTTGTCAAACGCCAGGCCGAAAAGCTCCTCACCACCTATTGCCAGCAGCGGGTTCCAGATTGCATGCGCAATCAGCTGCGTATCGACTTCCGGATTCGTGACAACATGGCGACTCTCTACGAGGAGAGGGTCCTTCCCTCCTCACCGGATCAGTGGCTGACCACCCTCATTGCCCAGCTCCGTTTCCACCCCGAGCTTGACCAATGGACCCTGCATTATGCCGATCGCAGCGGCAAGTGGCACCCCTACCTCAACGTTCCGCCGACCCTTAATTTCAGCAAACTCCTTGAAGCCCTCGACAGCGACCCCTTGGGTTTTTTCTGGGGTTAATCGGCTCCCAGTTCCTTGGAGCGCCGACTCGCGCGAGCAACCGCTTCCATCATCGCCGGACGCAAACCTCCATCCTCAAGAGCTCGCATTCCGGCAATGGTCGTTCCACCGGGGGAGCAGACCCGATCACGCAGCACCGCCGGATGCTCCCCCAACTCGCTCACCAGTTGCGCCGTACCGAGCACCGTCTGGGTCGCCAACGCCAACGCCGTCTCCCGCGGGAGCCCTTCGGCGACCCCGCCATCGGCCAGCGCCTCAATCACCGTATAGACATAGGCCGGGCCGGAGCCGGAGAGCCCGGTGACCGCATCCATCTGCCCCTCACCGACCAATCGCACCGAACCGACCGCCTCAAAGAGATGGCGCGCCAGCGCCAGCTCGTCAATCCCGGCAAAACGTCCGGCACAGAGGGCGGTCGCCCCGGCCCCAACCAGCGCCGGGGTGTTCGGCATGGCCCGGACCACCCGCACCGTCCCGTCGAAGAAACGCTCAAGCCTCTCCGTTGAAACCCCGGCGAGGATCGAGACCAAGGTCTGTTTTTCGCGGATCAGATCGGCAATCCCGCTCACCACCTCATCGACCACCTGAGGTTTGATCGCCAGCACCACCAGTTCGGCTCCGGCAACAACCTCGCGGTTATCCGCCAACACCGTCACACCGTAACGCTCCCGCAGCAGGGCGCCGCGCTCAAGGCTCGGTTCGCCGACACAGATCTTCTCGGCCGGTAACGTCGCCTGCAGCAGCCCCCGAATCAACGCTTCGGCCATGTTTCCGCCACCGACAAAAGCAACTCTCTTCGTCTCGATCATCTTTTCACATCCTTTTCAAACTGAAGGTCATCGACTTTATGAGCACGCCACACCAAGATTTTGTCAGTAAAACGGATTACTTCCCCCCTGTCAAGACGTCCGCCTCCCCACAAAAGATGGAGGATTGACAGGGGGAGAGATCGGCGCTATAAATCCGCGGTTCTCCTCGTCCAGCGAACATTCGCGAGACAGGATAAGGAGAAAATGGTGATTCCTTGCTGCATTGCGCGGCAAAAAGGTCTATATAAAAGGGAGTCCACTACCCAACGTCCGACTGGAGGCAGAGATGGAACTGTGGTACACGGAAAAACATTCGGAGAACGTCGGCATCACCCTCAAAGCGACCCGCACCCTCTTCTCCGGCAAGAGTGAATTCCAGCAACTCGACATTGTCGAGACCCTCGAATACGGCAAGATGATGCTCCTCGATGGCCTGGTCATGGTGACCGAGCGCGATGAATTCGTCTATCACGACATGATCGCCCACCCGGCCCTCTTTACCCATCCCGATCCGAAGAAGGTGCTGGTCATCGGCGGCGGTGACGGTGGTAGCATCCGCGAAATCATGAAACACCCAGGCGTCGAGCTGGCCGTCCTCTGTGAGATCGACGGATTGGTGATCGACAAGTCGATTGAGTTGTT
The DNA here is from genome assembly GCA_002869635.1 of Desulfuromonas sp. GTDB lineage: Bacteria > Desulfobacterota > Desulfuromonadia > Desulfuromonadales > BM515 > BM515. Next base: position 3,833 of record PKUF01000084.1, on the reverse strand, counting down.
GCCGAGTATGGCCTGCGAGATCGACGGCAGCAACCCCCGGGTCAAGCTCCACGTCGATGACGGCCTCGCCTACATCCGCGACCATCAGGACGAGTTTGACATCATCCTCGTCGACTCCACCGACCCCATCGGCCCGGCCGTCGGCCTCTTTGAGGAGGATTTCTACCGCCTCGTCTTCGGCGCTCTGAAAAAGGACGGGATCATGGTCGCCCAGAGCGAGTCCCCCTTCTATCACGCCGAGATCCAGAAGAGTATGTACCACAACCTGCGGGCCGTGTTCCCCATTGTCGAGATGTACCAGGCGTTTATTCCCACCTACCCGAGCGGCCTCTGGAGCTTCGCCTTCGCCAGCAAACAGTATCACCCGGTGCGTGACTTCCAGAAGGAGAAGGCGGCCCAGCGCGGCTTCTACACCAAATACTACAACGAAGAGCTGCACCTCGGGGCGTTCATGCTCCCAACCTTTGCAAAAGAGAACATCGCCGAGTAGTCCGCGGCGTCACGAAAAGGTCGTTTATGCTCAACCATCCGCGCAGCGCCACCACTTGGGGGATCGACGATTCTGAACGCCTCTACGGCATTTCCGACTGGGGAGCGGGCTACTTCAAGCTCAACGCCGCCGGTGAGGTGACCGTGACGGCGCCGGTCGGTAGCGATGAGGCAACTGTCTCGCTCGCCGAGATCATCGCCGGGATCGAGCAGCGCGGTCACGCCATGCCGGTGCTGCTGCGGATCGAGAACCTTCTCGACGCCCGTCTCAGCCAGATCAACGAGGGGTTCCGTACCGCCATCGCCCGCAGCGATTATAAAGGCGAGTACCGTGGGGTCTTTCCGGTCAAGGTCAACCAGCAGTGTCAGGTGATCGAAGAGATCGTCAAATTCGGCGCCCCTTACCAACATGGCCTTGAGGCGGGGAGCAAGGCGGAACTGGTCCTCGCCATGGCGAACCTCAAACATGATGGACTGCTGATCTGCAACGGCTACAAGGACCGAGAGTTCATCGACCTCGGTCTCTGGGCCAACAAAATCGGCCACCGCTGCTTCTTCGTCGTTGAATCTCCAGCAGAGCTTGAGATCATCCTCGAGCGAAGTCGCGTCCTAGCCATCCGCCCCCTGATCGGGGTCCGGGTTAAGGTCTCGGCCAAGGTCGGTGGTCTCTGGACCGAGACCAGCGGCGACCGCAGCAGTTTCGGCTTAAGTACTTTGCAGCTGCTTGACGTGGTAGAAAAACTGCGGCAGGAAGGGATGCTCGACACCCTGCAGCTGCTCCACTGTCATCTCGGCTCACAAATCCCTCACCTTGACGACATCCGCGCTGGAGTTCTTGAAGCCTGCCGTTTCTACGCTGACCTGGTGGCGCTCGGGGCACCGCTTGACCACCTCGACTTCGGCGGCGGCCTTGCCGTTGACTACAGCGGCTGCCGCGCCGGTGAGGTTCACTCTTGTGATTACTCCCTCGACGACTACTGTGACGCCATTGTCACCGGGATCCGCAGCGTCCTCGACCCACGCGGACTTCCTCATCCCCATATCGTCACCGAATCGGGGCGGGCAACGGTCGCTTACGCCTCAATGCTCCTCTTCAACATTCTCGACACCCACCATTTCGAGGCTGTGGCGCTCCCAGAGGCTCTCCCCAACGCAGCGCACCCGCTGAACCGACACCTCTTCGCCCTGCGCGACTGCGCTACCGCACCGACGTTGGCCAGCTGCTACCGTGATGCCGTCGCGACCCGAGAAAAGCTGCGCGACCTCTACCGTCAAGGAGATATCTCCCTGCAGGAACGAGCGCAGGGAGAAAACCTCTTCCTCGCCGTCGCCCAGTCGATTGCCAGACACCTCGATGGTCTTGAAGACCTGCCGGAGAGTCTGAACGGCCTGCGTGAAAGCCTCGCGGATATCTACTACGGCAATTTCAGCGTCTTCCAGTCTCTCCCCGACACTTGGGCGATCGGCCAAGTTTACCCGGTCTTGCCGCTCACCCGGCTCACCGAACCCCCTAGTCGCGACGCCATCATCTCGGATCTGACCTGCGACTGCGACGGCAAACTTGACCGGTTCATCATCGCCGGGGGCGAACGCCGCACCCTGCCGGTTCACCCTCTGCGAACGGGAGAGGAGTACTATCTCGGCGTCTTCCTCATGGGGGCCTATCAGGAGACCCTCGGTGATCTCCACAATCTCTTCGGCGACACTCACGTGGTCAGCGTCCGACTCAACAGTGACGGAGATTTTGACATCGTGCGCGAAATCGGTGGCGACAGCATCGCCGATGTTCTAAGTTACGTCGAGTATCTGCCGCAGCAACTCTACGAAGCTCTGCGCAGCAGCGCCGAGGAGAGCGTTCGCTCAGAGCGTCTGACCCTCGCCGAGCGCCAGTCTCTCCTCAAAAAGTTCTCCGAAAGCCTAAACGGCTACACCTACTTTGGACGCTAAGTAAATTGACCAGTGGCAGCAAATAAAAACGGAACGGTCACCTAAGCAAGAGCCACTGAAGACCATACTGAAAGGCGTTCTCGACTCCCTGACGAAGGGTTACAGGAATCTTGAAGATCTCATCGGGGTAAACGGGCTCACCAAGAGACTTCTGGACCGGGCGATGCAGCCTGAGATAGCTTCACTCTTTGCCATTTCGTTAAGAACTAATCACCCATCAAACTTTCACAACCAATACTTGGCGATACGTTTACTGAGAGAGTAGATCCTTTTCAGTTTGTCTGTCAGCTCAAACTCAGCATTCAAGACATCTAGACGTGCGCCATCGCCCTGCGCGAGACTGTGAGACTGCCGCTCAAGTTCCGCCTGCGTCCTTCGGTTCACCTCTTCTTTCATGGCAACGACCTCCTGCGCCACCGTCTGATTATTCTCCCTGACGGCACAAACAGCCATCTCTAATCCCTGGTAAACACCCTCAAACAGTTCGTTAAGCAGATGGTACATTGTGTCGCTGATCTGCAGTTCCTTTTCATTCGCCTTGTAACCGAGGGGGTAATATCAGTCTCAAGAACATCCCCAATACTCTCAAGATTGGCGTTGGCCTGGCTGATCCGGAAATATTTCTTCACTTTCGGAATCGGAGAGTGTCTGCTTGCCGATCTGACTCAGATAGGCATTGATTTCCGCATGGAGGAGGTCCGCAACGTCGTCCTGTTTCTTTACGTCAAGCAACATTCTCACCGCTCCCTTTTCGATGGCGTGCTGAGTCATCAGCATCATCTTCAGGACCTGCTCCCCGAGATGTCCAATCTCAAGTCGCGCCGCATGAAGGGCGAGAGTCGGCGAGGCAACCAGCCCATCATCGAGATAACGGGGAGATAAAACAACCTTTTCGGGCGGCGTCCTGTCGGGGAAGAGACGATTTGCGATGGTCGAGATCGGCCCCGCCAGCCCGATAAAGAGTCCCACATTGATCAGATTGAAAAGGGTATTGGCGTTGGCAATTTGCCGTGGGGCATCCGCCGCCAGCCGCGCAGTCCCCACAAGTTTATGGTGCACGGGTGAGACTGCAGTGGCAAGGCGAGCCAATTCATCGACAAAACCAATCCAGGGAAGGACCCCGGCAATATTGAAAAAGACATGTATCGCAGCAGTACGTAATGCCAGACGCGGCTTGCCAAACGAGGCGAGAAAGGCCGTGACACAAGTCCCGATGTTGGCTCCAAAAGCGAGGGAATTCCGGCGGGAAGGGTGATAACCCCCTGACTCGCCATGGCGACAACAACACCGGTGGTGTCCGAGGAGGATTGCGGTAAAAAGAGTACCACAGAGGACCCCGAGCAACGGACTCTCCATGTTACGCATCAACGCGAAAAAAGGGGGGGGGGGGGGGGGGG
>PKUF01000014.1 GCA_002869635.1 Desulfuromonas sp. | reverse complement strand
TGACACCCGACATCTTCCCCTTCTGTTCACTTTGTGGGTTGAGGTGGCGGGCGAGGGTGCGAAAGAGGGAGGGGTAGAGGATGCTGGCGAAGAGGGCGGTGAGGACCAGGGTGGTGCTGAGCTGAGCCGAGAGGAGCCCCATCCGCTGGCCGAGGGTGCCGGGGACGACGATCATCGAGAGTGGTGCCGAGAGCAAGATGCTGACCCCAAGCCCTTGTGTCAAATTAAGGCGTAGAGGGCGGCAGAGAATCAGCGGGTAGAGATTGCTTGCCAGCACCATCAGGGTGAAAAAGAGGGCCGAAAGGACGGTTGAGAAGGAGGTCAGCAGCTCCAGATGAAGCTGTGCTCCGACCCCGACAAAGAAGAAGGGGATGAGAAAGCCGAAGCCGAGGGCGTTGATCTTCTCCTCAAAACGCCCGCGGCTGCGAAAGACGTGGCTGAAGATCATCCCGGCGAGGAAGGATCCGAGGATCGGTTCGGCCCCGGCTCCGGCGGCGAGCAGCCCCCCGGCAAAAGCGACGGTGACGACGACACGAATCCCCTCTTCGACCGGATCTTCACTCTCCATCACCTTTTCAACCCGCTCCGGATGCCACCAGGCGAAGAGATAGAGCATCTTCAGCACCAGCAGGGCGAGACCGAAGAGGAGAGAGAGTTTGAGAAGTTCGCCGCCAGCACTCCAAGAGATCCCGTAGCGGTGGTAGGCATCGATGAGGGTGAGGACGAGAATCGAGAGGAGCTCGCCGGTGATGGCGATGCCGACAGCGTCACGGCCAAAGGGGGTGCGGATGAGCTCAGTCTCTTTCAAGACCGGCAGGGCGATCCCGGCGGAGATCATCGCCACCGCAATTCCAACGAAAAAGGGGAGGCCGAGGCTGACGAAGATCCAGGGAGTGACGGTAAAGGAGAGGATCGAGATCAGCACGTACCAAAACGCCTTGCCGCTCTGTCGCACCTGGCGCAGGTCAAGCTCCATCCCGGCAATGAACATCAGGTAGATAAAGCCGAGTTCGCGTAGCAGCTCGAACCACTCGGGGCGTTCGTGGATGACGACGTTAAAGAGAAAGACCCCGTAGACGATCTCAAGAGCCGCAGAGGGGAGACGGAAGCGGCGGGCGAGAAAGGGGATGATGGCGGTGCCGATCAGGACCAGAAAGATCGCGAGATGGGAATCGTGCATTGTTCCCCCTTTTACCCGATCATCCGTAGCGACGGGATGAGCAGGGTCGAGATGGGGGAGCGTTGAACGATCTGCCACGGCACATCCGGCTGCATGATCGCTCTGAAAAGGTTTTGTTGTTTCCAGGAGCTGATATCCATCACCATCAGATGACGCTCTTGTAAAGCGCTGCTGACAGCGCGGATCGGATTGCCGCTGAGTTCGACCGGGCGTACCGTCGAGCGGTAGACCACACCGAGGTCGGTGATCAGCTTGCGCATCTCTTCCTGTTGTAGCGCCTCCTCGCTGCTCGAAATGTAGCGGGAGAGGCTGACGAAGAGTGCCTCAATCTGATAGTTGATCGACGCCGACATTTCAAGGGTTGTTTCGATCGCCTGCTGTAGCCCTTCCTTGCGTAAGCAGGGAAGGGCTACCTTCTGGTAGGGGTAGCTCCCGGCCGCCAGCAGCAAAGGGCAGCCGAAGGTGTCGGAGAACTCCTGCAGCAGATGTTTGCCGCGCTGACCGGCATGAGGCAGAGGCAGGGCCGGAATCACGCTGCTGCGTGGTACAACCATCAGTGCCGGACGTAGTGAGCGTTCCTGCAAGGCGCTGCGCAGAGCGTCGGTGCGGTCGAGGGGGCCGGACTCGGTGAGATGGAGGCTTGAAAGATGATGGTGGGTTGAAAGAGTCTCGAGCCGTTCTTTGAGGTCCTCACTTGCCCGGTCGGCCATAAAGAGAGCCTTCTCCAGAGGGAACACGCTGAGCAGGTAATCGACCTCATCGATGACCTGCTGTGGTTCGCCGTGGCCGAGATAGACGGCGAGGGTGTCGCCGAACTCGAGGGGGAAATGAGTGAAACGGAAGGTGAGCAGGTCGGCGACGGTTTTAAGAACCTTCGGTTCGCCAAGGATGATGACTTTGTCTTTGGCCCGCAGCACCGTATCGCCGCGGGGGATGATGAGATTCCCGTCACGGTAGATGATCCCGAGTCGCCAGCTCTTGGGGTTAAGCGCCGCCAGTGGTTTATGGGCGAGGCGGGAGTGGGCATGGACCTCGACCTCGAGAATCTCGTTCTTTCCTAAGCCGATGCCGTGCACTGCCTTGGTCTTGTGCTCTACCCGGTTACGCAGGCCGGTGGCGCTGAGATTGAAGATGCTCTCGACCTCGACATCGAGGGCCTCGAGTTCGTCGATTCCCTTCTTGGTGATGCCGACCGAGACGACCCGGGGGATGTCGAAGTGCTCTTTGAGGATACGGGCGACTTCAATGTTGATCGTCTCGCTGGTGGTGGTGATGATGACCGTGTCGGCCTCACTGACTCCGGCCTGGTCGAGGACGAGGCGGCTGGTCGCATCCCCCGTCATGGTCATCAAATTCTCACCGCGTAACTGCTTGACCCAGTCGAGGGTCTCACGGTTGCTGTCGATGCAGATCAGGTTGAGGTCTTTGGAGAGCATCCGCAGCAGTTGAATGCCGATGTTTCCCAGACCGATGATGATGCATGTTCCCGATGCCACAGTACCCTCCTGAGAAAGCAGTGAATCATCCACCAGATGGCGACACGACGACATGCTACCATGAACTTGCCCCTTTGTCGCCGCTCATTCACCCCTTTGAATCTTTTGACAGGCGCCGCGTCGCCCCCTATACTGTCGCACCAAACTGTTGATTTGAAAGGGAATCTAATGGAGATGTCGATATCCTCCAGCTTGTCGTTGATGGCCGAAAAGATCGCCGGCTTCGGCAAGGAGAACCTCGAAGATGTGTTGCATGTCATGGTCGAGGCGGTGGGGCTGATCACCCGCCAGAGCCGTTGTCGCATCTATCTTGAGGATCTGACCGGGGGTTGCTTGAGTTGCGCTGCCGCCACCGGTCCGATGACCAGGGCGATTCGAGCTCAGACCTTTCCGATCAACACCGTAGAGTTTCTCGTCTCGCGGGTCTATGTCACCCAGGAGGAGGCCCAGGTCGAGAATATCGCCACCTTCGACAGCGCCTTCGCCCGCCAGCTCGCCGAGCAGTTTGCTATTCTCGCCAGCTGCCATCTGCCGATGGTCCACCACGGTCGCTCCGTCGGTGTCCTCTGTGTCGACAGCAGCCGTAGTGGCGACCTCCCCGATGAAGAACAGCGGCGACTGCTGCGCCGCTTCCTCGCCGACGTGGTGCCGACCCTCGACCAGGCGCGCAAATACCACCAGCAGATACTTCTTGCCCGCCGAGTCGATGAGGCAAAAAAACGCGAGGCCGCCTTTGCCATGGTCAAATCGGCGGTGCGACTTATCGACAAGCTCTCTCTCGCCTCGGTCCTCGTGCCGACTCCGGTCGGACCTTCCTCGGGAGAAGAGGGGCTACAGGTGATCGCTTCTTACTCAAAGGAGCGTGAAGCAAAGCTTCTCTACGAAGATGAGAAGATGATCAGTCTCGGCCCCGGAACCTCTCTCCTCTCCCGATTTATCAGCAGCACCGGGGTCATCGTTGACGAGACCTTCCTCTCTCCTCTCTTCTTTCCCAATCTCAATGAAGAGACACTGCAGAAGCGCTACCTCACGGACGAACTTGGTCTTAAATCGCTCTATGTTGTTCCCTGCTATGAGCCGCGCTCCCGGCGCATCATCTGTGTTGTCAATTATTACACCCGTGAGGCCCACACTTTCGACGAGTTTGAGCGTGGTCTGCTTGAGGCTCATGCTGAGATGGCGCAACGGGTGATTCAAGAGATCGGCAATGAGCATATGGAGATCCAAGTGCTTGCCGACATCAGCGACCTCCTGCAGAAAAAGCACGAGGGGGTACAGCCCTTTCTCGGCCGGGTCCTCTCCAAGGCGACGGAGTTGATCGGCGCCGACACCGGGAGTATCGCTCTGGTGCGGGAGCAAGACGGTGAGCGTTGGCTGGTGGTCGAAGGGGCTGACGGGCGGCTGCTCGGGGCGAAGAGCAAGGCGTGGATGAAGAAGAATATTCCGCCGATTCGGGTTGGCGGCGTCGACCTGACGCCGGAGGAGCGTAGCCTCACCGGCTACGTTGCCCATACCGGACGGGCTTGGCTCATTGCTGACACTGGCGAAGAGATGCGTAAAGGAGGGTTCTACCGGGAGATTACCGGTCTGATCAAAAGCGAATTGGCGGTGCCGGTGATCTGCGAAGACGAAGTCATCGCCGTGATCTGTCTCGACAGTCAGCGCCCCTATTATTTCACCGACGAACACCGCCGCATCCTGCAGATTATCGAGCGGATGATCTCGCGTCACCTCTCTGACCTGCAGCGGATTGAGAAACTTACCGGTGAAGTGAGTCGACTGCGAAGCGATGTTGCCTACAAAGATCCGAAAGTTTCCTCCTATAAGCTCGGCAATATCATCGGTAACTCATCTCGCGCCAATGATCTGGTGGAGTTTATCCAGAAAGTAAGCGTTCCGATTTTTAACCGGGTCGCCATGTGGAACCGGCGCGATCTGCAGGAGGCGACTCTCGGGTTGCCCTCGCTTCTGGTGACCGGTGATACCGGCAGCGGCAAAGAATTTCTCTTCAACAACATCTACTCGCGTCTTAACGAGATGTATCGTGAAAAGATCAACCCCGACGGTGAACTGCCGGTGCAGAAAACCAACATCGCCGCCTACAGCGGCGAACTGACCTATTCCGAGCTTTTCGGCCACAAACGCGGAGCCTTCACCGGTGCACATACCGATCGTAAAGGGATTCTCGAAGAGGCGCACGGTGGGGTGGTCTTTCTCGACGAGATCGGCGACGCTGACCCCAAAACCCAGGTGCAGCTGCTGCGTTTTCTTGACAACGGCGGTTTTATCCGGCTCGGTGAGAACGTCACTCGCTACGCCCGGGTCCTGCTGATTGCCGCCAGCAACCGCGACCTCCCCGACCTGATCCGCCGCGGCCTTTTTCGCGCCGACCTTTATCATCGTCTCTGCGAGCTGACGGTGCGGGTTCCCTCACTGAATGAGAGGCGCGAAGACATTCCCGATCTTGCGGTCCATTTTCTCGGTAAGCTTCATACCGTCTACCGTCGGCCCGACGAAGGGGACGATGAGGTCCCGGTGTTGACCCGCAGCGCTCGTGAGCGCCTCGCCCGGCACCACTACAGTGGCAATATTCGTGAACTGCGCAGCATCTTGCTGCGCGCCCTTTTCTTCCGTAAAGGAAGAATGATTGGCGAAGAAGAGATCGAGTCGATCTTGGCGAGCATAAGTCGCGACGCCGGAGCGGAAGGGGCGTCGGTTGCCGAACGCCTTACCGAGGAGCTCGCCGAGCAGCTGTTGCGCGAGATCGAGCGGGAAGAGAGCGATTTTTGGGAGGCGGTCTACACGCCTTTCAGCGACAGTCGCCTCTCCCGTGACGTCATCGTTGCTCTGGTCGAACTTGCTCGGCGCCAGGGGGCGGGTACCATGCCCCGTCTCGCTGAGAAGTTGCACGCCTGCGACCCGCGCAGCGGTGACGATGACGAGAAGAAACGTTTCTTCAAGTTCAAGAACTTTCTCTACAAGACGGTGAAGATTTAAACGCATGTTTATATCTTCACCTGATTGACCCACCTTGCGCGATAATGTATAGTTTGCGCCGAGGTGGCGTTCAGCCAGAACGTTCCGTCCTCTTTCCGCGTACCATCGCGGCCTCAGGGTCGCACCATCCCCCAGGGTAAAGTTGCCATGGCCTCCCCCGTGGTCTTCTTGCGGATACCCTGCTCTGTAGAACAATCAAATAGTCTTACCGGGCACACCGATCGTGTGCACTCTTCTTTTTGCTCCCTCCTGTGACGGGCCGTGGCGGTATGTGCCGACGGTTGCCCGCTATTTTTTCATGCGCTGTTGTGGCTTTTTGCCGCGACGCAAGAAGGATGGGATGCATCAATGAATGACAGTCCAGAAAAAATCCGAGTTCAAAATGTCTACAAGGTTTTTGGCGACAATCCGCAAAAAGGCTTGAAGCTGCTGCATAGTGGTCTCGCGAAAGACGAGATTCACAGTCGTACCGGGATGACCGTGGGAGTCAACAACGCAAGCTTCAGTATTAACAAGGGGGAGATCTTCGTCATCATGGGACTCTCCGGTTCGGGAAAGTCGACCATGGTGCGGATGCTCAACCGCCTCATCGCCCCGACCGCCGGTCAGGTCTTTGTCGACGATCAGGATGTCGCGGCGATGAATGAACAGCAGCTGGTGCAGCTGCGGCGCCAGAAGATGAGCATGGTCTTCCAGTCGTTCGCCCTGATGCCGCATCTAAGCGTGCTTGAAAATGCCGCGTTCGGACTTGAGATCGCGGGGGTCAGCAAGAGCGAACGGCAGGAGAAAGCGATGCAGGCGCTGGCTCAGGTTGGACTTGAAGGATATCACGGCAGCATGCCTAAAGAGCTTTCAGGGGGGATGCAGCAGCGGGTAGGTTTGGCGCGCAGTCTTGCCGTCGACCCCGAAGTGCTGCTGATGGATGAGGCCTTTTCGGCGCTCGATCCGTTGATCCGTACCGAGATGCAGGATGAGCTGATCAATCTGCAGGCACGGGCGCAGCGGACGATTGTCTTTATCTCGCACGACCTTGACGAGGCGATGCGTATCGGTGACCGGATTGCCATTATGGAAGGGGGGCGCGTGGTCCAGGTTGGCACTCCGGAAGAGATTCTGCAGAATCCGGCCGACGATTATGTGCGGGCCTTCTTCCGCGGGGTCGATCCGACCAATATCCTGACCGCTGGCGATATCGCCCGTGACACGCAGACGACGATCATCCGCCATAGCGGTGGTGGGCCGCGGGCGACCTTGCAGCGGTTGATCAAGAATGATCGTGATTACGCTTACGTGCTTGATGCCGATAAGAAGCTGCTCGGTGTGGTCTCCACAGATTCGCTGCGCGAACATATCGATTCAGGGAGCGGGGACGATATCACCGCCGCTTTCTTATCTGAGGCGCAGAGTGTTGAGGCGACCACTTCAATGCAGGAGTTGCTGGCGGAGTTGACGGTTCGTCCCTGGCCGATTCCAGTCATTGACGAAAATGGTCGCTATCGTGGGGTTGTCTCGAAAACCCAGTTCCTCCGGACCTTGCAGCGCAACGGCGACTGATCGCTGTCTTTATTTCGCAGGAGAGATCCAATGATTTTGCTCGATTTTGATGAACAGATATTGCCGCTGGATGAGTGGATCCAGAACTTCGTTGAGTGGTTGGTGCTGAACTACCGTGAACACTTCCAGATCGCCAAGGTGCCGGTGGAGAAGATGCTCGAAGGGCTCGAGTGGCTCTTCAATACCCTGCCGCCCGAAGCGGTAATCCTTGCCTTTGTCCTACTCGCTTGGCGTTTCGCTGGAAAGATGGTGGCGGTTTTTACCCTGGTGACCTTCCTTCTTACGGGTTATCTCGGGCTTTGGGAAGACACCATGACGACCCTGTCGATGGTGATTTGCTCGGTCTTTTTCTGTGCCCTTGTCGGCATCCCTTTGGGGATTATTGCCGGACGCAATCCCCGTTTTGAAACAATCCTGCGCCCCTTCCTTGATGCGATGCAGACGACCCCGGCCTTTGTCTATCTGGTGCCGGTCGTCATGCTCTTTAGCATCGGCACGGTTTCGGGGATTCTTGCCACCATCGTCTTTGCCCTGCCGCCGATCATTCGCCTGACCTGCCTCGGTATCCGTCAGGTTCACCCCGAGTTGGTCGAAGCGGCACTCGCTTTCGGCTCGACTCCGTGGCAGGTGCTGCGCAAGGTGCAGTTCCCTTTAGCCTTACCGTCGATCATGGCCGGACTCAACCAGACGATCATGATGTCCCTCTCGATGGTCGTCATCGCCGCCATGATCGGTGCTGGTGGGCTTGGGGGGCCGGTGGTACAGGGACTCAACACGCTTGATATCGGTTTGGCCACCATCGGTGGCTTGAGCATCGTTTTGCTGGCCATGGTTCTCGATCGTATTACCCAAGGGTTCGGCAAGAGGGGATAACCCCGCACCGGATCGGAAAGGAACGCTCATGACAAAAAAGACTCTCTGGATGGTGTTGCTGCTTCTCACCACGCTTATCCTCCCGGCGCAGGCGATGAATATGAAGCCGGGCAAGGGGGTGAAAGTGCAGCCGGCCCGGGCGACCTGGAATACCGGTTATTTTCAGGAAGCGCTGGTGCGCAAAGGACTCAAGGAGCTTGGCTTCAAAGTGAAGAAGCCGAAAGAACTTCAGAACCCCATTTTTTATCAGTCGGTCGCTCTCGGTGATGTCGACTATTGGACCAACGGCTGGTTCCCCAACCACGACGGTCAATTGCCGAAGGGTTTTTACGACAAGGCCGATAAGTATGGTTATGTTGCCAAGGCGGGTGGCCTGCAGGGGTATCTCGTCTCGAAGAAGTATGCAGATAAGTACAACATCACCTCGATTGATGACTTCAAGCGACCCGAAGTGAAAAAGGCCTTTGACGCCAACGGCGACGGTAAAGCCGACCTTGTCGCCTGTCCGGCCGGTTGGGGCTGTGAGACGGTGATCAGCCATCACTTTGACGTCTATGACCTCGCCAACGATATCAATCCGATCAAGGCTTCCTACTCGGCGAGCATGGCCGAAACCCTTGCCCGTTACGCCTCGGGCGACCCGGTCTTCTTCTACACCTGGGCTCCCAACTGGACGATCTTCAAGCTCAAGCCGGGCGAGGACGTGGTCTGGATCAATGTCCCCTACATTGCGCCGAAGGCATCGCAGGAGCCTGGACGTGAGCGGATGACCGCCAGCGGTATTGAGGGGGCCGTGAGTGATCCGGTCAAGCTCGGTTTTGTGGTGAGCGACATCCAGGTTGTTGCCAATAAAAAGTTCGCCGAGGGAAATCCGGCGGCCAAAAAGTTTTTCGAGATCTTCACGTTGCCGCTCGCCGATATCAACGAGCAAAACACCCGCATGGAAAACGGTGAGAAGTCGCAACGCGACATTGAACGTCATGCGGATGAGTGGATCGCCAAAAACCACGCCACTTGGGATCGTTGGCTCACCGCGGCCCGTCAGGCGGCCCAGTAATGTTTCGTCGCGCCCCGTTAGTCGGGGCGCTGATTTTAATGCTTCTTGGAGGAAACCATGAAAAAACAGTTTTCACGCCTGTTTGCTGCGGCGCTACTGCTCTGCGCTGCTCCCTTCTCGTCGGCTCTGGCGAGTGACGATGCCGACCTGCTCACCCGAGTCGAAAAACTTGAAGCCGCCTCGGCGATTCATGTCGGCGGCGCGGTACGGGTCAACTACGGCCTGACTGACTGGAGCGAGTCGTCAAAGGATAAGAGCGGCGATTTTGCCTTTGACCTCTTCCGCCTTAACGTCGACGGGACTCAAGGGGATATCACCCTTTCCGCCGAGTACCGCTTCTATCCCGAGTACAATTTCAACGCCCTGCATCACGCCTACCTCGCCTACGATTTCAGTGAGACGCTGCAGGGGCAGGTCGGTGTGCATCAGGTCCCCTTTGGGATCCAGCCTTATGCCTCGCACAACTTCTGGTTCAGCGGCGCCTACTATGTCGGGCTTGAAGATGACTATGACATGGGGATCAAGCTTCTTTATGATGCCAAGCCGTGGCACGCCACTCTCGCCTTCTACAAGAACGGTGAACTTGGGGCCCCGAGTGTTGCCAACCGCTACTCGGTCGATGTCAACAGCGCTGCCACCGGTGGCTTCGCCGGGGCGCAGGCGGCAGGGAACGAGGAGACCAACCAGGTCAACGGTCGCCTCGCTTACACCCTTGATCATGGTGATCTCGGCAGCACCGAACTCGGTGTTTCGCTTGAGGCGGGCAAACTCTACAACAGCAACACGGCCAAGAACGAAGATCGCGTCGCCGGGGCCCTGCATTTGGTGGGGGATTACGGCCCATTCAACGTACAACTCGAATATGCCTCTTACAGCTACAATGTGGCCAATCCTCCCGGATTTGACGATCAGGTCGTGACGGTCGGTGCCTATGGTTCGAGCTGGGGGATTCCGACTGAGGCGGATATCGCGACGTTCAACGTTGCCTACACCCGTCCGGTCACTTGGGGCCCGATCGAGAGTGTCACCCTTTACAGTGACAACACCGTGATCACGCCGAAAGAGGGGCGTTTCGACAATGTCAGTCAGAATGTCGTCGGTGCGCTCTTTGCGGCCGGTCCGGTTTACACCTACGTCGATATCATCAGCGGTGAAGATATGATCTTCATGGGTGGCGACATGGTCGGCGCCACCGATGCCAGCTCTGGTCGTAACACCCGTCTCAATGTCAACATCGGCTACTATTTCTAAGCCGATAACGACAACATAAGCTTGCCATTCAAAAGCGCCGCTCTCTTGATCAATGGGGGGTGGCGCTTTTGTTGCGTTTACAGCTGGTTTGATTCTTTGTTACCGTAGGGGAGATGAGCGGTCATTGGCGACCGCTTTCGAAAGCGGAGTTCACGGATGTCCGAGAAGATTCTGCTTACTCATCGCCCAAGCGAGGTCGCTGAAACGCTGCACGAGACGTTGCGGGCGGCGGGGTTCTTTTTGTTGCAAAGTCAAGACTTTGTCATGGCCGCGCGGCAACTTGCTGAGCGGCCGGCTCTCTGGTTGATTGAGGCAGAGCTGCTGCTCGAGACGCCAGGGGCGAGGCTTGTTGATTTCCCCCGTCTTTGCCGCGAGCAAGAGACCAGCCCTCTCGCCTGCGCTTTAAGCGATGAGTTGTCTCTGGCCCAGATGCAGCGCCACGCTCCGTGGCTGCAAGAGATCTTGCCGCGCCCGACCCTCGGTGGAGAGCTTCTCATCCGCCTTGAGAGCTTGCTGAGGGTACGGCGGCTGCGTTATGAGCGCAATCTGGCGCAGAAGCTGCTTCTGGCGAAGCAGCTTGAGATCGACGCCAACCGCTGCTCTGCCGCGACCATTCAGAAGACCCTGCTGCCTTCCGCGTTTCCTCACGTGAATCAGTTTGCCTTTGATGCCTCCTTTCAGCCTTGCGACAAGGTTGGAGGCGATCTCTACGCCGTCACCCAGCTAGACGAGAATCAGGTCATGGCCTATCTCTTCGACGTGAGTGGGCACGGTATCCCGGCGGCGATGGTGACTGTAGCGGTGAACCAGAGCCTCTCGCCCCACACCGGCATGATCGTCAAACAGCCGATCTCGGCCCCTCCCTACTATCGTCTTCCTTCCCCGGCTGAGGTCCTCTCGGCCCTTGATGAAGAGTATCCGCTCGAACGTTTTGAGAAGTTTTTCACCATCGCTTACTTGCTTATCGACCAGCACAAAGGGACGGTGCGCTACAGCTGCGCCGGTCATCCGCCACCGCTGCTTGTGCGGCGTAACGGTTCTGTGGAGCGGCTCAGTGCTGGTGGGACGCTGATTGGGCTGGGAGGGGTGGTACCGTATGGCGAGGCGCAGGTGCAGCTAACGCCGGGGGAGAGGATATTCCTCTACTCTGACGGGGTGACCGAATATAGAAACGCCCACGGTGAACTCTTTGGTGAAGAGCGCCTCTGCCATCGTCTTAAAGAGTTGCGGCGCTGGCCGCTTGCCGGGGCCTGCAATAAGGTTCTTGAGGCTCTTTACGATTTTAGTCGAGGGGGGGGGCCGCACGACGATGTGACTCTGCTCGCGATCGAATACACAGGTCGTACGACGCCGTAACCCGGCCCCTGTTTTATGAGGAAATCGCGATGTTCTGCACTGCGGCGAGGCGGCCGCTCGGCAGGACGAGGCGGAAGAGAGCATCGGCCTGAAGCGGTTTAGAGAAATAGTAACCTTGCACCTCTTCGCACTGGCGATGACGCAAGAAGTCGATTTGGTCCACGGTCTCGACGCCTTCGGCGATCACTTTAAGGCCGAGGCTGCGTGCCATGAGGATGATCGCCTCGACGATAGCGGCGTCGTCCTGACTGTGAACGACATCGGTGATGAAGGAACGGTCGATCTTGATCCGCTGGATCGGGAAGTTTTTCAGGTAGCTCAGCGAAGAGTAGCCGGTGCCGAAGTCGTCAATACTGAGTTGGATGCCACGCTCGCGGATGCCGGCGAGGAGCTCGCGACTCTTGTCGGAGCGTTCCATGACCAGGCTTTCAGTTAGCTCAAGTTCAAGCAGGGACGGAGGGAGCCCGGTTACGCTTAGCACCGCATCGAGTTCGTCGAGAAAACCGGCCTTGCGAAACTGGGCGGATGAGATATTCACCGCCATCCGACAGGAGGCGAAGCCGGCATCGAGCCACTCTTTGGCTTGTTGACAGGCGGTTTTTAAAACCCAGTCTCCTAAGGGGAGGATCAATCCGGTCTCCTCGAGCAGAGGGATGAACTCGCCCGGCATGATCAGCCCTCGCTCGGGGTGTTGCCAGCGCACCAACGCTTCACAGCCGACGAGTTGGCCGTTGGCGAGGTCGAATTGGGGTTGGTAGTAGAGCTCGAACTCTTCCTTCTCAAGGGCGCGACGTAACTCACCCTCGAGAGAAATCTTCTCGACGATCTCCTCATGCATCTCGCGCGAGAAGAACCGATAGCTGCGTCCGCCGTGCCCCTTGGCGTGGTACATGGCGGTGTCGGCGTTGCGTAACAGGTCATCGACGCAGGTACCATCATCGGGGTAGATGGCGACGCCAACGCTTGCGCTGCTGCGCACCGGACGACCCTCGATGATGAAGGGGGCATCAAAAAGCTCCAGCAATCGTCGCGCCGCCATAGCCGCGCCAGTGTGTCCTTCGAGGCCGGTGAGGATCAAGGTGAACTCGTCCCCTCCCAGCCGGGCAAAGGTGTCCGCTTTTCGCATCGTCTCCTGCAGACGTTGCGCCACCGCTTCGAGAAGCTTATCACCGTGCTGGTGTCCGAGGGTGTCGTTGATATCCTTGAAACGGTCGAGATCGAGAAAGAAGAGAGCGAAGCGGCTTTGGTCGCGTTCGGCAAGGGCGATTGCCTGATTCAGGCGGTCCTGAAACATCCAGCGGTTTGGCAGGCCGGTGAGGGTATCGTAGAAGGCGAGGTGCTCAATCTGTTTCTCTGCCTCTTTGCGTTCGGTAATATCTTCGCAGACGGTGACCATTCCCAAAGCGTCACCCTGGCCGTTGCGGACACAGATCGAGGAGAGTTGCACCGGAAACTCGTCGCCGTTTTTACGTAGGTTGGTACTTTCGCGGGACCAGACCCCGAGCTCTTCCATCTCGCTGGGGAGAATTTTTTTGCGCAGCCGTCCAGGGCCGAGTGAGCCGGCAGAACGATGA
This sequence comes from Desulfuromonas sp., assembly GCA_002869635.1. Lineage (GTDB taxonomy): Bacteria > Desulfobacterota > Desulfuromonadia > Desulfuromonadales > BM515 > BM515. Next base: position 4,450 of record PKUF01000014.1, on the reverse strand, counting down.
AGGAGTTCGTCGCGGTTGAAACCGTGCATCTCGGCTTCGGCCGGGTTCATGTAGGTGATCCTCCCCTCAGCGTCGGTCATGGTGACTCCGATCGGGAGGCATTCCATCGCCTCGCGGTAGATTGTCAACCGCTCTTCGCTGCGGATCAGTTCCTGCAAAGTGCTGCTTGAGCGCAGCATGTAGAGGATGCGGTAGACGAGCAGTTCTCCTTTGATCTGCTTGGTGACAAAGTCCGTGACCCCGACATCAAACGCATGGTGGATGGAGATCGTATCGTCCGCACCGGTCACCGCCATGATCGGGGTGTGGCGACTCTGGGGGAGCTGGCGCAGGGCGGCGCAGGTCGCAAAGCCGTCCATCTCCGGCATGATCAGGTCGAGAAGAATCAGATCAGGGGTCGTTTCGGCGACAAAGGCGAGCGCTTCTTTTCCACTGGCCACCGTTTTGGTACGGAATCCCCCCTCACGCAGGGTCTCGCCTAAGAGCTCACGCATGAAGAGTTCATCGTCAACGATGAGAACAAGAGGGGGCGTGTTATCAAGGGATGGGTGTGGCATCGACCGCCTGTTCGAAAGAGGTGATTAAAAGAGCCAACAGGAAAATTGTAACGGTATTTTAGTGTGGCTGCAAGGAGGGAGCGGTTTTTCCCTTGTCCCACTTTTGGTGGAAATGGTCTAATGCTTTCCTATGGAAAGCAACGAAAAAGAAGGAGTGAGTCGATGCTTGATCTGATCGAATGGCTTGAAGGGGTAGAGAGACAGGCCGCTGAGCTCTACGGATTGGCGGCCGAACAGTTCGCCGAAGATGAAGTCCTTGCCCCTTTCTTTCGCCAGATGGCTGAAGAAGAACTCTGGCACTTGCAGCTGTTGGAGTCGGGGCTCGGGCGAGAAGGGAAGGAGACGCTGGAGTCACTGCCACTTGTGACGGTTGATGAAGAGACTCGAGGCAACATCGATGCGCTCTTTGCCGAAGCGCGGCAGCGACTGGCGACAGATGGGATGGCTCGCGACGCTTGGCTCGAACTGGTGGTGAGTGTTGAGTTTACCGAGTGGAACGAGATCTTCCTCTATGTTCTCAACCTGATACGGGGGGCAGGACGAGAGTATGCTCTGGCGGTGATGGAGATCGACCGGCATCGCAGTGGCATCGAACATTTTTTCAAAACCCTTCCTGACGGTGGACGGTTTATTGAGGCGATTCACCGACTTCCCGGTGGGGCGGGGGAGAAGAAAATCCTGCTCATTGAAAAAGAGCAGGCGGTAGCGCGGTTGCTGCAATCGGTTCTTGCTTCGGTGGGAGAGACCTCAATCGCTCTTAGTGGGGAGGAGGGACTGCTGCAGATGGAACGAGAGGAATTCGATGTCATCCTGTCGGATATCACCGTGTTGAATATGGACAGTCTCGAATTTTACGAGCGGGCGATGAGCCACGCACCGCAGCTCAAGGACCGGTTTATTTTCTTTGCCGCCGGGAAGCAAGGGAGTGAGACCGGGGAAGGGGAGCTTACCCAATTGAGCCGCCCGGCTCTTGTCAGCCATCTGTTGCGGGTGGTTAATGGGGTGGCTCACAGCGACCGGGTTTTTCACTAAAAGCAAAGGAGTGCCTCAGGCGGAGGGGTTGAGCTGGTTGGAACTCCAGAAGAGGTCGGCGAGAACCGGGCCGTTAAGCTTAAAGCTGGTCTGGCAGCGAGGGCAGCTCACGGTACTGCCGCGTAAGGCGTGGGGAGGGGCGAGGGGGAAGATGCTGTGACATTGGGGACACTCAAGCGGTAGGTCCATATGTCCTCCGACAAGAGGGAAGGATATTCTTCATTCTGCCAGAGCTTGGCAAAAAGGCAATCTCCCGAAGGTGCTTTACTCCCCGCTGGCTCTTTGGCGTTGGCGTGCTGCGTTGCAACGATCGTTCTGACGTTTCCAGACCTGTTGATTGTGCTGATTAAGGTCTTTGACCAGTTGTTCCATGTCGAGAGGTGTGACATATCCTTGTTCGACAAAATACTGACCGAGACGCTTCTGGCGGGAACGCTGATAGTTGATCAATGTTTGAACCTGAAACGGTTTGAGCAGTCCGAGGTGGACAGCGCGTTCGCCGAAAAGTCCTTGAATTGTGTTGCTACGGCTGATGGTGGTCAGTGCTTCGTCGTCAAGCCAGCCCCAGCGCCGTGCGAGATCGCCGATGAGCGGTCGTTGACGTCGCTGCCAAGTGAGCGCTTCGACGATTGCTTGGTAAGGGACGATGCCGCGGAAATAACAGTAACGACCGATGCTCAGGGTAATGTCGGGGATCGGTCCTCGGTGATAATGCCCCCCTCCCCGCTTGTTGGAGGGGGGCGTTTTTTTGTGGGCGACAGCGTAGGTTGAAGCGTGGGGATTCCACAACCCGCGCTCCTTGAGGCGAAAAAACTCGCCGAGCAGTTCATAGGCTTCGACAACCTGATGGAACATTTCGGACCGGCGCGGGAGCTGCTCTGCTCCAGATGGAGCGAGGTCAGGATGCAACTCCTTCGCTTTGCGTCGGTAGGCGGCACGGGCTCCGCCCGGTTGTAGATAAAGGAGAAAATCACGGTCGACCTTAACGCTCTGGCCAAAGAGGAGCTGGCAGGCGTCAAAGAGGCGATGTTCAGAGAGTTGTGGTGTCACGGCATATCAATCCAGCAAATGAAAAGGAGACCTTTAAGGTTGTTATACCTGAAGCGAGAAGGGGAGACAAGAGGGGAACGCCGAACTAAAAAACTGGATGCAGCAGTCGGGTCACCGCCGCCGGGATCTCCTCAAGGGAGAGGACCTGATGTGCCGCGTTTAAGGAGATGGCCGATTTCGGCATCCCGAAGACGGCGCAGCTTGTTTCGTTTTGGGCAATCGTGTGGGCGCCACGGCGATACAGGGCCGCCATCCCGGCGGCGCCGTCCCGCCCCATACCCGTAAGAAGAAGGGCGACCACCGAAGGTGCGAGATCATGGGTCGCCAGCGACTCAAAGAGAACATCGACCGATGGGCGGCAGCAGTTGCGCGGGACCGCGTCGTTTAAGTGAATCCGTCCCTTCTGGACCACCATGTGGCGATGGTTAGGGGCGACCAGAGCTATGCCGGGTTGCAGGATTTCCCCCTCTTGGGCGATGCGGACGGTTAAGTCACTCTCCTGGTGAAGCCAGGCGGCGAAGCCGGGAGCGAAGCCGCTGGAGATATGCTGGACGATAAGGATTGAGGCGCCAATGTCCGCGGGCAGAGCTTTGAGAAGATGCAGGATCGCCTTGGGACCGCCGGTGGAGGCTCCGATGGCGAGAATACGGTGTTGACCGTCGGGAGGGGGTGTCGGGAGCAGGGTCTCTCGCTGCCGGCGGAAATGGTGGATGACTCGCACCCTGGCCAACTCTTTGATGCGGGCGATCAGTTGCGCAGCGACTTCATTAAAAGCTTCGGTGACGATTCCTTCCGGTTTGGCCATAACGTCAAGAGCGCCGAGGCGGATGGCGTTAAAGGCGTTAAGGCTGTCGCTCGGGTCTATATTGGCGGAGAGGACGAGGATCGGGGTCGGGATGTCGGCCATGATCTCGGCGACGGCGGTGAGACCGTCCATCACCGGCATGATCACATCCATGATGATCAGGTCGGGTCGTAGCTCCGCGGTCTTCTGCACCGCCGTAAGTCCGTTTTCGACCTCGGCAACGATCTGGATCTCAGGGTCGCGGCTGAGCAGGTCGCGCAGAACAGTACGGGTCAGCGATGAATCGTCGGCGATGAGAAGACGGATCATGATCCTTATCCGATGAGGTTTTCGACCGCTTCGAGCAGGCTCCCCTGATCGAAGCTCCCCTTGACAATATACGATTGTGCCCCAACTTCAAGCCCCTTGCGTCGATCCTCGTCCGAGGCGAGGGAGGTGACGATCACCACCGGCAACTCCCGGGTATGGTCACTTCGGCGTAGTTGCGCTGTAAGCTCGAAGCCGCTGATCCCCGGCATCTCGATGTCACTGACCACCAGATCAACATCCCTGCTCTCAAGAATTGTCAGCGCCTCTTCTCCCGATACCGCGACAGCGACCTGATAACCGTGGGTTTCGAGGATGTTTTTCTCCATGGTTCGGGTGGTGATCGAGTCATCGACCACGAGGATTTTCCCCTTGCATTTTTGAGCTTCTCGGGTGGCAAACTGCTCAAGCAGACGGGTGCCGTGATTGTGGGTTGCGGCCTGAAAAATATCTGGAACAGAGAGGATCAGAGCAGGGGAACCGTCGGCGAGAATGGTGGCTCCTGAGACGAAGTGGACACTTTTGAGCTGCGTCCCCAGATCCTTGACGATCAGGTCGGAGGTTTCAAGGCTGCGGTCGATCAGGCAGGCGATCTGTTTTTCGCGAAAGGCAAGGACCAGAACCGTCACCCGTCGTGTTTCTGCGGGTGTTTGTGGTGGCAGACCCAGCAGTTCCGCCAGCGAGATCAGGGGCAAGGTCT
>PKUF01000135.1 GCA_002869635.1 Desulfuromonas sp. | reverse complement strand
TAGCAGGTAGCAGGTAGCAGGTAGCAGGTAGCAGGTAGCAGGTAGCAGGTAGCAGGTGCTACCTGCTACTTTTTTGTGTAACTATCTAAAAAATAGCGGTTATTCTGATTCTTGTTAACACGTTGGTGGCAGGCTCCTCACGCGGGAAGGAATTTATGTCTTTACACCTTCCCGTTTTTTGAGTGTGCATCACGGTTGAAATCAGACGGAAGACGAGAAGGGTTTTCTCGAATACGGCGTCCGAGTTTCAGTGCAAGACCACAAGAATTATTGATGTTTTCCCACAATCGGCGTACTCTACCCAGTGTCTTATGCTGTCTTGGGGAGGGGACGCTGCCGACACCCTCTGCACCATCCCCCCTCCGTACACCCTCAAAGGATTCTCCGCATGGCCCGCAAACCTGCTGCACCGAAGAAACAGAAATCGTTCGAACAGAACCTCTGGGATACCGCCGACAAGCTGCGCGGAACCGTTGAGTCGTCTGAATATAAGCACGTTGTCTTGAGTCTGATCTTCCTCAAGTTTGTCTCTGACAAGTTTGAGGAGCGGCGCAAAGAGCTGATCGCCGAGGGGAAAGAGGCGTACCTCGACATGGGGGAGTTTTACACCATGAAGAACGTCTTCTATCTCCCCGAGGAGGCGCGCTGGTCGCTGATCCAGAAGAGCGCCAAGCAGGACGACATTGCTGTGACCATCGATACCGCCTTGCACACGGTCGAGAAGAACAACAAGGCTCTGCGGGGTGCGCTGCCTGATAACTACTTCTCTCGTCTCGGGATTGAGGTGAGCAAACTTGCAGCGCTGATCGACTCGATCAACAACATCGATACGGTTGAGGATCGTGAGGAGGATGTCGTCGGGCGGGTGTACGAATACTTCCTCGGTAAGTTCGCTGCGACCGAAGGGAAGGGGGGCGGTGAGTTCTATACCCCCAAGTGCGTCGTTAACCTTATCGCCGAGATGATCGAACCGTATCGCGGCAAGATCTACGACCCCTGCTGCGGTTCGGGCGGGATGTTCGTGCAGTCGATCAAGTTTGTCGAGAATCATCAGGGGAACAAGAAGGACATCTCCATCTACGGGCAGGAGCAGACCGCCACCACCTACAAGCTGGCGAAGATGAACCTCGCCATCCGGGGGATTGCCGGGAACCTCGGCGATGTTCCTGCCGATACCTTCTTCAAGGATCAGCACCAAGACCTCAAGGCCGATTTCATCATGGCCAATCCCCCCTTCAATCTCGATGCGTGGCGCGAGGCCGACGAGCTGACCGACGACTCTCGCTGGTCGGGGTATGAAGTCCCCCCCACCGGCAACGCCAACTACGCCTGGATACTCCACATGGTCTCCAAACTCTCGGAGCAGGGTGTCGCCGGTTTCGTTCTGGCCAATGGCTCGATGAGTACCAATACCAAGGGTGAGGGGGCGATCCGTCAGAAGATCCTCGAAAACGATCTGGTCGATTGCATGATTGCCCTGCCGGGGCAGCTCTTCTACACCACCCAGATCCCCGTCTGCCTCTGGTTCCTCACCAAGAACAAGGGGGCGCAGACCATCGAGGGGCACACCCAGAGTAACCACCGCGCCCGCAAGGGGGAGACCCTCTTTATCGATGCCCGCAACATGGGATCGATGCTCGACCGTACCCATAAGGAACTGACCGAGGAGGACATCGCCACCATCGCCCGCACCTACCATGCGTGGCGCGGTGAGGCGAAGGATGGCAGCTACGAGGATGTGGCCGGGTTCTGCAAGGCGGCGACGCTCGATGAGATCAAGGTCAACGATTACGTCCTCACGCCGGGGCGCTATGTAGGAGCGGCAGAGATCGAGGATGACGGCATCCCCTTTGAGGAGAAGATGGAGGCGCTGACCCGTACCCTATACCGGCAGATGGAAGAGTCGGAGAAGCTCGATGCGTTGATTCGGGAGAATCTGGAGGCACTGGGTTATGGGGGGTGAGTGGCAGAACGTCACGCTTGGTGATCTATTCAACGTTAAGCATGGCTTTGCATTTAAAGGTGAATACTTCGTTGATGACCCGACAGAAACGTTGTTGGTGACTCCAGGCAACTTTGCGATTGGAGGAGGGTTTCAAAATACGAAGCCTAAGTTTTACAATGGCCCCATACCAGAGGAGTATGTTCTGAGACCGGGTCAAGTTGTTGTGACGATGACCGACCTGAGTAAACAGTCTGATACCCTCGGGCTGGCTGCGGTTATTCCAAAAGATCAGAATGTATGGTTACACAACCAGCGAGTTGGCCTTCTAGAATTTGAGGGTAGGATGGCCTCAGACCCTCGATTTTTGAGCTATTTATTGAGGACACATGAATACAGGTCGTGGGTAGTAGGGTCAGCCACAGGGACTACAGTTAAGCATACTTCTCCGAGCAGAATCCAAAATTACTCCTGTAGCATTCCGCCACTTAGTGAGCAAAAATCCATCGCCCACATCCTCGGCACCCTCGACGACAAAATCGAACTCAACCGTCAGATGAACGCCACGCTGGAGGCGATGGCGCAGGCGCTCTTCAAGAGCTGGTTTGTCGATTTCGATCCGGTGATCGACAACGCCCTTGCCGCAGGCAACCCCATCCCCGATGAGCTGCAAGCCCGCGCCGAAAACCGCGCCGCCCTCGGCGACAAGCGCAAACCCCTCCCCGAAGCGATGCAACAGCAGTTCCCGAGCAGCTTTGTCTTCAGTGAGGAGATGGGGTGGATTCCTGAGGGGTGGGAAGTTGGCACGCTTGAAGACATGATTGTCCTGCAACGTGGATTCGACTTGCCGAAGAGCCAAAGAGAGGATGGTTGCTATCCCCTGATGGTAGCAAGTGGCCAAGACGGAACTCATTCAGAATACAAGGTGAAAGGTCCGGGCATAACTACGGGCAGGAGCGGAAAACTAGGTGATGTAAATTTGGTGCTCCAAGATTTTTGGCCGCTAAACACAACCCTTTGGATCAAGGAATATAAGAGGTCATCGCCATACCATGCCCTGTATCTTTTGAGGTCATTGGCCCTTGAAAAATATAATGCGGGATCTGCCGTGCCTACTTTGAACAGAAATCATGTTCATAATATCCCTTTACCTGCTCCACCTAAAAGAGTCGTTGAGTTGCATGAGTCTCAAGCAAAAGACCTTTACAGGAAGATTCTGTTCAATGTTCGGCAGGTGGAACAATTGTCCAAACTCCGTGACACCCTCCTTCCCAAACTCCTCTCCGGCCAACTCCGCATCCCTGAGGCCGAGACACTGGTGGCAGACGCGGTATGAGCAAAAGTAAAAAACTTAGCAATCCATTTTCCACTGGAGGCGGAGGTGGGCATTTTGAAGCTCATATCCAGGCATCTTTTGTAGCGCTTATGCTTTCAGGTGGCCACGCACCATGTCTGCCCTGCTGGCCAATCAAGGAAATCAAGCTTCAAGGTAAGATTGATGGTTTTGATACCGACGATCTTGTTGTGTTTGTAGAAGACGGGAATAGCAAAGAACGGCGGAAACTCCTCGGGCAGATAAAACATTCTGTTAAGTTTACTCAAAGTAGCCCTGTGCTGAAGGAAGTAATACAGGCTGCTTGGAATGATTTCAATAATCATCAAGGGTTTACTAGGGATAAAGACATTATCGTCCTAATAACAGGCCCCCTGAGTGCAACCGATGAACACAATGTACAGTGGTTACTGAATCAAGCGCGACACACCAAAGATGCCGATGAATTTTTAAGAAATGTCAAGCAAACTAACTTCAGCCCAACAAAGAGTGTTGAAAAACTTGGAGTGATTCAGCACCATTTAAAACATGCAAACGATAGCAAAGAAGTTTGCAAAGACGAACTATATGCATTTCTGAACCACTTCCATTTGATCGGCTATGATCTTGGGAATGAATTCGGTGTTGTCCTGTCGTTACTTCATTCTCATATCTCCCAATTCCAACAACAGAACCCACAGTGGGTTTGGGCAAGAATTGTCGATATTGTCCAAACCTGGAATCAAGATTCTGGCACGATAACACCCAGCAAACTTCCAGAAGATCTTCGAAATGCCTTTAAACAAAAGGTCGTGTCGGTGATGCCAGAGAAACTCAAGACCGTAACGGGGAAACCAAAAGTAGATTGGACTCAACATCCTGACGCTAGTTATCTGGCAATGGCAGTGCTAATTGGCGCTTGGAACGACCAGGGCGAGTGCGACCTAGAAACTGTTTCAGCACTGCTTGGTATTTCTTATGGCGAATGGCTAAATAAAGCGCGAGAAATACTCCACTGCACAGATAGTCCCTTATCCCTTCATCATGGCATTTGGAAGGTTGTTAATAGATCAGAACTTTGGAGTCTCCTGGGATCTCGCGTTCTCGATCAGAATTTAGAAACCTTTAGGACGCTGGCCGTTTCTGTATTAAGGGAGCCTGACCCGGCTTTTGAATTGCCTGCTGAAGAACGATATGCCGCTAGCATTTATGGCAAGGTAATGAGTTGTTCAAGAGAGTTGAGGAAGGGGGTTGCCGAGGGATTGGCCATATTGGGAAGCCGACCTGAGGCTTGTGAAAATTGTTCGAGGGGGGTGGCTGCATCAACAAGTATATATGTAATACGAGAACTGCTGACCGATGCAGATTGGGTCCTATGGGGAAGCCTCAACGATTTACTGCCAACCCTCGCAGAGGCTGCACCAAATCAATTTCTTGAAGTAGTTGAAGGAGCGCTTCGCCTTAGGCCATGTCCTTTCGACGAGCTTTTCTCCCAGGAAGGAAGCGGCATAACTGGCCGTAACTATTTGACCGGCTTGCTTTGGGCCTTGGAATGTCTAGCTTGGGACGATCAATATCTTGTTCGTGTTTGCGTTACGCTTAGTGAATTAGCCAGTCATGACCCCGGTGGCAAATGGGGCAACCGCCCGTCTAATTCTTTAGCAACCATACTGCTTCCATGGCTACCCCAGACGATGGCAACTGTTGAGAAACGTAACGTTGCAGTACGGACATTGCTTACAGAATGGCCGGATATCGCGTGGGGGCTAATTTTGCAGCTTCTGCCAAGTCAACTCCAAACATCTTCGGGAACGTACAAACCAAGTTGGCTTGGGACAATCCCAGCCAGTTGGGAAAGCGGTGTTACATATGAGGAATACTGGACCCAGTCGTCTTTTTATGCGGGACTTGCTGTGGAGGCCGCCGGTTTAGATGTTAATCGGCTATCTGTGTTAGTTGATCACTTTGATGATCTGCCTGAACCGGCATTTGAAAAGCTTCTCCAAGTTCTTGGGTCCCAGCAAATAATCAGTATTGCCGAAGAGCTAAGGCTCATAATCTGGGGCCGTCTCATGCTTTTCACAAACAAACACCGACGCTATTCTGACGCAAAATGGGCATTGTCGGACGAGTTGATTTCGCGCATAGAACATGTATCAGAACGACTTGCTCCCACCAATCCATTTTATTTATATCAGCACCTTTTTAGTGATCAAGACTTTGATCTTTATGATGATGATGGCGACTGGGATCATCGTCGCAAAAAACTTGATGAGCGTCGTGATAATGCTATTTCAGAAATTTTTCAGCAAAAAGGAGCAGATGGTGTCATTTCTTTTGGCGAAACTGTACCTTCAGGCATGCAAGTAGGGTACGCCATTGCTGTTATTGACGACAATGAACTAGAGCGCTATCTCTTACATAAATATTTAGATACAAATAACAACAAACAAAAGGCGCTGATTGGCAGTTTTATCGGGCGGCGTTTTCATCAAAATGGCTGGGAATGGTGCGAAGCTCTTGACAAATCTGCTTGGACACTTGGGCAGATCGGTCATTTTCTGGCTTGTTTGCCATTTGGATATGCCACATGGGATCACGTCTCAAGCTGGCTTCAGGAGCAAGAAAGAGAGTATTGGATTCGAACTGGTGCAAATGCCTACCATGCTGATGGGGATCTTGCTTTTGCGATTGAAAAACTGATGCAATACGGCAGACCGCATGCGGCAATTAACTGTCTTTACGTAATGCGGCAAGAGAAGCAAACTATCGATAGTAGCCTGTGTATTCATGCATTGTTAGCGGCTATTTCTTCCTGTGAGCCTAGCCATGCTTTGGATACTTACCATATTGTTGAACTGATCAAGTTTCTTCAAGCTGAACCATCAGTTGATCAGGACGGCCTTTTTAGAGTTGAGTGGGCTTACGTCCCTTTGCTGGACCGGCATCTGGGGGGCGGCCCTCAATTCCTTGAACATAGGCTAGCAAATGACCCTGACTTTTTTTGCGAGTTGATACAGCTTATTTATCGATCAAAGAAAGAAGATCAGTCACCTGGGGAAGTTTCAGAAAAATCAAAGGAAGTGGCTACAAATGCCTGGCGGCTTTTACGTAAGTGGGAAATGCCACCGGGCACTCAAAAAGATGGGACTTTTAACCAGGAACTTTTTGAGGAGTGGCTCCAAAGGATCAAGGATGTCTGCTCCATGTCTGGACATCTCGAAGTTGCACTTATCAAAATTGGCGAAGTGTTGATTCACACACCTCCTGACTTGAGCGGCCTATGGATAAACAAAATAGTTGCTTCCGCGTTGAACGATCGAGACGCTGAGGACATGCGGAGAGGTTTTACTACTGGGACACACAACTCACGTGGCGCTCACGTTGTAGACCCGACTGGTAGTCCAGAGAGGGAATTGGCATCCAAATATCGCAAAAAAGCAGAAGATGTGGAAAATGCAGGGTTTCATCGTTTTGCTGTCACTTTGAGGATTATTGCTGAGGGTTATGATCGTGATGCTGATCGGATAGTAGCAGAAGCCTTGCAGCGGGGGGCTGAAGAATGAAATTTACCGAAGAGAAGCTTGAAGTAGCGATCATCGCCCTACTAGGAGAGCAGGGGTACCCGCACTCTCTTGGGGAATCAATCAGCCGCTCCCCAGCAGAGGTGCTGATTAAAGACGATTTGCACAGCTTCCTCTCTAACCGTTACAAAGGGGACGGCATCACCCTCGCCGAGATCGACTCGGTAATCCGCCGCCTCGAAACCCTCCCTGCCTCTGATCTGTACGAAACCAACAAGACCATCCATAAACTCATCGCCGACGGCTTCCTCCTCAAGCGGGAGGACCGCAGCAAAAAAGACCTCTACATCCAGCTCATTGATTACAGCGAAGCCGACAGCAACAGCTATCGCATCGTCAATCAACTGGAGATCGAGGGGAACGAAAAGCGTATCCCTGATGGCATCCTCTATATCAACGGCCTGCCGCTGGTGGTCTTCGAGTTTAAGAGCGCCATCCGCGAAGAGGCTACCATCCACGATGCCTATGTACAGCTCACCACCCGCTACCGCCGCGACATCCCCGAGCTGCTGAAGTACAACGCCCTGTGCGTGATCTCCGACGGGGTGAACAGCCGTATGGGGGCACTCTTTGCGCCCTACGATTTCTTCTACACTTGGCGCAAGGTGACGGGGGAAGAGAGCATCGAGAAGGATGGCATCAACGCCCTGCACACCATGATCGAGGGGCTGTTTAACAAGAGCCGCCTGCGGCAGGTGATCCGGCACTTTATCTTCTTCCCCGATTCATCCCGCAAGCAGGAGAAGATCGTCTGCCGTTATCCGCAGTATTATGCCGCCACCAAGCTCTACGCGAATATTCTGCGCCGCCGCAAACCCGAAGGGGACGGCAAGGGGGGAACCTACTTTGGCGCGACGGGGTGCGGCAAGAGCTACACCATGCTCTTTTTGTCCCGCCTGCTGATGAAGAGTCTTGCGCTTGAAAGCCCGACCATCGTTCTCATCACCGACCGGACCGATCTTGATGATCAGCTCTCAAAGCAGTTCACTGAGGCGAAGGAGTATATCGGCGATCAGAGCGTGATCAGTGTGGAGAGCCGCGCCCAGTTGCGTGAGCTGCTCAAGGGGCGCAACAGTGGTGGCGTCTTTTTGACGACCATCCACAAGTTCACCGAAGATACCGAACTTCTCACCGAGCGCAGTAATGTCATCTGCATCTCTGACGAGGCGCACCGTAGCCAGGTCAACCTCGATCAGAAAGTACGCGTGACCAGCGAAGGGGTGAAGAAGACCTTCGGCTTTGCCAAGTACCTGCACGACTCCCTCCCCAACGCGACCTTCGTCGGTTTTACCGGCACGCCTATCGACGCCACTCTTGATGTTTTCGGTGAGGTGGTTGACGCCTACACCATGACCGAATCGGTGCAGGACAACATCACCGTGCGGATCGTCTATGAGGGCCGCGCCGCCAAGATCATCCTCGACAACACCAAGCTTAAAGAGATCGAGGATTACTACGCCAAGTGCGCCGAAGAGGGGACGAGCGACTACCAGATTGAGGAGAGCAAGAGGGCCAGCGCCAGCATGACCGCCATCCTTGGTGATCCCGACCGGATCAAAGCCCTTGCCGTCGATTTCGTGGAGCACTACGAGACGCGCATCAGCGAGGGGGCATCGGTCAAAGGGAAGGCGATGTTCGTCTGTGCCAAGCGGGAGATTGCCTATGACTTCTGGCGCGAGGTGACGATCCTGCGCCCGGCGTGGAACGAGGTGCTGACCTGTGCCGAAGGAGAGACCCTGACGGAGCAGGAGCGCAAAGAGATCAAGCCGATTGAGCGGATCAAGATGATCATGACACGGGGAAAGGATGACCCGTTTTACAATCTCCTTGGCTCATCCGACGACCGGCGCGAACTCGACCGGCAGTTCAAGAATCCCAAGTCAAACTTCCGCATCGCCATTGTCGTCGATATGTGGCTGACCGGGTTCGACGTTCCCCATCTCGATACCATCTACATCGACAAACCGATCCAGCGGCACAACCTCATCCAGACCATCTCCCGCGTGAACCGCAAGTACGAGGGGAAAGAGAAGGGGCTGGTTGTCGATTACATCGGTATCAAGAAACAGATGAACCTGGCGCTGGCTCACTACAACCGCGCCGATCAGGAGAATATCGAGGAGGTGGGGCAGTCGATCATCACGGTGCGCGACACCCTCGATCTGCTCAACAAGATGTTCCATCGCTTCGACAGCACCGGCTACTTTGGCGACAACCCTCTGGAGCAGCTCAACTGCCTCAACCGGGCGAGCGAGTTTGCCATGCTCACCGACAAGCAGGAGAAGCGCTTCATGGCGCTGGTGAAGCGGCTCAAGGCCGCGTACGACATCTGCTGTGGATCAGAGGAGCTGAAGCAGAAGGAGCGCGACCAGATCCACTTCTATCTCGCCGTGCGCAGCATCGTCTTCAAGCTCACCAAGGGGAATGCTCCCGACATCGCTCAGATGAACGCACGGGTACGCGAGATGATCGCCGAGGCGCTCAAGGCGGACGGGGTGGAAGAAATCCTGCGGCTGGGGGACAAGGAGACCAAGGAGGTCGATCTCTTCGACGAGGAGTTCCTCGAAAAGCTCGGAAAGATCAAACTCCCTAATACCAAGATCAAGCTGCTGCAAAAGCTTCTCGCCAAGGCCATTGACGACTTCAAGAAGGTGAACAAGGCGATGGGGACCGACTTCTCGAAGAAGTTCAAGGCGCTGGTCGATACCTACAACGAACGCAAGGAAGATACGACCTACGTTGGTGAGGTGTACGAGGAGATGACCAATAAGCTGGTCGATATGATCCAGGCCTTGAAGGCTGAGATGGCTTCAGGGGACGAGATGGGGATCTCCTTCGAGGAGAAAGCCTTCTACGACATCCTCAAAGGGTTGGCGGTCAAGTATGAGTTCACCTATCCCGAGGAGAAGCTTCTGGTTCTCGCCAAAGCGGTCAAGACCATTGTTGATGACCTCGCACGGTATCCCGCTTGGAATGATCGCGACGACATCAAGGCAGAGTTGAGGGTCGCGCTGATCCTGCTTCTTGCTGAGCATGGCTATCCGCCGGTTGACCGGGATGAGGTGTACAAAGAGATCTTCGAGCAGGCAGAGAACTTTAAGAAGAACCGGGCGGGGTAGGGGGGGGACCCTCAGATTCGAGCGTAGTTAGAGACTTCCGTAAAGATAAATCGGGGGAATTCCTTTTGCCTGCAGAACCAGAGTACGTGAAGGAGGAGGGGTATGCGACAAATTATTGTTTCAGTGATTTATAATTCTGATTCTCTGCTTCAACCTGGAAAACTTAAAGAATCTCTTGTGCGAGCTGCGCACCACAGCTTAATACGCCACACAAAAGGAATCACTGATACAGTTTTGTTTATTTTACTTAATGCCCCAGATAAAGAGAAAGTAGCTGCCGCTATAGAAAAATACGGATTTCCAAATGTCGTTATGACTTTTCCAGAACAGAAGATGATTATTGGTGACACTGATGGGATTAATAATCTAGACGAGGAATCTTGTACCCCGGATGAATTATTAGGTAAAGATGATTGTGAATCTGATGAGTTTATAGGTGAAATAGTTTCACGTTGGTTAGAAGAACAGCACCCTGGTGCTCTTCCCTATCTTGCTATAGACGGGTACGATAACCTTAATGTTTGGTGGTCTGGCATTGAAGCATCTGAGGATGAAATCGACTACAGTGATGTAGAATTGTTTTCAAAAGAACTGCCAGGAACACATAAAAAAAGATCAGCAACTTGGTTGAAAATTCTCGAAAATACAAAAGAAGATCCAAACGAATATCATTGTTATTTAGGACAACAATACCTTTCATTGCTATCTACAGTGTTGTGTGAGTGGCTACATGGATTTGATGCCGTAAGTGGGAATGGATACAATAACTTTGATCCTTTATCCATCCGCGATAATCTAGGGCTTGACGATATCTATATTGGCTATATTTGGGGCCAAGATAATCCAGGCATATCCCTGGAAGAGATGGTTTGCGATGGGCCCGCTGATGACTCCTCTGAATTGATCGAGTACGCTTTAAGGAGCATAACGGAAAATTATCGCATCAAAATCAAGGAATACCTTGTTGATGTCTTTGGTTCCGATTCATATTTGTTCTTCTCACTGCATGCGTCCATCTGGCCCAGATATTTTGAGCCTATAGGCGACCATTTTTCCAGCCTTACGAATTGTGATTTAGTAGACTATGGTGAATTGGAGAGACCATGGTCGTTCGTTACGGATGGCTGGGATGAATGTGCCGATTGATGGAGGACTAAATGGAGCTAGTTGCGAATCTGGTTTTAGGTGTCGGTGATGTCCGTTTTGCAGGATAGTAGCAGCCATTTTACTTGTATTTATGCGCCATATTATTGGATTCTGGGGGTATATTTGGGGGTATTATGTTGAATTTTTATTTGATTGTTACTTTAATATCATAGCTTTAGGTGGTTAGTTTGATGGACGCCACCTCCACCATTTTAGGAAACCGCTTATATTTCAAGTGGTTAGCAAAGCCAAAAGCCCATTTGCTGTGACTGGTACACAAACTGGTACACAGGAGATGGGCTTTTGTCGTTATATATTCAGAAGAGGAACAACACATATTACTTCCGCATAAGGATACCTCACGACCTACAGCAGTATTTCTCAGGTAGGGAGATAAAGAGGTCCCTCAAGACCACATCCAGACATTCCTCAATGTTTTTCTTCCAAAATGCTGCCGGAGAGAGATTGCCTAAACTGGCGTGACGTCTCTGCCGGTTGTAGAACACCTCGATGTATTCTCGGATATCGGCTACAGCCTCCTGACGAGTTCGATACTTTCGAAGGTGAACCAGCTCCATCTTGAGCGTGCCGAAGAAACTCTCCATCGGAGCATTGTCCCAACAGTTCCCCTTGCGACTCATCGATGGCTGCATCCCGAACTGCCGCATCAACTTCTGCTAGCTCCCTGAGCAGTACTGGCTACCACGGTCCGAGTGATGGATCAATCCTTTGCCGGGGCGACGGATTGCGACGGCACGAAAAAGGGCGCGACCTACAAGCGCCTGCGTCATGCGGTGACTCATGGCATAGCCGACGATCTCCTTGTTCCAGAGATCTTTAATCGCCGCCAGATACAACCACCCCTCGTCAGTGTCGACATAGGTGATATCTGCAACCCAGGCCAGATTCGGCCCCGGTACTGTAAAATTCTGATTCAGCAGATTAGGCGCCACAGGCAGTTTGTGGCTTGAATTGGTCGTCGCCTTGTATTTCTTCGTCCGCTTGCACTTTATGTTCATCTGACGGCGCAAGCGCTTGATCTGGTTGAGACCGACTTCCATCTTCTCCACGTCAGCCAGCTCGTCTTGAATTTTCTCGGGACCGTAGTGGCCTCGACCCCGTTTATGCGCTGCCTTGATGGCAACCTTGACGCACTCCTCTCGCAATTTGCGGGCGGAGGGTCTTCGGTTCTTCCAGGCATAGTAGCCGCTTTTCGATACGCTCAGGGCGCGACACATGGGGGCGATAGCGAACCCCTGTTCCCGTCGTAGCGCATCAATCATCGCGTACCTCCCCGCGACTCCTTTGCAAGGTACGCCATGGCAGGTTCAATCGGTCAATGCAACACTTTCTGAGAACCGTTCCATCGGAGTAGAAAAATTCAAGGTTTTTCTTGGTCTCTGGTTTAGCTTCAACGCGATTTGATTCAAATCCTCTTGGGAGTGAATCGAGAGATCCGTTTTCTTCGGTAAGTATTGACGTAGCAGGCGATTGGTATTCTCATTTGTTCCTCGCTGCCACGGACTTTGAGGGTCGCAAAAGTACACTTGAATATCGGTCGCGATGGTGAACCTTTTATGCTGGGCTAATTCCATGCCCCGATCCCAAGTCAAGGTCTGACGTAGTTCAGATGGCAGACACTGAACCTCTCTGATCAGTGCAGAAACGAGCCTGTCCCGTTTTGTGTGGAAGCTTACTGACGGGTGCTCAGAAGGAGCCAGAGGCCGAGGAGGCCGAAGAGGATGTTGGCGGCCCAGGCGGCGATGAGCGGGGGGAGGACAGAGGAGTAGCCGAAGGCGAGGAGCATCCCCTGTACGAAGTGGTAGCCGATGCCGATGCCGATGCTGACGGCAACACCGACGGCGAGGCTGCCGCCACGACCGCGCTGCAGGGCGAAGGGGATGCCGAGAAAAGCCATGATCAGACTGGCAAACGGGGTGGCGAGACGGGCTGACATGTCGACCTCGTAGCGGGTGGCGTCGAACCCTTCGGCCCGCATCCGCCGCGCCAGCCGTCGCAACTGGGTGAACCCCATCTCGTCGTTGCCGCGCAGCTGCTTGCGAAACTCCTCGGGGGTTTTCCCCAAGGGGAGGGCCGGACTCTGTTCGTCGCGCAGGGTGAGCAGTTCGCCGTTTTGCGGATCAAAGCGGATCACCGAGGCGTGCTCGCTCTGCCAGTTGCCGTCGCGGTAGTTTGCCTGCTCGGCGTCAAGGCGCATCAGCACCATCGACTGGCGGTCGAGCTGAAAGAGGGTAATCCCCTGCAGCTGCCCGCTCTCGGGGAGGGCAAGGGCAATATTGACCACGTACTCACCGTGGCGGTACCAGAGATTCTCGCGCCCGAGACTTTCGCCGTCGCTCCCCGACTGCCGCTGTAGAATATCATTGCTGCGGGCGGTGGTGACCGGAATCAAATACTCGTTGGCGGCGAGGCTCGCCACCGAGATCAGGATGCCGCAGGCCAGAAGCGGCAGGGCGATGCGTTGCAGGCTAAAACCCCCGGCGCGCATGGCGGTCAGCTCATTGCTGCGGGAGAAGCCGCCAAGTGTCATGAAGACCCCGAGCAGCACCGCCAGCGGTACCACCTGCACCGCAATCAAAGGGATCTTGTAGACAAAGAAGAGAAGATAATTGAGCAGGGTGGCATGCATCTCGATCAGGTCATCGACCTTCTCAAAAAAATCGACGAGCAGGTAGATGCCGACAAAGGCCGAGAGGGCCAGCAGAAAGGTCCGCGAGAAGGCGCCGAGAATGTAGCGGCTAAGCAGGGTCATGCGCGCCTCCCACGGTTCATGAGGCTGCGCAGCAGCTCACGTAGGGAGGGGAGCTGCAGGCTCTTCTCTTTGGCCGCCTGACGGAAGAGGACGATGCCGCCGACGAGGAAAAACAGATTGGGAAGCCAGAGGGTGGGGAAGGGGGGAAAGCCCCGCTCCACCGCCAAGGTCTTGGCAAGGGAAAAGAGGATGTAGTAAGCGAGAAAGACCACCAGCGCCATGGCAAAACCGCCCCCCTTGGCTGAGCGGTGTGAGCGCACCCCAAGGGCGACCCCGACCAGCGCAAAGATTAGCGGTACCAGCGGCAGCATCAGGCGGCGGTGCAGCTCAACCGCGAGCAGGCGGGTCGCATCCCCTCCCGCACGCAGCGTATCGAGCAGTTTGCCGAGGGAGAGCTCTTTCTCTTTGATGCGGCGGGTGATGCTGCTGCCGACATCCTGCCCCATATTGAGGTTGACATCGTAGGTGGCGAAGCGGACAAGCTGATAGCCTGCCCCGTCGTTCTCGTTTTCACGGCGATGAATCGAGCCGTCGTGCAGCTTGAGGGTCAGCGAGAGGGCTTTTGAATCGGAGATGATCTCCCCCTCGCGGGCGATGATGGTGGTGGCGCCCCCCTTGATTCGCTCATCCGAGATGAAGATCCCCTGCATTTTACCGCTGCGCTCATCGACCTCGCGGGCGAAGAGGACGAGCCCCTTGAAGTCGGTGTTGAAGATGTTCGGTTGAATCGCTACGCTCGCCTGACGGGTGGCGATGGTGAAGAGGCGGTTGCGAAACGAGGCGTTCCCCGCCGGTTCGGCGTAGAGGGTGAGGGTGGCGGTGACGATAGAGACCGCCAGGCCGATTAGCAGCACCGGGCGAAGCATACGGTTCAGGCTCACCCCTGAGGCCTTGAGGGCGACGACCTCGCTGTCGGAAGAGAGGCGGCCAAAGCCGATGAGAACCCCGAGCAAAAAGGCGAGGGGCAGGGTGATGACGAGGAAGGTCGGCAGCAGCGAGACAAAGAGGGCGAGAATTTCCTTAAGCGGCACCCCCTTGTTGAGGACCAGCTCCATCAACTTGAGGATGCGTCCCATGAGCAGGACGAAGGTGAAGACCACCAGTCCCAGCCGCATCGGAACGAGAACCTCGCGGGCAATATAGCGATGAATGCGCATGGCCGACATGGGGCGGCATATTAGACCAGTCGTCTCTGCTTGTAAACTGGATTCCCGTCCCTCAAGGGCGTGGTTCTTGTTGACCCCTTTGCGGCGACGGTGCTAGTATCCTCAGAACGTTTTCGACAACCGGTGAGTGTGCTCTTGCAGGGCCGCATTATCGGTTTTTTTTGTCTTACGACCTTTGCGGTCATCGCGTCGTTTGTGGATGGTTATGGATCACGCCAATTTCGTTCATCTTCACCTGCATAGCCAGTACAGCCTCTTGGATGGGGCGATCAAAATCGACGATCTCGTCAAGCGGGGTCGCGAGTACAAAATGCCAGCGCTGGCGGTGACCGACCACGGCAACATGTTTGGGGCAATTGAGTTCTACCAGAAAGCCTCGAGTGCCGGCATCAAGCCGATCATCGGCTGCGAGGTCTATGTCGCCCCCGGTGCCCGTTTCGACAAGGGGAACGCCCGCGGCTCCTCGGACGCCTCCTACCACCTTGTCCTGCTCTGCCAGAATATCACCGGCTATCGCAATCTCTGCCATCTCATCTCTGCCGCCTACCGCGAAGGGTTCTACTACAAACCACGCATCGACTGGGAGTTGCTCAAAGAGCGGCACCATGGCCTGATCGCCCTGACCGCCTGTCTCGGTGGGGAGATCCCGACCTTGCTCGGGATGAACCGGCAGGATGAGGCGCTCGCGCGGGTCAAGCAGATGAGCGAGATCTTTGACGATAACCGTCTCTTTCTTGAGCTGCAGGAGAATCATCTTCCTGAGCAGGAGCCGGTCAACCGCGGCCTGATTGAGCTCCACAATGAGCTCGGGCTGCCGCTGGTGGCGACCAACGACTGCCACTACCTCACCCGCGAAGACGCTTACGCTCATGAGGTGCTGCTCTGTATCCAGACCGGCAAGACCATGGACGATCCGAACCGGATGCGTTTCTCCAATAACGAGTTCTACGTTAAAACCCCCGATGAGATGTCGGCTCTCTTTGCTCACGTTCCCGAGGCGATCGACAACACCGTTGCTATCGCTGAGCGCTGCAACCTTGAACTCGACTTCAAGACCTATCACTTTCCCCAGTACGAAAAGCCAGCCGAAAAGAGTCTTGATGACGTGCTTGAGGAGCAGTCGCGTGAGGGGCTCGATCAGCGTCTGGTGGAGATTCGCCGGGTCCGTACTGTCGCGGAGGATGAGGAGAAGGAGTACCGCGAGCGCCTCGAAATCGAGCTTGCTTGTATCCGCCAGATGGGGTTCCCCGGATATTTTCTGATCGTTGCTGACTTCATCAACTGGGCAAAAGATCACAACATCCCTGTCGGTCCGGGGCGTGGTAGTGCCGCTGGCAGCCTCGTCGCCTTTGCTATCCGTATCACCGACATCGACCCGATGCCCTACAATCTTCTCTTTGAGCGATTCCTCAACCCGGAACGTATCTCGATGCCTGATATCGACGTCGACTTCTGCATCTACGGACGTGAGGATGTGATCGAGTATGTGCGGCAGAAGTACGGCGAGGGGAATGTGGCTCAGATCATCACCTTCGGGACGATGGCGGCCAAGGGGGTCATCCGCGATGTCGGTCGGGCGCTGAGCATGCCGTACGGCGAGGTCGACAAGATCTCCAAGCTCGTCCCCGGAACCCTCGGGATCACCCTGAAAGAGGCGCTGCAGCAGGAACCGAAACTCAAGGAGTTGGTGGAGAAGGACCCCAAGGTCAAGAGTCTCTACCCCATCGCCTTGGCGCTGGAGGGGTTGACCCGTCACGCCTCGACCCACGCTGCCGGGGTGGTGGTGACGCCGAAGCCGTTGCCGGAGTATCTCCCTCTCTATACGGATCCTAAGTCGGGGGGGCAGGTCACCCAGTTCGCGATGAGTTACGTCGAGAAAATCGGGCTTGTCAAGTTCGACTTCTTGGGCTTAAAGACCCTTACCGTTATCGACAACGCGGTGCGGTTGATCCGCGAGGGGAAAAGTCCCGATTTTGATCTAACTCTGGTTGGTGACGACGACGAAGAGACCTACAAGCTCCTCGGGGCCGGTGAGACGACCGGGGTTTTCCAGCTTGAATCGAGCGGGATGAAAGAGCTGCTGATCAAGCTCAAGCCCTCCTGCTTCGAGGATATCATCGCGGTCTGTGCCCTCTACCGTCCCGGTCCTCTGGGGTCGGGGATGGTCGATGACTTTATTTTGCGTAAGCACGGAAAAAAGGCGATCACCTATGACTTTCCTCAGCTTGAGCCGATCCTGAAAGATACCTACGGGGTTATCGTCTATCAGGAGCAGGTTATGCTTATCGCCCAGGTGCTGGCGAATTACAGCCTTGGTGGCGCCGACCTGTTGCGTCGTGCGATGGGGAAAAAGAAGCCGGAGGAGATGGCGAAGCAGAAGGACCTCTTCCTCGCCGGCTCTAAGGAGAATAAACTTGATCTGAAGAAGGCCGAAGGGGTCTTCGACCTGATGGAGAAGTTCGCCGCCTACGGTTTTAACAAGTCGCACTCCGCCGCCTACGCGTTGGTCGCCTACCATACCGCTTACCTCAAGACCCACTATCCGGTGGAGTTCATGGCGGCGCTGCTGACCGAGGATATGGAGAACACCGACAAGGTGATCAAGAACATCTCCGAGGTTCGCTCTATGGGGATCGAGGTTCTCCCTCCTGATATCAACGCCTCGGACCGTTCTTTCACTGTACATGAGCGTTCCATTCGCTTCGGCCTCGGGGCGGTCAAGGGGGTCGGGGCGGCGGCGCTCGACTCGATCCTTGAGG
>PKUF01000057.1 GCA_002869635.1 Desulfuromonas sp. | reverse complement strand
CCGTTGAGGATGTAGATAAACCCCAAAAACTACTCATTTTTTGGTAAAATCATCGTGATTTTTCGCACCGACAGAAAGGTCACGAGATGCCCCGATTTAAAGAGTACAACTACAATCAGATGGTGATGCTGCCGATCTCTTTTGAGCGACAGATTCTCCCCGGCACATTCGAGCATTCCGTCAACTACCTCGTTGATGAGAAGCTCGACTTGAGCATCTTCGATTCGCGCTACAACAACGATGAGACAGGACGCCCCGCCTATGACCCGGCCATCCTGCTAAAAATCGTTCTGCTGGCCTACTCGCGCGGCGTCACCTCCAGCCGCAAGATTGAGGCGTTGTGTCGTGAGAACGTGATCTTTATGGCGATTTCCGCCGATACCTCTCCTCACTTTACGACCATCGCCGACTTTATCTCATCGTGCCCCGAGCAGATTGCCAAGCTCTTTCAGCAGGTCATCCTGATCTGCGACGATATGGGGCTGATCGGGCGGGAGATGTTCGCCGTCGATGGCTGCAAGATGCCTTCGAATGCTTCCAAAGAGTGGAGCGGCACCCGCACCGAGCTCAAGAAGAAAGCGCAAAAGATCGATCGGGCAGTGCGCTACCTGCTCAAGAAACACCGGGACGAAGACAAGAAGGGGCATGCCGAGGAATCGGTTCGACGGCGCGAAGAGCAGCAGATCGAGAAACTGCTGGCGGCCAGCGACAAGATCGAAAAATTTTTGCAGCACAACCAAGAGCGCCTCGGGCGCAACGGCAAGGCGGTCAAAAGCAACATCACCGACAACGACAGCGCCAAGATGAAGACCGGCCACGGGGTGATTCAAGGATACAACGGCGTCGCCGCCGTCGATGGCAAGCACCAGGTGGTCGTCGCCGCCGAGGCCTTCGGCAGCGGTCAGGAACACGGCCTGCTTGAACCGATGCTGGAGCAGGTTGAGGAGAACCTCGACGAAGAGCCGCTAGATGATGCAAAGGTTCTGGCCGACAGCGGTTACTGCAATGCCGGAACCCTCGATTATTTGGAACAACGTCAGATCGACGGCTACGTCGCCGATCACGGCTTTCGCTCCCGCGATCCACGCTTTGCCGACGCCGGTCGCTACAAGCCGTCAACGACGGATAAAATCCGCACCAAGAGCCGCTTTACCACCGAGGATTTTCAGGCCGACATCGAAAACAGAACCTGCGTTTGTCCGGCAGGCAAAACGATGTGGCTCAAATGCGCTCGGGCCAGAATCGTCAACAGCATCTTCATGCAGTTTCAGGCCCACCAGTCCGACTGCGCCGGCTGCGAGCTGCGCGCCCAATGTCTGCGTTCGAGCAAGCAAAAAGGCGCTCGGCAGGTGAACATCCCGCTAGCGGTCTTACCAAGGGTCGAGGTCGGCGTCTTGGCGCGGATGAAAGCGAAGATCGATTCAGCAAAAGGCCGGCACATCTACAGCCGGCGGCTCGGGATCGTCGAGCCGGTGTTCGGCAACATTCGTGAAACGCTCGGACTGCATCGCTTCACCCTGCGCGGCAAAAAGAAGGTCGACGGGCAGTGGAAGCTGATGACGATGCTGCATAACATGCTCAAGATCCATCGTTACGGTTTAGCGACATGAAACCCTGAAAAAGGGGGCCATGTCGAATAAGCGATCTTATGACAACCGCTAAAACAGACGACAAAAGGCTCAATCTACGCGATTTGTTTGGCAGGAATTAACAACAGAAAATGCTGAGGCAGGGCGGTAAGTCTGTGCCGGTTCGGCCTTTTCTACAAAGTCGTTATACACTCCAGAACATGAAGCGTCTGTACCATTTCGGCTTGCGTTCGTATGGGTTTGGGTGTCCGCACTTACTTAACAGGTCACTAATTTCCTCTTCGCTGGCTATATTGAAAAAGTCCTCCACCTTCTTCATCACGTCGTTGGCCCATTCATCTTGCGTATAACAAGTAAATGAACCGGATGGGAAATACATATGTGCTTCACCAATACCGGCACACGGGCATTCTCCACCCATCGCATGGCAAGTTTTCCACTGGTTGCGGCAGTCTATTGTTGGCATAATTTATCCTGTCTACCGCCACGCGGTTATCTTGTACGTTAGGCACTTACATGATTACAATCCTTATATTTGCGGTAATCGTAGCGGCAATAATTGCTTGCCTAGTATTTTTTCTCCGCGGAAATAAAACCAAATATAGACCATATGCTTTTGGTGCCATTGTGCTAGTAGGTCTCTCTGCTGGTTATTTTTCAATGAGCAAGCATCCGGTCTACGTGGAAATAATAAATATAATCACCAACAACCAGGAGATCATTGAACAAATAGGCTCACCGGTGAAAACAGGTCTCTCGATGAAAGCAACTTATAACGACACCTTCGGTCGTTTTAAGTTCCCAATTAATGGGCCAAAGGGGCACGGAACGGTCTCAGTTTACGCCGAAAAGGAGAATGGTTACTGGGTTTTCAGGACATTCAATGTAGATTTTGGCAGCAAAATCCTAGACCTAAAGGCTGTGCCTAACCACCAAATTAACGCGGACGGAAAATAGCTGGGTGCTTCCCGAAAAGCAAAATTTCGGTGGTGGCCGCAACGTCGCGTCGCCGCCGGTTATCTCGAACCGATATGCCCAAAAAATACGACAACCTCACAAATTGAAATTGAGAGATAATCAATGAAGGTAACAAAGAAAAAACTCGATTTGGCTGTTGCAGAAGAGATTATTTCCCAAGAACAATCCGACAATCTTTTTGATTTCTTAAAAACCTTACCATCCACTGGCCCAAGTTTCGATTTCACCCATGTTCTTTATTATATGGGCGGATTGATTGCTATTGGCGCGATGACATTATTTATGAATTTAGGTTGGGAAAGTTTTGGTGGATGGGGAATCTTTTTCATTTCTTTAGCCTACGCAGCAGTGGGTTTAAAGCTCGCAAATAATTTTCAAAAAAATGGTCATGCTATACCAGCCGGAATTTGTGCTGCATTTGCTGTGGCATTAACACCGTTGGCAATTTATGGCCTTCAGCAAGGTATGGGTTGGTGGCCAGAGGGCAGTACTTATCGTGAGTACCACAGATACATTAAATGGCATTGGATATATTTAGAATTAGGAACTTTGGCTGTTGGATCTATTATCGCATACATTTTCCGCTATCCATTCCTCCAAATGCCTATTGCCGTGACACTTTGGTATATGTCCATGGATATTGCCGCGATGTTAGTTGGAGGCAGGCCACATTTTGAGCTGCGCGCCTTGGTATCAATGTGTTTCGGCCTAGCTATGACTCTTTTTGCATTCTGGGTTGATATTCGTTCATCAAAATCTGGTGATTATGCTTTTTGGCTCTATTTATTTGGCGTCATGGCATTTTGGGGCGGAATGACGTCCCAGCATTCTGATAGCGAACTTTCAAAATTCATTTATTGCTGTGTCAACTTACTACTTGTCGGGGTTGGTGTTGTAATTGTTCGCCGAGTTTTCGTAATTTTCGGTGCTATTGGCTGCTCAATTTATTTAGGACACCTTGCTGACAAGGTATTTAAAGATAGTTGGCTATTCCCAATCGTTTTAACAGCTATTGGTTTAGGAATCATATACCTTGGCGTAATTTGGCAAAAGAATGAAAAGACAATAACTCAAAAAGTAAGAAATTATCTACCATTGCCCTTAAGGGAGTTGTTGGCAGAAAGAACAATATAATATGGCATATCAAGTCACTTCAGCGGACTGGAAGAAGCGCGGCGGCGCTGACGCGGAAAGCTCTGGTGCCCAGCCGCTGAGTTCAACCGTTAGAAGGCAAAAATATAATGTCAGAAAACATCGAACATACAACTCAAACTGACAAGCCAACTTTGAAGCGGTATTTCCTCGCAATCCGTAAACCTATCGTTGTCTCAACAGCAATAAGTGCGGTCTGCACTTTTCTACCTATCTCCGTAATAGTGACACTAAGAATTAATTCCTGGGTGCCTACGATAATCAGCATGGTAGCCGTTGCTATTTGCTTGGTTTGGGCTGGAAAAAAATCCTACAGAAATTTCAAACCATCAATTGCACAAGCCTCTTTCGCAGGCCCAGTATTGATATTTTTTGCTTATTTCATCGTCGATTTTATTTCAAAAATTCCATACATGTTTGAGCCTTGGGAGTCACTTGAGAAACATTCGGGAACATTGCTGGGGAACCCATTTTTCATAAGTTTAATTTCAATTTTCAGTGGCTATCTCCTATTTTTCCCAATAGCAATGGGGCTTTCAGCAATTGGCGCAACCTTAGAGAAAAGAAAGCCTTCTAACACGTATCAGGCCCCCGGCTGTCAAGGGGTAGAGATATCCGCACACGAAAAAGATTAAATCTTTTCGCTCTTTGATAAGCGACTGGTCAACGCGCCACCCGGACACCAACTTGGGATTTTCGACTGGCTGCAGATTCAGATTCTGCTCCAAACACATATCGAGGCTCTTGATGCAGGGGCTCTGACTTCGAGTTCTTCCTGCCGCCTGGAATCACGCTCGTTCCCTTGTGCCGTCCCAGTCAAAATAGCGAGGTCCATCCTCTGTGCCGATGGCCTTAGTTAGGTGCGGGCTCGGGTAAGGGGCAGAATCCGGCGTTGGCCCGTAGGACCATCGCGCAACGTTATGAATTATGTGGAGCGGGACGGGGCTCCAATCAAAACAACGAGTTGGCGTTTAGGACGGATCATGCAGCCCGATGTGGGTTTTCCCCAGCAGTTTGAGCTTTAGCGTGGCTGCTGTTGCGGATCTCGCCTTTTTTACGCTGCCTCCAGTTAGACTCTCTGGCTGCCCCGCCCCCTCCGGCTCAGGCCACCTTGCGCAGGAAGCGTTCCTGATCGAAAGGGACCTGATTCTTGAGCATGTAATAGACCGCCCGCCCGAGTCGATGGGCGAGGATCGCCAGCGCTTTTCCTTTGCCATGTTTGCTGGAAAGCTTCTGCAACACCCGCTGGGCGTTGGGATTTCCTTTGAGCATCAGCACCACCGCTTCACCAAAGGCCCAGCGCAGATGTCCGTTACCGATCTTCTTGCCGCTGTGGCCGTAGCTTTTACCATTGGACTGCTTGGCCGGTTTGACCAGACGACAGTAAGAGGCGAAGTTCTGTTCGCGGGGGAAGCGGGAGATATCCTCGATCTCGTAGAGCATCACCATCCCGAGAATCTTGCCGACACCGGGGATGCTCTTGAGCAGGGCGAGACTTACCGGATCGTGACCGGTGGCGATCTTCTCTAGCTGCCGCTCTAAACTGTCGAGCAGCTTCTCGTAATGCTCGATCACCGACAGGTCAACCTCGACCATCTTGCGGACTACGGGATCGGCAAAACGAGCGGCAAGGTCACCACGCTCGCTCGGCTTGGCGATACGGCCCAGCGGTTCACCAAGATTGTACTGACTGGCGGTGTTCTGGATGTGGGCGTAAAGTTCAGCCCGTTTGCGGGCGAGATGGTTGCGCCGCCGCAAAAGGTCGCGAGCTGCCCGCATCGGACGAGGATAGGTATAGGCCAGAGGAAAGGAGCCGCCCCGCAGCAGAACAGCAATCTTGTGGGAGTCGATACGATCATTCTTCGCCTTGCCCCCATGGATCGCTCGCATATAAAGGGCATGGCCAAGAGCGAAGTCGATCCCCTCTTTCGCACAGAGATCGGCCAGCCAATACCAGGTGAACATGCACTCGCAGCCGACGACGAGATTGTCGCGATAGGGTTTGATCAGGCGTAGGAAAACCTTCGGTCGGGTCGGGATGTTGCGATGCACGACAATCTCGCCGCCTCCATTGAGGATGCAGACGTACATGGCATTGGCGTGAAGATCGACACCGCAGTAAAATTGATGCTGTTTCGTGTAAAATCTCATGGTGCAGGCTCCTTTCTTTGAGGTTTGTGTCTCTCAAAGGATACCGGATGGTCCGGTATCTATGGAGGGGGCCTGCACTAGTATCAAACTAATCAAGGCGGACGAAATAACCGGCGGTGATTCTCGATAAAGTTTCTACGAAGCCCTACCGTCGCTCCGTCGCCCGCTTATCTTTTTCCGTTATATGGAAGACAAATAAAAAATGAAGGAAGCTGGATTAAAAAGCAGAATATTAGGCCTATTGAAAATGTATCTAGCTGCCATGGGGATTTACTCTATATTGTTCCTCTTAATACCTATGCTAAGAGGAAAATTAGACCAAATTCAAATTGATTTTTTTCTTGCAATTGCTTATGGCCCATTTGCTTCGATAGCGTACGGTGAGTCATATGGCTACATGACGACCATGGCACAGAAAATAGAAATAGTCTTATTATTCGGAGGAATTTTTACAATATTGGCACTTCCATACTTGTACAGATCGAATCACTTTACTAAACTCCTTTTAGTCTTTGCCATTTTGTTTTGGGCTTTATCGGGATGCTCCATTATAGGAGCTGGAATATAATATCCATATAACAAAAATTTCAAGCGGACAGCCGATACAGAGGCGTATCCCGAATAATGCCTACCAAATTGTTCTGCGGTGGGCTGCCGCTTAAATCAACACGTTAGATGCAAAAATGAAAATCATGATACAAAACCTAATTTCTACCGCCATCCTGCTTATTGCATCAATGCAGTGGTACATAATTGGCGAAAGAACAATTCATGCTTATCATCAATGGTCGAAATTTAAAGATTATAGCGGCAATGGCCACACAACAATGAATTTCGAAACAGTAATCACCGGCTACGCCGGATCGTTCATTATTATCGTCGCAGCGCTTGCCATGAGAAACTTTTTCCCAGCATCCAGTATGGCAAATAAAATCAGAAAAACATCAATAATCATGTTTGCTATTGGCCTAATATGGTTAAGCATTTTAATAGTTTCTCCGTATTCAGAAGTGTACGGATTTTAAAGAAAGCATCTAACACGTATCAGGCCCCCGGCTGTCAAGGGGGAGAGATATCCGCACACGAAAAAGATTAAATCTTTTCGCTCTTTGATAAGCGACTGGTCAACGCGCCACCCGGACACCAACTTGGGATTTTCGATAAAAGGGGACAGATTTATTTTCTGCTTAGTTGATAGATTAGAAAAAAAGGGGACAGATTTATTTTCACAATACCGCCCTCTTCCCTCCACCACCACGATAAAGCCGCCACCGGTCTGGAGGCCCGAGAACGGCTATTGTTTGCTTCTTTGAGAAACGCGGCATATCACAATCCGAACCCAATCGCTAAATACAACAAATAATCTTGTCATATTTAACAATCGCTGAGCGACTCATCTTCCCAACCTGCTGATTTCACGTCAGTCTCATCCTGGCACAATCCTCGCTCTATTCTCGGAATCGCATTTTAATCCCCCTGGTTAAAGATCCGCTTCGGCAACGAACTCTTTTAACGAAATACCGATCGATGAGTTGCAAACATTCCGCTAGCTGTTACTACTACCTAAAGAACAGGGACTCCGACGCCAAGAAGCACCGCTTGCTGCTCGAGAGCTACTGTCATGGAGGGACACTCGCCCCGCTCTGCCGGCGCCGAACGTTTCTCTCGTTCTTCAAGATGGAGCCCCCCGACGATCTCGCCCCCAACGGCTACCTTGTTGAGTCTCACAGGAAGATCCGCATGGAGAACTGCCGCGAACATACCCGCCACAAAGTAACCGACTGTATCTGCCTGTTGCAGGTGGTCGATACGGCAAAGACCTTTGACGCCTGGATGGTCGACATCAGCGAGGGGGGCGTGCAGCTCGCGCTCAATACCCATCCCGAAGTTCTCAAGATCGGCGCCGAGAACGATCAGATCAAGATTCTTGGCTACTCGGCCGAGAGCCTCCCCATCCCCCTCGACAGAGAGATTTTGCGCGTGGCGTGGCAAAACGAGCAGACTTTGGGCTGTGCGTTCATGGCGCCGCAGGCGCTGTAATCTCTCCCCCTTTTTCATCATCCCCGACAAAAACGTAAACGGCATCTCCCACAATTCTGCTCAAGAATTGGCTGGACAGCGGCAGGCGTCGGCTTGTATAAGCGACGGATCCTCTTGCCATGAAGCAGGTGGTGCGTGCTAACCTGAAAAAAGCACATTCCACCTCTCACCCCACGCCAACGGGAGCCGAGAAACGATGTCGGGAAACATGCAACTGGGGCAGATCAACCTGCTCGACGCCCTCGCCTCGGCCGATCTGCTACGCACCTTCAAGCGGCGCCAGATCGAGCGCAAGACGATCATCTTCACCCCCTTTGAGCAGAGCAACAGCGTCTTCATCATCAAGAGCGGGCGGCTGCGGGTCTTTCTCTCTTACGACGACAAGGAGTTCACCCTCGCCTTTCTCGAGGCCGGGGACGTCTTCAGCACCCACACCCGCGCCTATGTGCAGGCGGTGGAAGAGACGGAGATTCTGCTGACCCCGACCTCGGCCTTTCAGGCGACCATCGAGTCGCTGCCGGGGGTCTCGCTGGTGATGGCGAAGGTGCTCGGCGACCTGCTGAAAAACTCCATCACCACCATTGAAGGGCTCGCCTTCAAGGATGTACGGCGCCGCATCGCCGATTTTCTCGTGCAGACCTTTGAGGAGCGGGGCGAAGAGTCCCCCGCCGGAGTCGTGGTCAAGCTCGGCCTGAGCACCGAGGATATCGCCCTGCTCATCGGCACAACCCGCCAGACGATCTCGCTGATTTTGAACGATCTGATCAAGGAAGAGATCATCGAAAAGCCGAACCGCCGCACCCTGATCGTGCGGGATCTGGCGGCGCTGCTCGCCTGGCGCGACTCTCTCTAAGCTCTTTTTTTTCTTTTTCTCCCCCTTTTTTTGCCAATTGTCGGCGAGCCGACAGAATCATCCCCCCCTGTTGTCCTAGAGTCACCCTGCCTGCGCACACTTTTTTACCCGGCGCAGAGAGGGAGACTGTATGAGCGACACCTCGTCCCACCCCCTTCACCTCTTTCGAATCAACGCCGGTTCGTGCAACGGCTGTGATGTCGAACTCACCGTCACTGAGGCGGTGGAGCGATTCGATGTCGCAACCCTCGGCTGCCATTACGCCGACACACCGGAGCAGGCCCAGATTTTCTTGATCACCGGCCCCCTCACGACGCGACTGCGGCAGGAGGTTCTTGCCCTCTATGCCGCCGCCCCCGCCCCCAAGGTGACGGTGGCGGTGGGAGCCTGCGGCGCCTCGTGCGGCGTCTTTCGCGACAGCTATGCCGTGAGCGGGCCGTTGGAAAAGGAGATCACGGTCGATCTCAACATCCCCGGCTGCCCGCCCCGCCCTCAGGCACTTCTCGACGGGATCGCCGCGGCGGTGCGGCTCTACCGCCAACGGCGCGGCGAGACGCTCCCTCCTCTGGCATCCGCGAGCGACGTGGCGGTGCCGGAGCGGCTGCGAGGCGCACCACGTTTTGCGGCGGCCGCCTGTGTCGGCTGTCGGGTCTGCGCCCACGTCTGCGCCGGCGGCGCGATCCGCTTTGACGACAAAGAGGAGGGCGTCGCCCTCACCCTCTGGGAGAACAGCTGCACCTTCTGCGGCCTCTGCGCCCACTACTGCCCCTCTGGCGCCCTCACCCTGAGCAACGACTGGCGCCGCACCCATCCCCAGAGCCAAAGCTACCAGCAGACCGTTCACGGCGAGGTACCGCAGAGCCCGTGCAGTGACTGCGACGCAAGCTTTACCGCGGCACCGCCGGAGCTGCTGCGCCGGGCCCTTGGCGGCACTGCCGCGCCGATCGAACCGCTGCGCCAACTCTGCCCCGACTGCCGCCGCCGCCACAATCTCACCTTCGCCACCCGAGGAGTCAAACGATGAGCGTGATGCGCGAAACCTTTCAGCAGACAGTGACCCGGGCGCTGCCCGATCTCGCCATCCTCTGGCGCTGCGACCGCAAGGGGGTGAGCAGCGGCTGGTGCCGAAGCAGCGACGCGACACAGCTGCTCTCGCTGGGGGAGCAGGTCGCCAAAGTCGGTGGCCGCCTCAGCATGATTACCGCCTACCTCGCCCCGCAAGAGGGGGCGGCGCCGGGGCGCGAGGTCGCCTACCACTTCGAGTTGGACGGTGACACCTTCACCCTCACCATCCTCCTCCCCCGCAGCGGGGCGACGCTCCCCTCGCTGACCCCGCTCTTTGCCAACGCCGACTGGAATGAGCGGGAGATGATGGAGCTCTACGACCTGAAGGTCGAGGGGCATCCCGATCCCCGCCCCCTCTTTATCGACGACTCGGCCGGGCCGCAGGTCTTCGAGCGCCTCGTCCCCTTCTCGACCTTCGTCAGCGGCGCCAGCAGCCAGGCGCTGTGGGAGCGGGTTCTGGCAACCCAACCGACCAAGGAGACGCTATGAGCACGACGATCACTCTCGGGCCGCAGCAGCTCGGCCTTGAAGAACCGATGTATTTCCGGGTCGAGGTCGACGGCGAGCAGGTGACCAACCTCGACGTCATCGCCGGCCACGCCCACCGCGGCATGGAACATCTGGTGATGAAGCGCAACCTCTACCAGAACATCACCCTGCTTGAGCGCCTCTGCTCCCTCTGCTCCAACAGCCACCCGAGCACCTTCTGCGTCGCGGTCGAAGAGATCGCCGGCATTGTCATCCCCGAGCGGGCTGAATACCTGCGCTGCATCGCCGATGAGATCAAGCGGATCTCGTCGCATCTCTTTAACTGCGCCGTACTCGGTCACATCGTCGGCGAGACCGCCCTCTTTCGCTGGGTGATGGAGCTGCGCGAGATCATGCAGGAGTGCAAGGAGACGATCTACGGCAACCGGATGGATCTGGCGGCGAACTGCATCGGCGGCGTGCGCTATGACCTCGACGCCGAGTACACCGACTACCTCTGGCAACAGCTGGAGCGGATGAAGGCGCCGCTGGAGGCGCTCTACCAGCGCTACGCCGAAGAGGGGCCGCTGCGTCAGCGCACCGAAGGGGTCGGCATCCTCACCCCGGAGGCGGCGCGGCACTACGCGGTGGTCGGCCCCGTCGCCCGCGCCTCGGGGATCGCCGGTGATGTGCGGCGCAGCGCCCCTTACGCCGCCTACGACCGCCTCAACCTTGAGGTGCCGCTGCGGCAAGAGGGGGATGTGCGGGCCCGAGCTCTGGTGCGCCTTACTGAAGCGCAGCAGAGCGTCGGCCTGATCCAGCAGGCACTGAAAAATCTGCCGGCCGGTCCCCTCTGCGCCACGCGGCTGCCGGAGATTCCGGCGGGGGAGGCGATCTCCAAATCGGAAGCGCCGCGGGGCGAACTAATCTACTACCTGCAGACCGACGGCACCGAGATGCCGCTGCGGCTTAAGTGGCGGGTGCCGAGCTACATGAACTGGGAGGCGCTCAAGCCGATGCTCATCGGCGGCCCCGTGGCCGATATCCCACTCATCGTCAACAGCATCGATCCGTGCATCTCCTGCACGGACAGATAATTCCTCACAACAGCACAGAGAACTTGGTCCTGATCCATTGACGGAAGGAGATTCCATGAAACAGGGAAGAGAAAATGCCATCGTCTTCTCCGACCCCGAGCGCTGCCTCGGCTGTCACGGCTGTGAGCTCGCCTGCGCTGTGGCGCACGGCGGAGAAGACCTTTTCGCGGCGGCGGCCGCCGGGCGGACGCTGCGGGCCCGCAACCATGTCGTCGCCGTCGACACGGTGATGCTGCCGGTGCAATGCCGCCAGTGCGAAGACGCCCCCTGCGCCCTCGCCTGCCCCACCGGCTCGATCGTACAGGAGGGGGGAATCGTCAGCATCCGCGAGAAGAACTGCGTCGGCTGCAAGGTCTGCGTCATGGTCTGCCCGTTTGGGGCGATCAGCGTCAAGGGGGCAAACACCGCCTCAAGCGAGAGTCTCACCAATCGCGGCACGGCGCAGAAGTGCGACCTCTGTGTCGGCACCGGGCGCGAGACTCCGGCCTGCATCGACGGCTGCCCGACCAAAGCGATCCGCCTTATCGATCTTGAAGAGTTTCGGCAGGGGCTGCGTGAAGCCCACGCCGCCGAACTTGTCCGCTCTCACGCGTATCTGAACCGGAGGAAGTAAACGATGACGACAGAGATGAAAACCACTGATCCGGCCGCCGCAGCTCTTTTACCGGTGGCCAAACGTGAAGGGATCGAGACCGTCTGGGATCGCCACAAGGCGATGCAGCCTCAGTGCGGCTTCGGCCAGCTCGGCGTCTGCTGCCGCATCTGCTGGAAAGGCCCCTGCCGGATCGACCCCTTTGACGACGGCCCCAAGCGCGGCATCTGCGGCGCCGACGCCCACACCATCGTCGCCCGTAACGTCATCCGCATGATCGCCGCCGGCGCCGCCGGCCATTCGGAGCACGGCCGCCACATCGCCCTGGCCCTGCTCGAGGTCGCCGAGGGGAAGCTCCCCGCCTATCAGATTCGTGATGAGGCAAAGCTGATCGCGGTGGCCGGCAAGCTCGGCATCGCCACTGAGGCGCGGGAAATCCTTGAGATCGCCCACGATATCGCCACCGTCTCTCTCAACGATTTTCGCAATCAGGACACCGCCACCCCCTGCGCCTGGACCAAGGCGACCCTCACCGAAAAGAGGATGGAGAAGCTCGCCGCCCTCGGCGTGCTGCCGCACAACATCGACGCGGTGATCACCCAGATCATGGGGCGGACTCTGGTCGGCTGCGACGCCGAACCGGCCAACCTGATCCTCGGTGGGATCAAAGGGGCGCTCGCCGACTACGACGGCATGAGCCTCGCCACCGACCTCTCGGACATCCTCTTTGGCACCCCGGCGCCGGTGGTCACCGCCGCCAACCTCGGCGTGCTCAAGGAAGAGGCGGTGAACATCGCCGTGCACGGCCATAATCCGCTGCTGAGTGAAGTGGTCTGCGATGTGGCGCTGCAGATGAACGAGGCGGCCAAGCAGGCGGGCGCCAAGGAGGGGATCAACATCGTCGGGGTCTGCTGCACCGGCAATGAAGTGATGGTGCGACACGGCATCCCGCTGGCGGCGAACTACCTGTCGCAGGAGATGGTGCTGGTCACCGGCGCGGTTGATGCGATGGTGGTCGATGTGCAGTGCATCATGCCGGCGGTGAGCGAGATTGCCGGCTGCTACCACACCGAGCTGATCACCACCATGGATGAGAACAAGATCAGCGGCGCCCGCCACGTCTCGTTCCGCGAGGCAACGGCGACCGAGGATGCGCGCCAGATCATCACCCTCGCCATCGACGCCTTCCGGCGCCGCGACGCCAAGCGGGTGACGATCCCCGATGTGCAGCAGACGGCGATAGTCGGTTTCAGCACCGAGGCGATTGTTGCCGCCCTCTCCCTGCTCGACGCCGAGCAGCCGCTCAAGCCGCTGCTCGACAACGTGGTCAACGGCAACATCCGCGGCATCGCTCTTTTTGCCGGCTGCAACAGCACCCGCACGCCGCAGGACAACAGCTTCGTCACCATGGCGAAAGCGCTCGCCAAGAACAACGTGCTGCTGCTCGCCACCGGCTGCGGCGCCGGGGCCTTTGCCAAACACGGGATGATGACCCAAGAGGCAACCCTCGCCTACGCCGGCGACGGCCTCAAGGCGGTTCTCACCGCCGTCGGCGAGGCGGCCGGACTCAACGGGCCGCTGCCGCTGGTGCTGCACATGGGCTCCTGCGTCGATAACAGCCGGGCGGTGAGCGTCGCCGTGGCGGTGGCCAACGCCCTCGGGGTCGATCTCGACGCCCTGCCGCTGGTCGCCTCGGCGCCGGAGGCGATGTCGGAAAAAGCGGTCGCCATCGGCTCGTGGAGCGTCGCCCTCGGCATCCCGACCCACCTCGGGACCATGCCGCAGGTTCTCGGCTCCTCCACCGTCACCGAGCTGCTCACCGAAACAGCGAAGGATCTCTTCGGTGGTTATTTCCTGGTCGAGACCGACCCGGAGGAGGCAGCGCAGAAGCTTCTCGCTGTCATCGACGAAAAGCGCCGGGGCTTGGGGATCTAGCCAGAGGGAGAAGAGTTATGTGTGACGGAAACCACCCGCACCATCATCACCATCATCACAACGCCCCGCCGTCCTCGGCGGGGCTGAAGATCGCCATCAGCGGCAAGGGGGGGGTCGGTAAAACGACCCTCACCGCCCTGCTCGCCCGCTCCTTCGCCGCCGCCGGGTGTCGCGTCCTCGCCATCGACGCCGACCCCGACGCCAACCTCGCCACGGCCCTCGGCATCCCTTTGCAGCTTGCGGCAGGGATCACACCGGTGGCCAAGATGAAAGCGCTGGCCGAAGAGCGCACCGGGGCGCAAGGGGGGTACGGCTCCCTCTTCAAACTTAACCCAACCGTCTCGGACCTGCCGAAACAGTTCTGCGTCGAGCAGGAGGGGGTCCGGTTCCTCTGGATGGGGACACTCGATCAGGGCGGCAGCGGCTGCGCCTGCCCCGAGAGCACCTTTGTCCGTCGCCTCATGGGACACCTGATGCTCGAGCGGCAGGATGTCGTCATCCTCGATATGGAAGCGGGGATCGAGCACCTCGGGCGGGGAACCGCCGAAGCGGTCGACGCCCTGATCACCGTGGTCGAACCGGGGGAGCGCAGCCTCCAGACCGCCGCCCAAATCCGCCAGCTCGCCGCCGATATCGGCATCCGCCGCACCTTCGTCGTCGGCAGCAAACTGCGCGATGCCGCCGACGAGAGTTTTCTGCAAAGCAAGATCGCCGCCGATGAGCTGCTCGGCTTTCTCCCCTACCATGATGAAATCCGTCAGGCCGACAGAAACGGGGAGGCTCCAACCGCTTGCGGCAACATTCTTGCCGCGATCACCACCCTGCGTCAGAGACTGCAGCACCTCACAGCGGCACAGACCACGTTTGCCACCGCATCGTAAAACATCACCGCTCTGTTTTGCTCCAAAACAAAGCGCCGCCGGCCCTCAGGCCGGCGGCGCTTTATTCATCCTGTTCCTCAAGGAGCCGAGCGAGACATGCCACCCCCGGCCCGATCTCCTCCGTCGTAATCCCACCAAAACCGAGGAGAAGCCGACTCTTTCCCTGTGGCGCCGCGACGAAGAAATCGGAGAAGGGGAGGATGCGACAACCCTGCTCCTGCGCCCGAGCCACAAAGGCCACCTCATCCGACAGAGGCTGGCGCAGCTCGAGGACCAGATGCAGACCGGCCCCCTGCCCTGTCACCTGAACCGTCTCTCCCAGCATCAAATCGTCACAAATTCTGGTTGAACGTGTCGATCATCAGGAGTCAACACCGCCCACCGACGAAAAGGTAGATTCGTTCCCACAACGGCGGAAAGAAAAAATAACGGGTCAATGCTAATACTCCAGTGTGAAGATCAACGTATCAGAATAACTCCCTGGTTCAGCGTTATCATAATCAGCCGGAACAATGGTTGCCGACACGCCAAAGTTGGTATCTTTGCCCGTTCCTGAACCTGAAGAATTATAGGTGATCGAATAAGGAATTTTCTGGCCATTCGCTCCGGAAAGGAAATACTCCCCTGACACACCACCATTGTCAGAAATCGTGTAGTGCGTTCCATAATTGCAGTGAATCGTTGCCACCACAGGATCTGAAGCGATGGCGGATACGCCAAGTCCCTGCTGAATCACGCCGAAACTCAGATCATTTGTCGCTCGGAATTCACAGCCATTGACGACGGTCGCAGTGACACCGATCACGGCATTCACAGCGCCGTAGGTTGATGGGGCAATGAATGCGCAACATACCCAAAATGTCGAAACGAGTCCCACCCTCACGTCACGCTCCCTCCCCAAAACCAGCGAATGAATCAGAAACGTCGCACCGACCAAGATTGGTTAGACTATATCACCTGACAATAGATCCGCCATGCAAAGCATGGCGGACAGGATTCGACAATTCAGAGGATCGCAAGCAGGGAAAGGTCACCCTCTCCGAAAAAGTGACCGTTCAAACGAAGAAAAGCCCCAAATCCAAAGAGGATTTGGGGCTTTTTCAATCGATCGAGCTGAGCTTATTTTTTCTTCTTGGCTCGTGCGGCACGCGCTTTGGCAAGGCCATCGGCCAGACCTTTGTCGATGGCCATCTGACGCCGTGACTCAGAGTAATCTTTTGCCGCCAGTGACGTCCCGGCAGGAATACCAAACTGTTTTCTGTACTCACCCGGCTTCATGTCATGGGCCGTCTTAAGGTGGCGCGTCAGAGTGGTCATCCCTTTTCCACAAATCATGCAGATGATCTGTTTTTTGCCGAAAGCTTTACGCTTTGAAACAACGGGACCTGCTTCCTCTTCAACTGGTGCTTCTGTCGCTACAACCTCACCTTTTTCAAGGGCAGCAAGGGTCTTATAAACTTCGCCAAGTTCAGCAATCAGTTCCTCTTTTGACATGGGAGAACTTGATGCGTGGGCGGATACGATTTCTGCGGCCATTTCGAGCGTTGTTGCCATTTTTTCCTCCGTTAAGGTTTGTTTTGACAAGTTATATCATTATTTATTTTTTTATCAAACACTCCTTAACAAGAAAATAACCTGTAAACGGAAAATTTCATTCTAATTTACCAGAAATAGCTTCTTTCACCATCTCAACGATTCCTTCCTCTTCGCAATAAGCTGCGACCTCCTTGAGCTTCAGAGGGATATCAATCTTCTGCGGACAGTTCTTTAAACAATGGCCACAATCAGTACATAGAGAAGCACAACTCCTGCCCCCCCGAACTCCTCCGTTTTGAACGGCATAGACAAATTGTGTTCTCTGCTGAGGCTCTTCAAACATTTCCCCCGTATTGTAGATCTCGAAACAACTCGGAATATTCACCCCGGCAGGACAAGGCATACAGTACTGACAACCGGTACAAGTCATTGACATGAGTGTCTGGTATTTGCCGGCGACATTCGCCACAAGTTCAAGTTCATAGTCGGTCAGGGAGCTGGCGTGCGCTGTCTCGGCAATGGCGAGATTCTGTTTGATGTGCTCATCTTCGTTCATTCCGGAAAGCACCACACTCACCTCCGGTGCGTTCCAAACCCAGCGCAGAGCCCACTCTACAGGGGGACGTCTCGTTTCAGCACTGTCCCACAACTGCTGAATGGTGGGTGGGGGTTCCGGTCGGCTCAGGTTGCCGCCCCGAAGGGGCTCCATCACAATCACCGCAACATTTTTCGCGGCGGCGTAATGAAGGCCGACCGTCCCCGCCTGGTTCTCGGTATCGAGATAGTTGTACTGAATCTGACAGAAGACCCAATCATAGGCATCGACGATGCGGATAAAATCTTCCTTGTGACCATGGAAGGAAAATCCAATATTGACGATTTTCCCCTCGGACTTAGCTTGCTCAAGAAAATCAATCACACCATAAGACGCCAGCCGATCCCATGAACCTCCATCCAGAGCGTGTAGCAGATAATAGTCGACACACGCAACACCAAGCCTCTCAAGCTGACGGTCGAGGATGCGCTCCATATCCAAGCGATTTTTGATCGCCCACGACGGAAGCTTATCGGCAATTTTCACCTTTTCACGGTAACCGTCCTGGAGAGCTTTCCCGACCACGACTTCGCTTTGCCCGCCATGATAGGGCCAAGCGGTGTCGATGTAGTTAATTCCCCGATCGATCGCCATCCTCATCTGGGCGATGGCCTTTGCTTCATGGATACTGCCATCTTCATTGAGAGGAAAGCGCATGGCTCCGAATCCCAAAATGGAGAGTTTGTCGCCATTTTTTGGCACAGCTCTATACAGCATAAAAGACTCCCAGAAAACATGGTTGACGGTTCCTATCACGACTCATTGCCATCCTCCCCCTTCTCATTCGGGCGCGACGTTCCCTGCTTCAGAAGCACAATCTGAGTCATTGCCACCGAAACACCTAAGCGGCAAGAGAATCCGGAAGTCCGGTGATCGAAACTTCTACACGCTTCACCTTGGGGACTTGAAGCGATTGCCAGGCTCCCCAGAAACCGTGAAGAAGGGCCAGAGAAACCTTAATTCAGGTACGTCAGGGGATAAAAGCGACGAGGCTTGAGCTGACGTAGAGAAAGACAATCAAAGAGGGAAGAGCGAGTCGCATGAGCTATCCTCCCGACTCTGCGCCCACGTTGAGGGGACGCAGCAACACCATCGACAACAAACAGCCGACACCACTAAGTGCCACCACCAGCCCCAACGGCCACGGCGTTCCATCAGCCCACAGTCCCACAAAGCCAGAGCCGAAGATGCCGCTGCCATATTGCACCGCCCCGGTCAGAGCCGAGACCGCCCCAGCCCGCTGCGGAAAATCGGACAAGGCACCGGTGATCGCGTTGGCGACGATCAGTCCGGTGGTCGAAACAAAAAGAAAGAGCGGCACCACGAGTCCCCACAGACCTCCCCAGCCACTGTAAGCGACGACACCGGCCCAGAGGCCAAATCCCATGGCGAAGAGCGCCCCGAAGAGCAGAACCCGGTCATAGCTGTAGCGCCCGACCAGATGGCGATTGAGCATGTTGGCCAGCATGATCCCGATAATCCCAAGGGCAAAGAGAAAGCCGTAAAGCTGGGGCGGGACATGGTAATAATTGATATAGGCAAATGGGGTCCCCGCAACATAAGCGAACATCCCGGCATAGAGAAATCCACCCGCCCCAAGATATCCCAACAGTCGCCGATTCTTAAGTAGTTCAACATATCCCCCCAACGCTTTTCTCAAAGGGGTGCTGCTGCGCTTATGCCGTGGGAGGGTCTCGGGGATCGTATAGAGAGCGGCCAGCGTCACCAGCCCAACCAGTACCAGAAACCAGAAGATCGCCCGCCAGCCGACCAGGGTCACAATCTGCCCCCCGACCAGAGGACCGACCAGCGGCATGATTGCCATAATCGCGATCAGGGTCGAAAGCATCTGCGCCGCTTTGGTCCCCTGATACAGGTCGCGCACCATAGCGCGTGACAGCGCAACACTGGCGCACGCCCCCAGCGCCTGCACGATGCGCCAACCGATCAGGGTGGTCGCATCGTTCGACAGGGCGCAGCCAGCCGAACCGATCAGAAAAAGGATCAGTCCGCTACCAACGGCCAGCCGCCGACCATAGCGGTCACTGATCGGCCCCCAGAAGAGTTGCCCCGAACTAAAGCCAATAAGATAGCCGGAGATCGTCCATTCGAGCATCCCGGCATCGGCCTGCAACGCCTGGCTCATCACCGGCATGGCCGGAAGATAAAGGTCGGTGGAGATGGAGGCAAACCCCATCAGCAGACTAAGAACGGCAAGGACGTACCGGCCGGGGGTAACGGAGGTAAAGGCATGAATCTCTGATTCTATTTTAACCTGCGACAGCATGGTCACTCAAAGCTCCTGTCTATCAATTCAAAAGAAGGCACTCAGGTCGAGCCTTCTTCTTGGCAAAAACGTCCACAATCTTTGTATTGATCCCATGATAGATGAAATGAGAAAATTTCCGCTAGATTGATCCTGCCGGATCATTGCCTGATAGTCCGAGGGGAGTGAATTTTAGAACTGGTTGGGTGCGGCAGACGAGACGAGAGGGAATCGGAGATGGACAAGCATGGGCGCATGACGCGAAAAAACTTTTTATCAACCAACTACTTGAAGAGTCGATACTTCCGAACAACATATTTAGCAGAGTCGCCAAATGTGTTTGTTGTGTACAATGGGATAACCTTATCATTCTCGATCTTAAACGTCACAAAATAATTATTTCGTGGCAAGATCGGAGAATAGGATCGAGATACATACAGATTTTCACCGACCTGAATCATCTCTCCCCCACTAAATCCTCGGCTCTCTCCGATAGCTATCCCTTTTTCCAAATCTCCAGCCTGAACTCCAAATGGGACCAACAAAATAGTCGCAAACAAAAATATGAAAAAGCCCAAATTACTCATCAAGGTTCCTCTTTTAATAGGTCTTTTTGAACACATTTTAACCAACAACAAAGCAAGACAACTCTAACAAAAAAGCGCAGACACACAAGCCAACCACTCAACGATTGGCCACTTTCTATGCCATCTTCAACGTACAGCAAGACCAGCCCCCCTTTTCTTCCTATTCAAAAAGACCAAGAAAACTGCGCGTTTTACGGTTGACCCTTGCGCCTCCCTCTGACAGATTGTTGGGCAAACGAATCCATTTAAGGAGACCGACATGCAGAAAGTCGTCATCTATTCCAAAGAGACTTGCCCCTATTGTGTTCGCGCCAAGCAGCTGCTTGAGAGCAAGGGGGCGACCTATGAAGAGATCCGCATCGACACCCACCCCGACGAGCGCGACAAGATGATCGAGCGCGCCGGTGGCAAGATGACCGTGCCGCAGATCTTCATCGGCGAGACCCACGTCGGCGGTTGCGACGACCTTTTTGCCCTTGAAGAAAAGGGGGAGCTTACCCCCCTTCTCGGGATTGAAACGGTCGAGACCTCAGGCAACCACAGCCGCGTTACCATCCTCGGCTCTGGCCCGGCCGGTTACACCGCCGCCGTCTATACCGCCCGCGCCAACCTCTCGCCGACCCTCATCACCGGTCTGCAGAAGGGGGTGCAGCTCACCATCACCACCGAGGTCGAGAATTTCCCTGGCTTTCCCGAGGGGGTCGACGGCAACGAGCTGATGCAAAGGATGGAGGCGCA
Source organism: Desulfuromonas sp. (assembly GCA_002869635.1). Taxonomy (GTDB): domain Bacteria; phylum Desulfobacterota; class Desulfuromonadia; order Desulfuromonadales; family BM515; genus BM515. Next base: position 1,668 of record PKUF01000057.1, on the reverse strand, counting down.
GGCCGCCCGCTTCGGCACCGAGATCGTCTTTGGCCAGATCGACCGTGTTGATCTGACCTCGCGCCCCTTTCAACTCTGGGAGGGGGAGACCCGCTACACCTGCGACGCTCTGATCATCGCCACCGGCGCCTCAGCCCGCTACCTCGGCCTTGAGAGCGAGACCCGCTTCAAGAATCGCGGCGTCTCGGCCTGCGCCACCTGCGACGGCTTCTTCTTTCGCAATCAGCAGGTCGCCGTGGTCGGCGGCGGGGATACAGCGCTGGAAGAAGCGCTCTACCTCGCCGGTATCTGCGAGAAGGTCTATCTGATTCATCGCCGCGAGGAGTTCCGTGCCAGCCAGGCGATGCAGCAGCGCATCAGGAATCACGAAAAGATCGAGCTGGTTCTGAATGCGGTGGTCGATGAGGTGATTGGCGAGGAGCCGCAGGGGATGACCGATCTGCGGGTGAAGGATGTAAAGAGCGGCGAGACCCGCCTGCTCGGCGTCGCCGGCCTTTTTGTCGCCATCGGCCACACCCCCAACACCGATCTTTTTAAAGGGGTCCTCGATAGCGATGAGAGTGGCTACCTGATCGTCGCGCCCCGTTCATCACATACGAATGTCGAAGGGGTCTTCGCCTGCGGCGACGTGATGGACCCGGTCTACCGTCAAGCCGTGACCGCCGTCGGCTCGGGTTGCGCTGCAGCGATCGACGCCGAGCGCTGGCTGGGCGGACAGGAGTAAGGTTCAGGCACAGGGATAAAAAGCAAAGGGGCGTCACCAGTGGGGACGCCCCTTTCTATTTGAGTGGAGTTTTGAAGAGTTGTTATTTTATTGAAATAGGGCCACCCCTGAAACAACTAGCAGGACCATCTATGCAGCTCTTTTTGTAGCTATTATGATCCTCAGCCCCTGTCTCATCCGTTATGTAAAGATTCTCGTAATAACATGAAGACATATCACTAACATCAGAGCAAATAATGTCACCTGCAATTCTATAATACATTGTTGTTTCATCATCAGGATTTGCGAAAGTAAGGTCGATCGTACCCAAATTTGAGGGATTGGTTGGAATGGAAAATGTTCCAGACAAAAATTCTTGATATACAAGCTTGTTATGAAAGTTGTAGGGAAAAATGATAGACAGAAGATTTTCAAAATACGCATTAGTTGCTCTTGTGCCTTTTGGGGTTTTGTTTGGATATTTTGTTTTAAAAATGTTTAATTTTGTTGCGGCTGTAGATAGATATGTTTTTGTTTTTTGGCTTGGCTCGTCAATTTTGTTTTGGGGTTATACCTCTTACAAAACAAAGGTAATGCTAAATTGGGTATTGGTTGAACATGAAAAGCACCCTGAACTTTTCATAGCCTTGTGGTTTTTTAGGATAATTGTTGGTTTTGTTATGGTCTTCATATCTTTGTGGCACTGGCTACAGTAGAAACATTAAAAGGAGACATCCATGATAAGTGGAGTCAAGGGGAAAACGGAGATTTCCCTTTCCGTCGCACCCTCCCTCGGCGGCTCATTTTGTCGACAACGCCTTTTGTGACCGTTTTAAGTAAACCAAGAGGGGTCAGCCCTTGACGGGCTGTTGCTCAAAGCCTAGTTTGCAGTCGAAAGTTCGCTATTCAAGGCTGAGCTGCCAGACGGGCATCAGTTAAATGATCGTCGAGCTGTTGGACAGATC
>PKUF01000133.1 GCA_002869635.1 Desulfuromonas sp. | reverse complement strand
GGCAGTATTGCCGGAACCATTGGTACCGCTTTTTTTCTGATCCTCTGGCTCGGAACCCGAGCCTCCTTTTATCTGCTCGGTGGTGGGATGGCCCTGCTCGCTCTTCTTGCGGCGACCGTACTGTCAACGAAGCGATTCGAGGAGGAGACCAGAGATGTGGGGTAGGAGTGTTGCATCGATGAATAGAGTTAAGTTTATCGTCGTTTTGATCTGTTTTACCGTTGTGGGGATGGTGGGGGGCGGCTGGGCTTCGTCTGTCAACGCTGCTCCCGTAACGGGGAGATTGACCACCGCCGCCGGTGTCGCCGTGCCGGGCGAGGTCCTCGTCTGGCCACTTGCCAGTCGCACACTTGCCACCGGGGCCTCGCATCGTGTTAAGTCTGATAAAGAGGGTCTCTATCGACTCGACCTTGCCGTTGGTGACTACTATTTTCTGGCGCAAGGAGAAGGGCTCTTCGCCTATTACGGTCGCAACCCGGTTCATATTCCAGAAGAGGGGAGCACACTGAATCTTAGTCTGGTGCCACGACCGAATGATGTGCCGAGCCAAGAGATGGTCGAGATCGACTCCGGGGTGGTTGGTCGGGTGACGACCGCAGGCAAACCGCTTGCCGGGGCAATCATCTTCGTTTACCCCGATTTAAGTAGTCGGCTTAAAGGGGCGGGGCTGGGGATGAGTGCGCCTAGCGACAGCGACGGTTTTTTCGAACTCCCCCTTTCGACCGGAACCTATTATCTGCTCGCCCGCAAGCGCAACAGCGGCCAAAGCATCGGGCCTCTGGCGGCAGGCGACTTCATCGGTTATCTCCCAGATAATCCGCTGGTGATCAAAGAAGAGACGGTCGCCCGTGTCGCTATTCCGATGCTTGAGGTGCCACATCGGGTCGAGAAGTTCGCCGCGTCCCTTTTTGGTGGTAGCAGCGTCGCCGGGACAGTGACCGACCTTGACGGCAACCCGGTGGCAGGAATACGAGTTCTTCTCTACGATGAGGCGACTATGCTCGCCCGGCCGCTTCATGTCTCACAGCCGACCGACGCACAGGGGCGCTTCCTTCTCTCTTTCGCCGATGGTGGGACCTATTATCTCGTCGCCCGGGCCGAGCTTGGTGGTACCCCTCAACCGGGGGAACTCTACGGTCAGTACAACGAGAATCAGGACCATGCGTTGACCATTAAGGAGGGAGAACAGCGCCAAGGGGTCAAGCTGGTGGTGGAAGAGATGTGGTAGGGACAGTAAAAAGAGTTGAATGACAAAAGGGCCACGCAAGATGTGGACGTGGTTCTCGTCGCCAAGTAAGGACATTGTATTTTTGACGGAACGGACCCTAGAGAATCTCTGAAAGATATTTGAACTAGGTACCTTGAAACGTTTCATGACGAGTTTAGAACTGGCTGAGGCATGTAAGGCGACCGTCATGACAACAAAAGAAAGTACACAAAAAAGTAGAATATTTCTGAACGGAAAGTTTAGAGCATTCTCCTGTTTTCGCCCGACCTGAAATGGATTGTGTGATAGTGACTCCGCTGATCAGTATGTCGCCATCCTGTCACCGAAGATAATCGAGAATTGAGACAAGGCCGGTTTCCAGTTGTGGATCGGCCTTGTCCATTTCTTTTCGATACAGAGCGCGTTTAGGTTTAATCATAGAGGCCAGTATCTCATCGATCCTCCAATTCCTGTGGAAATGGCCTTTCAACAAGGCAAGGCCCTTTGCCCATGGCGTTGGTTTTCATTAGCTTTATAGGTTAAAGAGAAGGAAGCGAGCATCTTCGCTCGCGGCAAAGAGGAGGGTCTCCTCGTCGCTGATCGCAGCTCCGTCTCCGGCGCCGAGTGCGGTGCCGTTGACCTTGAGACTCCCACGGATAAGCTGCAGCCAGACGCGACGCCCCGACGTCACGCTGTAGCTTAATGTTTCGCCAGCGTTGACTGTCGCGTGGAAGAGAGCGGCATCCTGTTGCATGGTGGCTGAACCATCGCGGCCGTCCGCCGAGGCGAGAAGTTGCAGCCCCTTGGGAGGGACGGCGGGGAAGTGCATCGTCTCATAAGAGGGATCAAGACCATGTTCGCGCGGGAAGATCCAGATCTGCAACAGGTGAACCTCCTCGTCGGAGGGGTTGCTCTCACTGTGGAAGATCCCCCGTCCGGCGGTGATTCGTTGCAGTTCGCCGCTACGGATTGTCTCGCGATGGCCGAGACTGTCCTGATGCAGCAGCTCTCCTTTGATGATGTAGGTGAGGATCTCCATGTCGCGATGCGGGTGCATGTCGAAGCTTCCGCCGGGGCGGATGTGGTCCTCGTTGATGACTCGCAGGGTAGAAAATCCCATCTGATCGGGGTCATAATAGTCCGCAAAAGAGAAGCTGAAACGGCTGTCGAGCCAGTCGTATTGGGAATGTCCGCGATCGAGATGAGGCCGAAGGGTGATCATGGCCGACTCCTTTCAAAGGTTGATCGTTTAATATTAAACTATCAGGAGTGGCAGACCCGCGTCAAGGGGGCGATGACCGAAAAAAATCTTTGCCAAAGCCTACTGTTTTTGTCATGCTGAGTGGCAGATGGTTCCCTCCCGTCGCCGCAAGGTACTCATCTCCTCTTCGCTACGACAGCGTCTTTCGCCCCCTTTTTGAGCTCAAGGAGTCTTCATGTCGCGCTTACTTGTCGTCGCGTCTTTGCTGGTTTCTCTTTTTCCTCTGAGCACCTTTGCGGCCGCGCCGCTGCACCTTTCGGTGGCGGCGAGCATGACCAACGCGGTTGAAGAGTTGGTCGCGCTCTATCAGCAGCAACACCCCGACAGCCCGATCCGCCCCAACTTCGCCTCCTCCGGAGCTCTCGCCAAACAGATCGCACAAGGCGCCCCGGCTGACCTCTTCATCTCGGCCAACCCCCGCTGGATGCAGTACCTCCTCGACGAAGAGCTGATTGCACCCGAGACGGTGACGATCGTTGCCGGCAACAGACTGGTTGTGGTCGGGGAGGGGGCGCCCTTGACGGCGTTGTCCGATCTCGCGCCGCTTTCTCGTATCGCCATTGCCAGCCCAAAGAGTGCGCCTGCGGGGCGTTATGCTCAGCAGGCTCTTGAAGCGGCGGGCATCTGGAAAACGCTGGTCTCTCGTATGGTCATGGCCAAGGATGTGCGCCAGGCTCTCGCCTACACCGACCGGGGAGAGGTCGCTGCCGCCTTTGTCTATAAGACTGACGCTCTGCTTGCGACTCAAGCCAAAATCATCCTTGACGTTCCCCAGTCACTTTATCCCCCCGTACAGTACCCGATGGCGCTGACGCTTCGCGGTGCACGTCGTCCAGAGGGGGTGGCGTTCTACGCCTTTTTGCAGAGTGCGGCAGCACAAGAGGTGTTGGCGCGATGCGGTTTCAGCGCGGCGGCGACACCCTAAGCCTCAGAAAAACAATCTAAAAAGGGGGGGCTCCCGGTTCTCACAATCTCAAGGGGTCGCCACTTTTTGAGGGGGAGTGATTGACCCTCGGCGATCATGGGCGTACAAAGTAGATAGGGACGTTTCGTTGTCCGTGCGGTTCACCCCAGAACGGAGGCTGATTATGAAACTGAGCGCCAGAAATAGCTTGCAAGGGGTCGTCAAGACGATCATTGACGGGGCCGTCAATGCCGAAGTGGTGATTGAACTCCCCGGCGGGGTACAGATCACCTCGATTGTGACGAAAGATGCTGTGACCGCCTTGGGGCTCGCCGTTGGTAAACCGGCCTATGCCATCATCAAGGCGAGCAACGTGATGATCGGTGTCGATCACTAACGACGTTGAAAGACGGGGCTGACGCATCAGCGTTGGCCCCGTCTGCTCCTGCACCTGCAGGGATATGTGATGAAGAAGGAGGTTCTTCCCCCCTTATGTTCGAGTTTTCGCCCAGCGATTGGCAGGCGATGTTGCTCTCGTTGCAGGTGGCGCTGAGCGCCACTGCGCTCTCGCTCCCTTTCGGCTTTTTCGCCGCCTATCTCCTCGTTTTTACCCGACTTCCGGGCAAGGCGCTGTTCGACGGGATCGTCAACTTGCCACTGGTTCTGCCGCCGGTGGTGGTCGGCTACCTGCTTTTGCTGTTGCTCGGTAACCGGGGGCCTCTCGGTGGCTGGCTCTCTGCCATGGGGATCCAGATCATCTTTACCTGGAAGGCGGCGGTGATCGCTTCGATGGTGGTCGGCTTTCCTTTGCTGGTCCGTTCCATCCGTCTCGGCATGGAGTCGATCGACGAGAAGCTGATTCAGGCGGCAAGTACCCTTGGTGCCCCTTGGTACGACACCTTGATGACGGTGATTCTTCCTCTTTCGGGGCGGGCGCTGCTTGCCGGGGCAACCTTGATGTTCGCCCGCAGCCTCGGTGAATTCGGCGCGACGATCATCATCGCCGGAAACATCCCCGGTGTCACCCAGACGATTCCGCTGGCGATCTACGACTACACCAGCACCCCCGGCGGCGACAGGATGGCCTTGGGGCTTTGCGCTGTCTCGGTGACGCTGGCGCTGGCGGTCCTTCTCTTTAACGAAGGGGTGATCAACCGGATACGCAAGAGGGGGGAGCGATGAAACTCGATGTCGATCTCGAAAAGCGTTTCGGCTCCTTCCACTGGTCGGCCGGGTTCTCTGTCGAAGGGGAGCGGGTCGGCGTCTTCGGCCCCTCCGGTAGCGGCAAGTCGACCCTGATGCATATGCTCGCCGGGCTGCTCAAGCCCGACAGCGGCTCGATCTATCTCGATGGTGAGCCGCTCTTCGATGTCGGGCGGCGGGTCAACCTCTCGCCGCAGAAGCGGCGGATCGGCGTTGTTTTTCAGCAGGCCCATCTCTTCCCCCACCTCGGGGTCGAGCGTAACCTCCTCTTCGGCTACAACCGTCTCCCCAAAGAAGAGCGCAAGGTCGATCCGGCGGCGTTGGTCCCGGTGCTTGGGCTCGAACCGCTCATGGGGCGCAGTGTCACCACTCTCTCCGGCGGTGAACGCCAGCGGGTGGCGCTGGGGCGGACGCTGCTCTCCTCCCCTCGACTCATCCTCATGGATGAGCCACTGACCGGCCTTGATGCCGAGCGCAAATATCAGATCATCCCTTACCTGAAGAAAGTTTTTGCCGAGTTCGGTATCCCCCTTCTCTTTATCAGCCATTCCCTCAACGAGATGCGGCTGATGACCGAGCAGGTTCTTGAGCTGACTCAGGGCAAGCTCAGCGCCCAGATCTCGGCCGACGCTTTGGCGCTGCGGCGCATGGGGAGCACGCCGGACGGTTTCACCAACCTCATGGAGCTGCGCGCCCCTCAGGTGAACGACGGCCTCGCCTCCTGTCGCTGGGGCGAACAAGAGGTCATCCTCTCCGGGGTGAACGATCCGACCGCCGGGATGTACGCCCTCTCGTCAAAAGATATCACCCTCTTTAAGCGGCATCCCGAGGCGACCAGCGCCCGCAACCTCTTCCGTTGCAAGGTCGTACGGCTCTTCGCGGCGGGACGGCGCACCGGGGTTGAACTCGATTGCCAGGGGCAGAGACTGGTGTCGCAGGTGGTGGCCGATGCGGCGCGGGATCTCGAACTGGTGGCGGGAGGTGATGTGGTGGCAGTAATCAAGGCGTCGGCGTTTCGCCGGCTCTATTGATTGTCTCGCAGGAAACAGTCTGGGCTGCTGGAGCGATGTTCTTGGGTATCTGTGTTGGGTGAGACGTCGCCGAGCAGATGGGTTAGTTGGAGCGGATCAAGCGGCTTGTCAAGAAAACCGTTCATGCCACAGGCAAGCGCTTCTTCCTTGCGGCAAAATTCTGAGCTGATTGCATAGATCGGAGTTTTCTGGGCGCGGATACCTGCCTCTCCCAAGCGGATCTGTTGTGTCGCTTCAATCCCATCCATCACCGGCATGTTGATATCCATCAAGATAAGATCAAATTTCTGCTTGTGCAATACCCGCAATGCCTCCCCGCCATCCCCCACTGAGACAAAACGATGTCCGAGTTTGCGCAGATAAAGTTCTAGAATCGCCCGATTGATCGGTTCGTCTTCGACAATCAGAAGATTCAGTGGGCAGTTGAGAGCGAGGGGAGACATGACGGCTCCAATTGGTGAGAGGGGGACACCATCTTGAACGTTTCTGTAGTATACGGATGGGGTCTGATAAAAGTCTTATTTTTCGAAGCCTTTGATGATTTTTTAAAGAGAATATTTACAACAAACGCTATTTGAGATTCAGTTGGGGGGCAGACAAACGGAAAAGGGGGAGCTCGATAAGAGCTCCCCCTTTTCCGTTTGTCTGTATTCGTTCTCGCGGGGTGGATCTTTCAAACTATGAACTTTCACCCTTTTGAACCTCAATCTCCAGGGCCTTGATTTTTCGATGCAGGTTTGATCGTTCAACATCGATCGCCTCAGCGGTACGGGAGATGTTCCAGTCGTTCTCTGCCAGCTTCTGCTGCAGATATTCTCTTTCAAACAGTTCACGGGCTTCGCGCAGGGTCGCTGGTTGTTCGCCCCAGTCGGTCCCCTTTGTTGGGCTTAAAGAGTGACGCACTTGCATGTTGGGGGGGAGGGCCTCGGGCTCGATGGTCGGCTGGGGGGTCATGATGACCAGACGTTCAATCAGGTTTTTGAGCTCTCGAACATTTCCCGGCCAGTTGTAACCCAACATGATCTGTAGAGTTTCGGGACTGAGAGACTTGATCTCTTTACGCTCCTTACGGCAGAAATGGGTCAAAAAATGTGCCGCCAGCTCCGGGATGTCGTTATGACGCTCCCGCAAGGGAGGAACCGTCAGGGGGAGGACGTTTAGGCGATAATAGAGGTCTTCGCGGAACTGGCCATTTTGAATCTCGACTTCCAGATCTTTATTGGTGGCGGCGATCACCCGCACATCGACCTCAATGGTTTTGTTGCCGCCGACCCTTTCAAATTTATGCTCCTGTAAGATGCGCAAGACCTTGGCTTGGGTCTTGAGGCTCATGTCCCCGATTTCGTCGAGGAAGAGGGTCCCTTGATGCGCCTGATCGAACTTCCCTTTGCGTTGGCTGGTCGCTCCGGTGAAGGCCCCTTTTTCGTGGCCAAAGAGTTCCGATTCGATCAGCTCTTCCGGGATGGCGGCGCAGTTCACCTCAACAAAGGGCTTCTCTGTGCGCTGTGACAGGCGGTGAATGGCACGGGCGACCAACTCTTTGCCTGTGCCATTCTCCCCGGTGATCAGGACCCAGCCGGAAGAGGGGGCGACAAGATCGATCTTCTCCTGCAACGCCTGCAGTGCCGGGCTTTGACCGACCATCTCTCGCCCTTCGTCAAGGCGGGCTCTCAGGGTCCGGTTCTCTTCCACCAGTTGATGGACTTGCAGGGCGTTACGAATTGCAAGAAGGAGTTTCTCGAGGGAGAGAGGCTTCTCGATGAAGTCATAGGCCCCGAGGCGGGTCGCTTTGACGGCCGTTTCAATGGTGCCGTGGCCGCTCATCATGATCACTGGGAGCTCCGGACTCTTCTCTCTGATCCGCTGCAGGGTTTCAAGCCCATCAATCCCTGGCATCCAGATGTCGAGCAGGATCAGATCGGGACTCTCTTCGGTGATGGTCTCGATTCCCGTTAAACCGTCCTCGGCACTGATCGGGCGGTATCCTTCATCCTGGAGAACGCCAGTGAGGCTTTCGCGGATACTGTTTTCGTCGTCGATGATGAGGATTGTTTTCATCGTTCTCCTTTGTGGCTATGTGATCAGCTTGTTGTTTTCTCCTCCCCGGTGGGGAGTTCTATGACAAAGACGGTGCCTCGGGGGGAATTTTCTTTGACACGGATGTAGCCGTGGTGATCGTTGATGATGGTGGCGACGATCGCAAGCCCGAGCCCGGTCCCCGATTTCTTGGTCGAAAAGTACGGTTCAAAGAGGCGCGGGCGATCCTCGCTGCTGATGCCGCAACCGTTGTCGGCAATGCTCAAAGAAACCATTTTAAGTTCTGGATCAAAACGGCTGCCGATTTCGATATGTCCTCCCTCCTCGGTGACCGCCGCGACGGCGTTGTCGAGCAGGTTGATCAGGACGCGTTTAATCTGATCGCGATCGAAACTGAAGGTCGGAAGTTGTGGATCGGCCTGAAAAGCAAAGGTCAGGTCAGGGTGCCCTTCTTCGTAGAGTTGAAGCGCTTCATTCACCACGGGGTTGAGGTCACAAGGGGCAGGGTTTGCCGCTGGCATTCGAGCAAAATTAGAGAATTCGTTGACCAGGTTTTTTAGCTCATCGACCTGACGGATCACCATCGTCGTACACTCGTCAAAGACCGTATCGTCTTCGCGAAAGCGCTCTAGGTAGCGGCGGCGCAGACGTTGGGCTGAAAGCTGAATCGGAGTAAGCGGGTTTTTGATCTCATGGGCAATGCGGCGGGCAACCTCGCGCCAGGCCGCCATACGCTGGGCCTTGATCAGCTGGGTGAGATCGTCGAAGACGACCACCGTTCCCATGAATTCTCCCTCCTCATCCTGCAGGGTCGTCACCGTCACCAGCAGGGTCAGCTTGCTCTCCTTGATGGTCAAGGTAATCTGGCGGCGCAGGGTGCTCTGGCCGCTCTGGATAAGTTCACGCAGCAGGTCTTTGATCAGCGGCAGGTGCTCGCTGCTGACAACATTGCGGAAATTCTTGCCGAGCACTTGGTCAGTGTCGATTTTAAGGAGTTGCTCGGCCGAGACGTTGATGGTCGTGAGGTTCCCCTGCCGATCAAGGGCGATAACCCCGGCGGTGACGTTCCGCAGAACAATCTCCATATAACGGCGGCGCTGTTCTGATTCAATATTCGCCTGTTGCAGTTGGAGGTTTGCCTCCTCTAAACTGCCGTGCGCACGTTGCAGGTCGGTGGTCATACTGTTGAAGGCGTGGACCAGCGCTCCGACTTCATCATCGCTGCGAGGTTCAAGGCGTACCTCAAGATCCCCCTCGGCGACGCGGCTGGTGGCGATGGCGAGTTCCTGAATCGGCTCGGTGATGCCGCGGGCGAGATGAAAGCCGAACCAGGTGGCGAGAAAGATGATGATCAGGGCGATCAGCAGCAGGATAATGACATATCCCTTTTTGATCTTCCCTTTGAGCTGCTTGGTCTGTTTGAACTGTTCAAAGGAGGAGGAGATCTCCTTCATTTTGCTGACCAGCGAATAGGGGACGTAATAGTTAATCACCACCACCCCGACAACGTCGGCCTCATTCCAGTTGGAGCGGATCGGCACGACGCCGCGGATCAAGTCGGCCTTGCCGATCGGGGTAATCCGGCTGAAGCGTCCCCCTTGCAACGCTTCGCGGATCAGATCCGAGTCGGGGTCGGAGAACTCCGTTGTCGGGATCTGAGGGTTGGTGGAGCGGACCAGCTCTTCGTGGGTTGCCGAGAAGACCTCCACGACACCGAGATTGTACTCTTGCTGTTTGGTTTCAACCAGAGCCCTTAAGAGAGGGAGATTCGCTTCGTTAAGGAGCTTTTCGTCCTTGATCACCAAGGCGAGCTGTTCACCATAGTAGAGGGCGTTCTCCGCCGAGTTTTTGTAGTAGGTCTGGGCGACATCAAGCGACTCCTGCAGGGAGTTCTCGATCTGGTCGTTGAACCAGCTCTCGATGGAGCTGGTGATAAACCCAGAGGCCGCGAAGAAGAGGAGCATGGTCGGGATGAGCGAGAGGGCGACGAAGGCGAGGACCAGTTTGCTGCGCAGCCGTGCGCCGGGAACATTGCGTCGCCGCTCCAGCAGAAGCTTGAAGAGATTGCGAAAGACGAGGAAGAGGATAAAGAGGATGAGCAGGATATTGACGTTGATCAGCAGCAGCGCCAGGATACTGTTGGAGAGAGGGAATCGTGCTGCTAGTGCAAAAAACTGAGTCTCGAAGTGTGAGAGAATCAGCACCAGCAGCGTGGTAAGGGCGATCGCCAGCCATTCGCGGCGGCGTTTGCGCTGCTCGTGCTCGGGCGGTTCGTAGGAGGGGGGAGGCGCGGCCATGGTCGTCGCAGTGATCCTGTCGAGAGATAAAAAAAGATTGTGGCTTAAATGCAGCATTTTTGCAACAGTTGTGGCGGTGTGAAGGCTTGTCAACACCGAGAGGCTCATGTACACTCGACGGCCTGTTCCGGCGCTGCCGGCCGATTCTCACAGGAGAGAAGTCATGACCGCAGAGACGACCACCGAGAACCTGCTCCACCGGGAGCTCCTTGCCCGCGTCGCCGACGAGGGCGGGATGACCTTTGCCGACTACATGGCGCAGGCCCTCTACCATCCCCGCTACGGTTACTATATGACCAATCAGGCGCGGATCGGAAAAGAGGGGGATTTCTACACCTCTTCCAACGTCCACTCCCTCTTTGGGGGGTTGATCGCCCGGCAGCTTCATCAGATGTGGCAGCTGCTCGGTGAGGAGGAATTCACCATCGCTGAGCAAGGGCCAGGCGAGGCGTACCTGAGCTCCGATATCCTCGATGCCCTTGCCGAACAGTTTCCAGATTGCTATGCGCGCATTCGCTACCGTCTGGTAGAGCATAGTGAGTTGGCTCGCGACCGGCAGAAAGAACGACTGGCACGGCACCTTACGCGGGTCGATTGGTGCTCCCTTGATGATCTTGCCGGGATGCAGGGCTGTTTTCTCAGTAACGAGTTAATTGATGCCTTTCCGGTTCATCTCATCGAGATGGGCGAAAAAGGGCCGCAAGAGGTCTATGTTGTTGCTCAAGACGGCCAATTGAGCGAAGAGCTGCGTCCTCCTTCCACACCCGAGATCGAGCGTTACTTTCGCTGGCTCGGTGTCTGGCCGGCGGTAGGGAACCGGGCCGAGGTCAACCTCTCCGGGGTTGATTGGATGCGCCGAATCGGTGACCTTTTGCGGCGTGGCTTCGTTCTGACCATCGATTATGGCTATCCGGCGAATGAACTCTACGCCCCGTGGCGCCGCGAGGGGACGCTCCTTTGCTATCATCGGCACCAGACCAACGAAAATCCCTACCAGCATGTTGGGAGACAGGATATCACCGCCCATATCGATTTTACCGCCTTGGAGAAGAGTGGACTCGATGTCGGACTTGAGACGCTCTTTCTCGGGGAACAGTATCGCTTTCTCATGGGGTTGGGTTTTGTTGAGGCGTTGATCGAACTTCAGGCAAAAACCGACGATCCACAGGAAGCTCAGGCGCTGCGTCTGACCTTGAAAAACCTAATCCTTCCCGACTCCGGTATGGGGGGAACGTTCAAGGTTTTGATCCAGGGAAAAGGGGTGAGCGATGCCAAATTACTCTGTCAGCGGCAAATGAACGAACTCCCCTTGCCGGGAGAGGGAGTGTTCCCTTAAACTTAATCTTGCACCCCCTCTTGCGGGGGGTATACTCAAAGAAGACTCAAGGAGGTCATCCATGAAAGAACAGGTTGAAGAAGCGTTGAATCTGGTCCGTCCGGCTCTGCAGGCTGACGGCGGTGATGTCGAACTGGTCGATGTGGCCGAAGACGGTGTGGTCAGCGTCAAACTCACAGGAGCCTGCGGCTCCTGTCCGATGTCGACCATGACCCTGAAGATGGGGATCGAGCGAACCCTTAAAGAGAAAGTTCCGGGCGTGACGTCGGTGGTGCAGGTCTGATCCGACCCTCCCGAGAACGGTGGAGGATGGCATGATCAAGGTCAAAACATTTGGCGAACCATTGGAACCCTTCAAGACCCATCGGGAGTTGAAGGAGCTCGATGAACGGGTCAATGATTTTATCCGCGATAACGGCATCCGCACTGTGATTGCGGTCAGCGACACCGCGACGATGGAAGATGGCTCAACCATCGGCCTCGTCCGGGTTTTGGTCTACGAGGAGTAGATACGTCTGAGCGCAATCGCCATAGCAAGAAACGACAACGGCGAACTCGTGTGAGTTCGCCGTTGTCGTTTGTGCGGGTTGGCTATGGACGGAGTCTAGAGGATTTCGACCAACTCGATTTCGAAGGTCAAGTCTTCTCCGGAGAGGGGGTGGTTGGCGTCGAGGGTGACGGTCGTGTCGGTCACCTCGGTGATACGCACCGGGAAGGCGCTACCATCCTCATCGGTCACTTCAAGCATATTGTCGATCTCAAGTTCAATATCTTCGGGGATCTCACTGCGTTCAATCGCCATGACCATCTCTTCATGCCAAGGGCCGTAGGCGTCCTCGGCCACAAGCTTGATCTCTTTTTTCTCCTGAATGCTCATGCCGATCACGGCCTCTTCAAAACCGGGGAGGAGTTCTTCTTCTCCGATCACGAATTCGAGAGGACCTTCCTCTTCGTCACAGCCGCAGCCGCACTCCTCAGAAGAATCAAAAATCTGTCCGTCATCGAGTTTGCCCGTGTACTTGACCCGGACCCGGTCGCCTTTTTGGGCTGTTGCCATGATGTTATCCCTTTCCTTCAGCTAAGCAGTGTTCTTTGTGAATGGCGAATCTGCGCGACTATAGCAGCTTTACCTGTCGACTCACAGTGAAATCGTTGCCGTATTTCTGGCGACACGAGGTTTCCCCTCATGGAGATTTTTGTTACCCTGAGGAGATAGAACGGTGTTTATTTTTATGGGAGGATCCGATGCCTGAAGCGACCCTATGCATAGATCTGCTAGCTGTTGTCCGAAAAAATCTGGAAGAGAGCTTGCGCCGTAAAGAGATACGACGCCTGGAGTCGGCTATGGCGGATGCCCTGGCCCGAGTTGATGGAGCCCTCTTCGCGAGGCAGCCTGCAAAAGAGAGAGAGCACATTGCCTGCCGGGCCGGGTGTGGGACCTGTTGTGTCGTCAATGTCGGAGTCCTTTATCCTGAGGCGCTACGGATCGTTCGCCATCTCCAGCAGACCCTCACGCCTGAGGCGCTGCATCAGTTACGGCAGCGACTGGGCGAAATGTATCATCAGACCTTGGGGCTTGATGACGAAGAGCGTCTTTTTTTGCGTAAGCCGTGCCTCTTTCTCGATGCGGCTCAGAATTGCAGTATCTACACGGTGCGGCCGATTCTCTGTCGCTCGGTCACCTCGGCCAATGCTGAGGATTGCCGTGATGCTTTGGCCTCGGTCGCTTTGGGCGAGGAGTCACCGGTTTTGATGAACCTGTTGCAGAAAGAGAGTTGGGAGCAACTCTTTACTCTTTGGGGGGAGGTGATTGAGGCGGCAGGACTTGAGGGGCGTAGTCAGCGGCTGGTCACCGCTCTCTATCAGTTGTTGCCGCAGGCGGAGCCTGAAGAGATCTTCTGGTCCGGGGCACGATGGCGCTCTCTGTGAGGTCATCTCTCGGTGGTCAAGAGATGTTCTTTTGTGCTATTTTGAGAGACGCTTGATGATACTTTGAAGGACGGGATAGATGGCACAAAAGACAGAAACCCACAGTGCGACGGAAGCACAGCGTCAGACGCTGACGCCTCCTCTTTTTACAGTCATTATGCTCAATGACGATTATACCAGTATGGAGTTTGTCATTGAGACACTTGAGAAGATTTTCCGCAAGCCTCCCCCGGAAGCGACCCGGATCATGCTGAATATTCACCAGCAGGGAGAGGGTGTCTGTGGTCATTACCCCTTTGAGATTGCCGAGACCAAGGTTGCTCTGGTGCATGAACGGGCAGAGGTTGCCGGGTTTCCGTTGCGTTGT
Organism: Desulfuromonas sp.; assembly: GCA_002869635.1. Taxonomy (GTDB): domain Bacteria; phylum Desulfobacterota; class Desulfuromonadia; order Desulfuromonadales; family BM515; genus BM515. Next base: position 4,307 of record PKUF01000133.1, on the reverse strand, counting down.
CGGATTGACGCGGCTTAGGGAGGTCTTATGATGTTTAGTCAGGATGTTCAGATCGCCTTTTCCGTGGCAGTGCGAGAAGCCCAGCGGCGCTGTCATGAATTCCTCACCACAGAGCACTTGCTCTACGCCATGCTTTTTGACCAGATGGTTCAAGAAATTCTGCGGGGTTGCAGTTGCGATCTCGATCAGGTGCGCCACCTTCTTGACGATTATCTCAACCGGCACCTTGAATCTCTCGAGGCACCGGATGAAAATCATGTGCCGGAACAGACCGTCGCTTTGCAGCGGGTGCTGCAACGGACTGTGGCACATTTGCAGTCGGCAGGGAAAAAGGAGGCCCAAATTGGCGATCTTCTCGTTGCTTTGCTCGACGAAAAGAATTCTCAGGCGGCTCAGCTCCTTGAACAGCAGGGGGTGGCACGGCTTGATGTTTTACGCTTTATTTCGCATCGTGAGCCGGTTGCTGAGAAGGATGCGCCGGGCCCTTCCCGAAGTGATGCTCCGGCCAAGAACGGTAAGAAGGAACGCCCTCGCGATCCTCTGGCCGCGTACACACACGATTTGCGTCTGCGTGCCCGTAATGGTGATATTGATCCCCTTATCGGACGTCAGGGGGAGCTGAAGCGGGCGATTCAGACCCTCTGTCGACGGCGTAAGAATAATCCTCTTTTTGTCGGTGAACCGGGGGTTGGCAAGACCGCTTTGGCCGAAGGGCTTGCCCTGCAACTCGAACAGGGTGAAGGGCCGGAAGCACTCGCTGATTTTTCGGTCTACGCTCTCGATCTTGGGGCACTGCTTGCCGGTACCAAATACCGGGGAGACTTCGAAGAGCGCCTCAAGGCGGTTCTGGCGGCGCTGGCCGAGAGGGGAGAAAGTATCCTCTTCATTGATGAGATCCACACCATCGTCGGAGCGGGGGCGACCGGAGGTGGGTCGATGGATGCCTCCAATATTCTCAAACCGGCTCTCGCTTCGGGGGAGTTGCGCTGTCTTGGTTCCACCACCTACGAAGAGTACAAGAACCTCTTTGACAAGGATCGGGCTCTGTCGCGGCGATTCCAGAAGATCGATGTTCTTGAGCCGAGTGTTGCCGAGACGGTGGAGATTCTCAAGGGGGTACGGGGGCATTACGAGAATTACCACGGTATCCGCTACAGCGACGAAGCGCTTGACGCTGCGGCCGAACTCTCAGCTCGCCACATCAATTTCCGCCATCTCCCCGATAAGGCGATCGATGCCATTGATGAACTCGGAGCGAGCTGCCGACTGCAGGGGGGGCGACGGAAAAAAGTCGGTGTTTCCGAAGTTGAGGCGGTGGTGGCCGAGATTGCCCGGATTCCGCTACGTAGCGTTTCCGGTTCCGACCGGAAAAAACTGCAAAATCTCGACCGCGACCTTAAACGGCGGGTCTTTGGCCAGGATGGTGCCATTGAATCGTTGGTTCGAGCTATTCACCGTTCTCGCGCCGGTTTAGCCCATCCGGAGAAACCGGTCGGCTCTTTCCTCTTCACCGGACCGACCGGGGTGGGGAAAACCGAGGTGGCGCGTCAGCTTTCGACTCAGCTCGGCATTGAGTTCTTACGTTTCGATATGAGCGAGTACATGGAGAAGCATTCTGTCGCCCGACTGATCGGTGCGCCTCCCGGCTACGTCGGCTTCGATCAGGGAGGGCTTCTCACCGAGGCGGTGGTGAAGCATCCCCACGCGGTTCTCTTGCTCGACGAAATTGAAAAAGCACACCCTGACCTTTTCAGCATTTTGTTGCAGGTGATGGATCACGGAACCTTGACCGACAACAATGGTAAACAGGTCGATTTTCGCCAGGTGATTCTGATCATGACCAGCAACGCCGGGGCGCGAGAGATGGGGAGCCCGGGAATCGGGTTTGGCAGCCCGCAAGGGGGCTCTCCCCGTCAGGCGTTAGAGCGTCTCTTTACCCCAGAGTTTCGTAACCGACTTGATGCGACGATCTCGTTCTCTGCGCTTGACAGTGCAACCATGGGTGCGGTTGTTGATAAATTTGTTGCCGAGTTGACAGAACGGCTAGGTGAACGCGGAGTGACCCTGACGCTTACTCCGGCGGCCCGGCGCTATCTTGCCGAGAAGGGATACGATCCCCTTTTCGGGGCTCGTCCGCTGGCGCGTCTGATGCAGAGCGAAGTCGGAGATGTTCTTGCCGGAGAGCTTCTGTTTGGAGCGTTGCGACAGGGGGGCATGGCTCGGGTCGGTCTGCGACGTGGCGTTTTGACCTTTCGCTACGACTAGAGCGATGCCCATTTTTCAGCTCGATGCGGCTTTTCGTTTTCCGTCACCGCACCTCGCCACCGAAGAAGGCCTTCTCGCCGTGGGAGGGGATCTCTCCCTGCCACGGCTTCTTCTTGCCTACAGTATGGGGATCTTCCCTTGGTTTAATGCCGACGACCCCCTTTTGTGGTGGTCTCCCTCCCCCCGCTGCATTCTTGATCCTATAACCTTCCAGCCTTCCCGTTCTCTTGCGAAACGTTTGCGACAAGGTCTTTTTAGTGTCAGCATCGACCAGGCTTTTGAGCCTGTGGTGCGGGCTTGTGCCGAGACCCCACGTCAGGGACAGGATGGAGGGACCTGGATCGACGCGCGGATGATGACAGCCTATCGAGAGCTCTTTTCTTCGGGATTTGCCCATTCCCTTGAATGTTGGAGAGACGGGGAGCTGATGGGGGGATTGTACGGTATTGTGTTGGGAAAATGTTTTTTTGGAGAGTCGATGTTTCACCGTCAGCGTGACGCGTCAAAGGTGGCGCTGGCGCATCTGGTGGACTTTTGCCGAGACTGCGGAATCGCCCTGATTGACTGTCAGGTGACATCGCCTCATCTTCTTTCTCTTGGGGCAATGGAGGTCTCAAGGGGGGAATTTATGACTCGATTAAAGGCAGCCCAAGTCGATCCCTCTCCCTGGCAAACCCCTCAAAAATTCCCCTGAAAAGGTGCTGCTTTTTTAGGCAAAACGCTGCGGGCCCGCTCTGAGGGCGGCTTTCCCTGAGTTGTTTCTCCCTTGCTCACAGGGTTTTCCACGAAGCTGTGGATGGATGGCGTTTTGTCTTTTGAATCAATGTCTTAGAGGTGTGGTGGTGAGGCTTATTCCTCTTCAGTGGGCGGTGGGTCCTCGTCAACGGGGAGGTTCTTCAAGTAGGTTTCGATCCGTTTACGGTCACGTTCGAGAATATTGAGGAACTGCATACCACAGGTGCGGCGTCCTCCTTCGACTTCGCCTCCCCTCCAGACGACCTCGGCAAGAGCGCAGATTGGCAACTCAGACTCTGAAAGACGCAAAAGAAGGAGGCAGAGATCTGAGATCTCGACCGGTTCGCGCAGGTCACAGCGGGCTCCACCCTGACTCAGGTTGATCGGGGTCATGGGAAACACCGGAATCTTTGCCGGATCGGGACTCTTTTCGAGGAGGGTGACGTTCTTCTCCCATTGATTACGGAAAGAGCGGAGCGTCCCTTTTCCTTTGGTGTATTTGATGCCGATTGCAGTCTCTTTACGGCCGTGAAGACGGCGTTGGAAGAGTTGGAAGTCATCATTCAGGGTGACGCGGAAGTCTGAGCCGTCAAGGTAGGTGTCGAAGGTTCCGGTGACGCGGATGCCGAGGCCGAGGCTGTCACTGTACATTTCAAAGGGCATCTTCTCGGCGAAAGGGTAGCGCTCGTCTTGAGCTGTGCCGTAGGGAAGGGTGAAGACCGCAAGGTTCTCTCCGACCTGGTCCTGATAGAAAGCAGAGAGGGCCTCAAAGCGATCTTCATCCGCGGCGAGTGGCCGTAAAAGCAGCTTCTGTCCCGTTTTAAAATGTTTGGCGTAACGCATCGCTTACAAACTCCTGCAGAAAAAAGAGGGGAGGCCGTTGTCGGCGTCCCCTCTTTGGGTGTTAATGAGCAGGTGGAGGGACGCAAAGAGGGCATCACATTTGGTGGCAGGCTTCGCAATCCTCGGCGACGCTGAAGGCAGAGTCTCCATCATGACAGGCGCCACAAGATTCGCCGTCCTCCATCGCTTCCATGCTTGTCTTGGGATTTTTGCCCGCTGCCGGTTTGAAAATGTCAGCGTGACAATCACTGCAGCCGAACATGCTGGTGTGAACCTCGTGACTGAAGAGTACGTCACCTGCATCCTCTTCCGGAATCGTGATCTCCCGAGTTGGATGGCAGCTGCTGCAGTCGTCGGCGACGCCGAAGGCGGTGTCTCCGTCATGGCAGGCGCCGCAGGATTCTCCTTCACCCATGGCGTCCATGGTGATTTTTGGGTTTTGTCCCGCTGCCGGTTTATAGATG
>PKUF01000111.1 GCA_002869635.1 Desulfuromonas sp. | reverse complement strand
GGTTGTCATCGAAAAAATCGACACGGATCAGCAGCGCATTGCGCTGGCACCGGTCGGCACCGACAGCGAAGCGGGCGAGACCAACTACAGCGAACAGCCAACACCATCCGGCGCGGGCATGGGCACCCTGGCTGATCTGTTCAACAGCGCCAAGAACAAGAAAACCCGTAGTGGTAAACGGAAGTAAAAGACTTCTCTTCATCACACTAAAGATCTATCTATTGTCATTTTTTTCTAGACTACTCAACTAAGGCTAGGCTATTAGTACTAATTTTTTGAAATTTATAGGAGGTGTCGAATGCAAAAACTACTCATTTTTCTGACCTGTGCTGTTTTCTTAACAACTCCCGCCCTCGCAAGCCAATGGAATGAAATTCAGTTTGGGGCAAGTGCTGCGGTAGGGGAAAGTCAATCCGGACCATGGTCAGATGACTTTTCACGGACAACCTATGGTCTGGGCTATACGATCTACCTCCCTGGACTGGACTCCGATGACTATGATTATGGCTATAGCTATGATGTGCCGCAACCCCGTCGTTTAAAACCATTTTTACAACATCCTTCACACATCAATGCATCCTACTTTTCATGGGAATATGACTGGGACGACTCGGCAGATACAGACGGAACAGAAACAAGTCTAGGAGGCAAGTACTATACACCCACTGAAGAATGGGCAACGGGATTTGGAGTTTCCTACTCAAAAGACGAAGACGACTGGAAAAGTATTCGTTTTTCTGTCGACCAATATATTGAACAAGTTTTCAATATCGAAATTTCTCTCGATTCTGCAGAAGATGGTGCATGGGAAGCAGACACCACTACTATAACCGGCCGCGCATTCCTTTTTGACATCCTCTGGACAAGTCTTAGTTATGCACAAAGCGAAAGTGAGTGGATGGGAAAATCAAACTACGACGAAGATCGCACCGGTTTCGAGATCGGGCTATACCCCGGTAGCATTTACTCAGTCATTCTTAACTATCAGAAAAGAGACCGCGACTATACTGGAGGCGGTTCTCGAGAACAAACATACATCTCTCTTAGCAACAATTTCTGGTTTACTGATTCTTTTGCCATGGAAACGGAACTTTTCTCCAGAAAGCGTGAATGGACCGGCGGCGATCAAGAATATGCTGGTTTAGCGCTAGACTTTATCATTCGGTTTTAATCCAACAAAGGAGACAACGTGGTTAAGTTAATAAAACTAGCAACCTTCTTGATAGCTATCATTTCACTGAGCTTCGCAACAGGATGTGCACAAAAAAAAGCATCTAAAACCTTCGCGTCCTCTAAGGGCTTCGTCAAGGAATTCGACGAGCCTTCCGTCCGAGGCGTTCTGCAAAGAATTTCACCCGAAGGAGTTGATGTCCGCCGTAAGTACGCCATTTCTCCAGATGGTGAATCCATTGTTGTTTCTGCAGCTCAAACAAAAGTTAAAGTGAGAAAAACTAAACAAACCGCAACGAGAATAGGACAAGTCCCCCTCGACCTGTGGAAAATATCCAAAACAGGTGGTGCTCCGATAAAAATCACCAGTTCAAATGGATCGGACTGTCTCTCACCATCATTTACCTCTGATGGAAAGTTTATCGTTTTTGAATCAGGAGGAACCATCTGGAAAGTCCGGTCCGACGGGGCCGGAGCTCGAACTCGATTGCCCGCCACCGGATTGGGCTATGACAATTCGCCAGATGTCTGTCGCAAAAACAATAAAATTGTTTTTGTTACATCTCAAAGGCTAGGAAAGACGACAGCTAACACGATTTGGACCACGAACCTACATGGAGGTGAGCTCACTCAGATAAGGGAAGGAAATTACCCTCGGTGGTCACCTGACGGCAAAAAAATTGCCTTCGAATTTCGCGATGACATCTGGCTCATTAGTGCTGATGGCACAGATCTTACGCAACTGACCAACACACAAAAAGTTGTGGAAGGGATTCCCTCCTTTTCCAAAGATGGCAAACAGATTGCGTATGTATCCAATGAAGGAGATAGTGGCAAACCTCTGAGAGGGGGCGACTATAACATCTGGGTAATGAATATTGATGGCACCCAAAAACAGCAGCTTACTGAACTTGGTTCTTGGGATTCTTGGCCACAATTTGAGAATGGCGGGGTCTACTTTCTTTCAGGTCGCGCGGCGGCAAACAAGGCTGGACGCGTACAAAGACTCTGGCATATAAAAATCAACGAATAATTTTCATATTTACTACAAAAGGGGCCCTTAGATTAAAATGATGCCCCTAGGGCACTGACAAAACCCCGCATTTTCGAGTGCGGGGTTTTGTTGTGAATTATTGGGAAGACTTCAGCCCGAAAATACCCAACCAGTAAAGTTTTTTGGAATGTTCTTCTATGCAGAAGAATTTCAAAACAAATTTATTTGTTGACGTCCCTCTCTTAACGTATCCGAATTATGCAAGTTTTCCTTATAATGGCACAAAGTCTCCGCCCGATGGCGAGGACTTTGTCAGCAACCTGAGCCGCTGCCCCACACAGCGGCCTTTTTTTGCCGCCCCCCACAATAGAATTCCCCTATAAAAATAGTCGCTCCCATCGATTAAAAATATTGGATTAGATCCGTTTGTTCAGGGATGATGACCGCATACCGATATTTCTCAACCAGCATTGCCTCTGGCCGCAGATAGCCACATATGGCCGAACACAAGCAACGCTCACATCGTCCGTGAGGAGTTATCCGTGAAACAGATCCTGATCCTGTCCGCCCTTGTATTATTTGCAACCTCTGTCGCGTGGAGTGGCAGCTACAACTACATCAGCGCCGAAGACTTATCTCAGCGCCTGTCATCGCACCAGGAGACTCTGCTGGTCGACATTCAG